>NZ_JBHVVM010000019.1:0-161322 GCF_042883525.1 Streptomyces sp. NPDC058195
ACTCTATCAGACTCTTTCGAGTGCCGATTCCCAGTCGAAGCGGGATTCGCTTTCCAGTTCCTCGCTTCCGCGATTCCCTTTCCGGCGGTTCCGACTCTATCAGATCCTTTCGGGCCTGATTCCCAGTCAGGGGGGTTTGTCTTCCTGGCCCTTGGGCCGTTCCGACGAGTGAGACTTTAGCGGATTCCTTGGCCCCGACGCTAATCGGGGGCGTTCCTTCGAACGCGGATTCCTCATTCCACAAATGCGCACGGAAAGCCCGGCGACAGATGTCGCTGGTCAGAAGTGGCTACTGCGGAATGGCTGTCCGGGGACCGACCGGAGTCGGCGCTCACGTCGGACAACTCGGAGCACATTACGGATCGAGGCTGCCCGTGTCAACCCCGGCTGAGGCCGGTCGGCTGTGGAAGGCGCGGCGGTAGTCGCGCGGGCTGATGGACAGGTGGGTCGCGAAGTGCTGGCGCATGGTGATCTCGCTGCCGAAGCCCGTGCGGCGGGCTACCTCGGGGAGGGGGAGGTCGGTGCGCTCCAGGAGCTTCTGGGCCGCGGCGACGCGTTGGGTGATCAGCCAGCGCAGCGGGGTCGTCCCGGTGGTGGCCTGGAAATGCCGGGCGAAGGTGCGGGGGGACATTCCGGCGCGGGCGGCGAGGGAGGCGACCGTGTGGGGTTCGGCCACATGGGTCAGGGCGAAGGCCCGTACCGCCGCGAGGGTGTCCGCGTCGCGGTCGGCGCGGGGGGTCGGGTGCTCGATGAACTGGGCCTGCGTTCCGGTACGGAAAGGGGCCGTGACCATCGAGCGGGCGATGGTGGCGGCGGCCTCGGCGCCATGGGCGGTGCGTACGAGGTGGAGGCAGAGGTCGATGCCAGCGGCGGTGCCCGCCGAGGTCCAGAGGTTGTCGTCGTGGACGAAGAGGGCGTCCTGACTGATCCGTACCTGGGGGTGGTGGGTGCGGAGGAGGCCGGTGAGGTTCCAGTGGGTGACTGCGCGCCGGTCGTCCAGGAGGCCCGCCTGGGCGAGGGTGAAGGCCCCGCCGCACAGGGCGGCGATCGGGGTGGACCGGGCATGGGCGCGGCGGAGGGCGGCGAGGACCGGGGCCGGAGCCGGTGTCAGCTGGTCGTCCAGGCCGGGAACGACGATCAGGTCGGCGCGGGCGAGCCAGCCGAGGGTGCTGTCGGGGGTGAGGGAGAGGCCGCCGCGCAGGGGGATCGGAGCCGGGTCCGCGGCGGCGCGGCGCAGGTCGAAGGGCGGGACACCTCGATCGGTGCGGTCGACACCCCAGACCTCGCCGATGACCGTGACGTCGAAGGCGCGGATGCCGGGGAAGCAGACGAGCGCGACACGGGTAGGGCCGTCGGGAGGCGTCATCGTGGCAGTAAACCATCGGTCGATGGCTTTTCGGCCTCTGGGGCGCGGAGATACGGGGCGGCAGGATCGTCGGCATGGAGCAGGAGACGCAGACAGGGACTAGAACGCGGAAGGCGGCGGAGATGAGGGCGGAGCGGGAGATCGACACGGACGCGGCGTTGGTCGTGATCGACGTGCAGCGCGGCTTCGAGGAGGAGGCGTACTGGGGGACGCGGAACAATCCGGCGGCCGACGGGAACATCGCCGGGCTGATCGATGCCTGGCAGGCGAGCGGGCGGCCGGTGGTGTTCGTACGGCACGACTCGCTCAAGCCGGACTCACCGCTGCGGGCGGGGCAGCCGGGGAACGGCTTCCAGGGGTACGTGGAGGAGCGGCGCGGGAGGGGCAGCGGGCCCGAGCTGTTGCTGACGAAGAGCGTGAACTCCGCGTTCTACGGGACGCCGGACCTCAGGGAGTGGCTGGACCGGAGCGGGATCCGGCAGTTCGTGGTGGCCGGGGTGCAGACGAATATGTGCGCGGAGACGACGGCCCGGATGGGCGGGAACCTCGGATACGAGGTGTTCTTCGCGCTGGACGCCACGTACACCTTCGGTCTGACCGGGCCGTACGGGTGGGTGCTGGGCGCGGACGAACTGGCGCGGGCCACCGCCGTGTCGCTGCACGGCGGTGGGTTCGCGAAGGTGGTGAGCAGTGCGGAGCTGATCGCCGCCGCGGGGTAGGGCCGCCTCGTCCGGACCGGGCGGGGCAGCGGTCAGCCGTTGCCGGAGGCGAGTTCGCGGCTGCGGTCGCGGGCGGCTTCGAGGGCGGCGATGAGGGCGGCCCGTACGCCGTGGTTCTCCAGCTCGCGGATGGCGCTGATGGTGGTGCCCGCCGGGCTGGTGACGGCCTCGCGCAGCTTGACGGGGTGTTCGCCGCTGTCGCGGAGCATCACGGCGGCGCCGATCGCGGCCTGGACGATCAGCTCGTGGGCCTGGGCGCGGGGCAGTCCGAGCAGGATGCCCGCGTCGGTCATCGCCTCGACCAGGAAGTAGAAGTACGCGGGGCCCGAACCCGACAGGGCGGTCGCCGCGTCCTGCTGGGACTCGGGGACGCGGAGGGTCTTGCCGACACCGCCGAAGATCGCCTCCGCGGCGGCGAGGTGCCCGGCGGTGGCGTGGCTGCCCGCCGAAATGACGGACATGCCCTCGTCGACCAGGACCGGGGTGTTCGGCATGACGCGGACGACCGGGGTGTTCGCGGTGAGACGTTCCTCGATGAACGCGGTGGTGATGCCCGCGGCCGCGCTGATGACCAGGCGGCCGGGGGTGAGGTGCGCGGCGAGCTCGTCGAGGAGGCGGCCCATGTCCTGGGGCTTGACCGCCAGGATGAGGATGTCGGCGCGGGCGGCGGCCTCGGCGTTGTCGACGGAGTCGACCCCGTAACGGTCGCGGAGCTCCTCGGCGCGCTCGGCCCGGCGGGTGGTGACCAACAGGTCTGCCGGGCGCCAGCCCGCCCGGATCATGCCGCTGAGCAGGGCCTCGCCGATCTTTCCGGTGCCGAGGACTGCGACTGTCTGGGCCATGTGGTTCACCCTCCGGGCGGTGCTGACGGTTCTCGGTGCTCGTGTCTCGGTGCTCGTGGCCGCCATCCTCCCTCAGGAGGCCGGGCTGATCGCCACGTACAGCTGGACGGTGTAGGTCTCCTCGACCGTGCCGTCCGGGAAGACCTTCGTGAGGTGGTCGCGTTCCCCGGCGAGGAAGCGCCTGGTGGGTGCGTCGCCGATGACCAGGAAGGCGGAGTGGCTGGCGAGGTTGGCGAGGTGGGTGTCGAGGGACACGCGCCGGGTCCAGGGCAGCAGGCGGTGCGCGAAGCCGAGCGCGGGCGGCAGCTCCCGGGCAAGGGCGGGCGAGCCGTGGGCGGATTCACCGGCGCCGAGGAAGCGGCGGAGGCGGGCGTCCTGCTCGGCGACCCAGGGGACCGCGTGGTCCGAGACGTTCCACCACAGGGCGAGGGCGCCGCCGGGGCGAAGGACCCGTACCGCTTCCACTGCGGCCAGGACCGGGTCGGTCCAGTGCCAGGACTGGGCGTAGGTGATCAGGTCGGCGGACGCGGTGGCGAGGGGGAGGCGGTTGCCGTCGCCGCGCACCACGGGCAGGTGCGGGAGCGCGCGGTGCAGTTCCGCCGCCATGCCCGCGCCGGGCTCGACGGCGGTGACCCGGGCACCGCGTTCGTGCAGGAGCCGGGTGGCGATGCCGGTGCCGGCGCCGATGTCGGCGGCGCGGGCGCCGCGCAGGGGGCGGCGGGCCAGTTCCTCGACGGCGTCGAGGAGTGCGGGCGGATAGCCGGGGCGGGCGGCGGCGTACTGGGCGGCGGCGCGGTCGAAGGAGAGGGCGCGGGAGGCGGGCGGGGCGGAGGCGGTCCCGGCGTCGGCCTGGCCGGTGGCGTCGGCGGCAGCGGGGCTGGTGGCGTCGGCGGGGTTCATGGGGTCATCGTGGTCCACGAGGGGTGCGGGGCACCAGGCCCGCCAGGGGTACGGGGCACCAGGCCCGCGACGCGGTACTACGTGCGCTTGGGGCGCTTGGACTGGGCGGCCTTGCCCCGCTTGCGGGCCGCGGGGTTCCCGGTGCGCGTCGAGCGGCGCTTCTCGTAGCGGGTCAGGGCCGCCTCGTACTCCTCGCGGTGCAGCCCTTCGCCCGGCGCCTCCCGGAACGTGCGGAAGAAGTACGCGAGCAGCGAGCCGACGAAGCCGATCGTCTTGATGCCGCGCAGGCTGGCCTCGCGCGCCGGATCGGCGGGGCGGCGGCCGAAGCCCTCCCAGGTCTTGCGGAAGGCGACGGCGCTGCAGATGGCGAACATCAGGACCACCAGGATGCCGACGAAGTTGTCGACGTCGGCGATCTCAAGGCCCTGGAAGGCGAAGCGCAGGACGTAGCAGGCGCCCACCGCGGCGGCCAGCGAACCGATCGCGGCGCCCGCCCGGCGCAGCCCGTACCCCCCGCTGTGGTCGACCCAGGTCGTCCCGAAGAAGCGCAGTGGCTCGGGCCGGGGGCCGGGCGTGGTGGAACCGGGCGCGGCACCGGTGCCGGGGGCTTCGCTGTTCTCGCTCACGAAGCCGATTATCCCCGGGCCCGGCACCGGGCGGACGCGGTGCCGGGCGGACGCGAACCGCGCACGCGGACAAGCGGACACGAACCGCGCACGCGGCGAAGGGCGCGCCGGGAGCCGTGCCGGTCAGTCGCAGCGGGGCGCGATGTAGCCGTCGCTGCCCGTGCGCACGTAGGCGTCCGCGACGAACTGGCCGTTGGCGATGTTGTCCCAGATGTTCGAGGTGCCGTACGGGCCGGTGACCCGCTCGCCCACCTTCTGGCAGTAGACCGCCACCTTCACCCCGTACGGGAGCGTGCGCACGATGCCGTACTGCGTGCCCGGTCCACGGCGGACGTTGACGCGGTAGCCGGGTGCGATCGGGTACCGGGTGACGTCGTCGTCCGCCGCGAGCGCCTCGACGTCGGTGGTCCCGGACGCGTCGGCGTCCGTCTGGGCGGTCGTTGTTCCGGTCTGCTCGTCCATGGCCATGAGGCCTCCCCCGTTGAAAGACGGATCCGTACGACATGTACGACGCGCAGGCTACAAGCCCCCTCCGGATCGCACGCACCATCGACTAGGCTCCGTGCGTCGCGCTTGCGGAGGAACACACGGGGGTGGGCGATGCCGCCGCTGCGAGGTACCGGAGCCGGTCCGGAAGCGGAACATCCGGACTACGCGGGCCAGTACCGTCTTCAGGCACGTCTCGGCGCGGGCGGCATGGGCGTCGTGCATCTGGCGCGCTCCGCCTCCGGGCTCCAGCTCGCCGTCAAGGTGGTGCACCGGCAGTACGCCTCGGACCCCGAGTTCAGGGCGCGTTTCCGGCAGGAGGTCGGGGCGGCCCGTCGGGTCAGCGGCGCCTTCACCGCGCCGGTCGTCGACGCCGATCCGGATGCCGGCCGCCCCTGGATGGCCACCCTGTACGTTCCCGGCCCGACCCTCGCCGACCAGGTGAAGCGGAACGGCCCGATGGCCCCCGCCGAGCTGCGGCGGCTGACCGCGGGGCTCGCGGAGGCGCTGCGCGACATCCACCGGGCCGGGGTGATCCACCGCGACCTCAAGCCGAGCAACGTGCTGCTCGCCGACTCCGGGCCCAAGGTCATCGACTTCGGGATCTCCCGCCCCTACGACAGCGATCTGCGCACCGAGACCGGCAAGCTGGTCGGTTCGCCGCCGTACATGGCGCCCGAGCAGTTCCAGCGGCCGCGCGAGGTCGGGCCCGCCGCCGATGTGTTCGCGCTGGGGGCCGTGCTCGTCCACGCGGCGACGGGGCGGGGGCCGTTCGACTCGGACAGCCCGTACATCGTGGCCTACCAGGTGGTGCACGACGACGCGGATCTGACGGGGGTGCCGGAGGACCTGGCCCCGCTGATCGGACGGTGCCTGACGAAGGATCCCGCCGGGCGGCCCACCCCCGACGAGATCATGGCGACGCTGCGTCCTCCGTCGTACGACGCGGCCTCGTTCATACCGTCGCAGCGGCGGCCTCCCGCCCGCCCGGTCCTCGCACCCGGGCCGGGGCCCGCGTCCGGCGGTGCGGCGGGCGCCGCCGACGTCGATACGCATGTGCGGGCGGCGGCGCGGCCCGGACGGGCGGGGCCGGGCGGCGGCAAGCGGCGGTGGCTGGTGGCCACGGCGGCGCTGCTGGTCATGAGCGCGGGCGGGGCGTGGGCCGTGGGCTCGGGCGTGGTGCCCGGCGGCTCCGGCGGGGCGGGGGCGGCGAAGGGGCCGGTGGAAGGCCCTGCGGAGAGCCCCGCGGAGACGTTCTCGCCGTGGCGGACCGCGTTGCGCACGGGCGGCGGGGCGACGCCGGTCTGCACCGCGGCCGACGGCTCCGCGCTGTACTGCGCGGCGGGCGGGGCCGGGGCCGCCCGGCTGGACCCCGCCGACGGCCGGGTGCTGTGGTCGCGGCACGCCACGGGGGGCGGCACCGCGGCCGGGGTGGTGTCGGTCTCCGGCGGCCTGGTGCACACGGCGGTGCCGGACGGAAAGATCCGGGCGTACGACCCCGCCGGGGGCGAGCAGGTCTGGGCCGCCGACCTCTCCCCGTACGTGGGCACCCCCTTCGGTGCGGGCGACGTCCTGCTGCTGGTCGCCGAGGACGGCACGACCGAGGCGCTGGACTCCGCGACCGGGGTCTCCCTGTGGCGGCACGCGCTCGCCGGGCACCGGCGCCCGGACTACGCGCTGTACGACGCGGACACCGCACTGGCCTACGCCTTCGAGCACTCGTCGTACGGGTCGAGCACGCTGGTCACCGCCGTCGACGCCGCCTCCGGCCGCACGGCCTGGCAGCGGCGGCTGGACGGGATGCTGACCCCGGTGGGGACCTCGGGCGGGGCGCTCGTGCTGACCGCGATGAACGGGGACACCCAGACGGTCGGGCTGGTCCGCTACGACCCGGGGACGGGGAAGGCCGTCCGGACCGCGCTGCCGTTCCGGATGAACGAGCCGGAGGTCGTGGTGGGCGGGGACACCGCGTATCTGCTGGGGCGCGGCGGGACGCTGGTGGCCGTCGGCACCGGCGCGAAGAGCGGCGCGGGCGGCGGGCGCCCGGTGCGCTGGCAGTTGGAGACCGCGGCCGGGCGGACCTCCGCGCCGGTGCTCGCCACCGGGGACCGGCTGTACTTCTCGGCGGCGGACGGGCGGCTGCTGGCCGTGGACACCGCGCGCGGGAGGCTGCTGGGGCAGACCGGCCCGCGGCTGCGCGACGGGCGGCTCGGCTACTCCTCCGAGCTGCCCGCCCCGGTCGTGGCGGGCCGGGCCGTCCTCGGGACGGCGCCGGACGGGTCGGTGTTCGCCGTGGACGGCGAGGACCCCGCCCGCTGGTGAGGGTTCACCAGCCGGAGCGGGGTCCGCGACGCACAGCGGTTCACCAGCCGGAGCGGGGTCCGGGACGCACGGTGGTTCAGCCGAGCCTGGACACGTCGCGCACCGCGCCCCGGTCGGCGCTCGTCGCCATCGCCGCGTAGGCCCGCAGCGCGGCGCTGACCTTGCGGTCGCGGTCCTTCGGGGCGTACGCGCCGTTCAGCGCCTCGCGACGGGCGGCCAGCTCGGTCTCGGGGACCAGCAGCTCGATCGACCGGTCCGGGATGTCGATCCTGATCCGGTCGCCGTCCTCGACCAGGGCGATCGTGCCGCCCGAGGCCGCCTCCGGTGAGGCGTGGCCGATGGACAGGCCCGACGTGCCGCCGGAGAAGCGGCCGTCGGTCACCAGGGCGCAGCTCTTGCCGAGACCGCGGCCCTTGAGGAAGGAGGTCGGGTAGAGCATCTCCTGCATGCCGGGACCGCCGCGCGGGCCCTCGTAGCGGATGACGACGACGTCGCCCTCCTTGATCTCCTTGCGGAGGATCTTGTCGACGGCCTCCTCCTGCGATTCGCAGACGACCGCCGGGCCCTCGAAGGTCCAGATCGACTCGTCGACGCCCGCCGTCTTCACGACGCAGCCGTCGGCCGCGAGGTTCCCCTTGAGGACCGCCAGACCGCCGTCCTTGGAGTAGGCGTGCGCCAGGTCGCGGATGCAGCCGCCCGCGGCGTCGAGGTCGAGGGTCTCCCAGCGCTCGGACTGCGAGAAGGCGGTGGCGGAGCGGACGCAGCCGGGTGCGGCGTGCCACAGCTCGACGGCCTCGGGGGACGGGGAGCCGCCGCGGACGTCCCAGTCCTTCAGCCACTGGTCGAGGGAGTCGGAGTGGACCGCGTGCACGTTCTCGTCGAGCAGTCCGGCCCGGTGCAGCTCGCCGAGGATGGCGGGGATGCCGCCGGCCCGGTGCACGTCCTCCATGTAGTACGTACCGCCGGGAGCGACGTTGGGGGCGACCTTCGAGAGGCAGGGGACGCGGCGCGAGACGGCGTCGATGTCGGCCAGGCCGTAGTCCAGCTCGGCCTCCTGCGCGGCGGCCAGCAGGTGCAGGATCGTGTTGGTGGAGCCGCCCATGGCGATGTCCAGGGCCATGGCGTTGTCGAAGGCGGCGCGGGTGCCGATGGCGCGGGGCAGGACCGTCGCGTCGTCCTGCTCGTAGTGGCGCTTGGTGATCTCGACGATCGTGCGCCCGGCCTCCTCGTACAGCGCCCGGCGGGCGGTGTGGGTGGCGAGGACGGAGCCGTTGCCGGGGAGGGAGAGGCCGAGGGCCTCGGTCAGGCAGTTCATCGAGTTGGCGGTGAACATGCCGGAACAGCTGCCGCAGGTGGGGCAGGCGTTCTCCTCGATGCGGAGGATGTCCTCGTCGGAGATGTTCTCGTCGACGGCGTCGGTGATCGCGTTGATCAGGTCGAGCTTGCGAACCGTGCCGTCGACCAGGGTGGCCTTGCCGGCCTCCATCGGGCCGCCGGAGACGAAGACCGTCGGGATGTTGAGGCGCATCGCGGCCATCAGCATGCCGGGGGTGATCTTGTCGCAGTTGGAGATGCAGATCAGCGCGTCCGCGCAGTGCGCCTCGACCATGTATTCGACCGAGTCGGCGATCAGGTCGCGCGAGGGGAGGCTGTAGAGCATCCCGCCGTGGCCCATCGCGATGCCGTCGTCGACGGCGATGGTGTTGAACTCGCGGGGCACGGCGCCCGCCGCCTTGATGGCCTCGGAGACGATCCGGCCGACCGGCGCCAGGTGGGTGTGGCCGGGGACGAACTCGGTGAAGGAGTTGGCGACGGCGATGATCGGCTTGCCGATGTCCTCGCTCGCTACGCCCGAGGCCCGCATGAGGGCGCGGGCGCCCGCCATGTTGCGGCCGTGAGTGACAGTGCGGGACCTCAGCTGGGGCATCGTCTCTCGCTCCTTCGACGTATGAAGACTGCCTTCGCAGCGTACGCCCCGGCTCCAGGATCTGGACACGGTGTCCGATATGCGGGATACGCCGCTCGGTGTGCGGGCGGTACGGAAAGGGGCCCGCGCTACGCGCGCGGCGTCCCGGTCGGGGACGAGGCCAGGTGGAGCCGGGTGAAGGCCAGCGCCTCCGCCAGGTCGGCCTCGCGTTCGGCGGCGGACATCGCCCGGCGGGTATTGACCTCGATGACGACGTGGCCGTCGAAGCCGGTACGGGCCAGGTGCTCCAGGAGTTCGGCGCAGGGCTGGTCGCCGCGGCCGGGCACCAGGTGCTCGTCCTTGTTGGAGCCCTTGCCGTCGGCGAGGTGGATGTGGGCGAGCCGGTCGCCCATCCGCCCGACCATCGCCATGCCGTCGGTGCGGGCCGTCGCGGTGTGCGAGAGGTCCACGGTGAAGTGACGGTAGTCGTCGTGGGTGACGTCCCAGTCGGGGGCGTACGCGAGCATCTCGCGGTCCCGGTAGCGCCAGGGGTACATGTTCTCGACCGCGAACCGCACGTCGGTCTCGTCGGCCATGCGCCAGACGCCGGTGACGAAGTCGCGCGCGTAACCGCGCTGCCAGCGGAACGGCGGGTGGACCACGACGGTCGTCGCGCCCAGCCGCTCGGCCGCCTTCCGGGCGCGCTGGAGCTTCACCCACGGATCGGTGGACCAGACGCGCTGGGTGATCAGGAGGCAGGGCGCGTGGACGGCCAGGATCGGCACCCCGTGATAGTCCGAGAGCCGCCGCAGTGCCTCGATGTCCTGGCTGACGGGATCGGTCCACACCATGACCTCGACGCCGTCGTAGCCCAGACGCGCGGCGATCTCGAAGGCCGTCGCCGTCGACTCCGGGTAGACCGAAGCCGTCGACAGGGCGACCTTCGCATCCGGGATGCGCACCACTGGTTCTGCCACTGGGACAGCGTACGGGCAGCGGTACGCCCCGCCGAGGGGTCACCGCGGAAAGTGAGCAGGGCCATGGCGGCCGGGGCGCAGCGCTCCTCAGCCCAGCGCGGCCCGTTCCGCGGGCAGGTGGTCCAGGCGGCGCAGGATGACGCCCTCGCGCAGCGCCCAGGGGCAGATCTCCAGCTCCTCGACCCCGAACAGGTCCATCGCGCCCTCCGCGACCAGCGCCCCGGCGAGCAGCTGACCGGCCCGCCCCTCGGAGACGCCGGGCAGTGCGCCGCGCTGCCGGGCGGTCATCGCGGCCAGCCTGGGCACCCAGTCCTCCAGCGCCTTGCGGGAGAGGTTGCGCTGGATGTACAGGCCCTCGGCGGAGCGCGCGGCGCCCGCGATCCGGGCGAGCTGCTTGAAGGTCTTGGAGGTGGCCACGACGTGGTCGGGGCGTCCGAGGCGGGTGACCTCCCCGACGCTGCGGGCGATACCCGCGCGGACGTGACGGCGCAGCGCCTTCACGTCGGCCGGGTCCGGCGGGTCTCCCGGCAGCCATCCGGCGGTGAGGCGGCCCGCCCCGAGCGGCAGCGAGACCGCCGCGTCCGGCTCCTCGTCGACGCCGTACGCGACCTCCAGCGAACCGCCGCCGATGTCCAGCACCAGCAGTCGGCCCGACGACCAGCCGAACCAGCGGCGCGCGGCGAGGAAGGTGAGCCGGGCCTCCTCCGCGCCGCTGAGGACGGCGAGGTCGACGCCGGTCTCCTCACGCACCCGGGCCAGCACCCGGTCGGCGTTGCTCGCCTCGCGCACCGCGGAGGTGGCGAACGGCAGGACGTCCTCGCACCCCTTGTCCTCGGCGGCCTGGAGGGCGTCGGCGACCGTGGCGACCAGCCGGTCCACGCCCTGGGGGCTGATCGCCCCTTCGGCGTCGAGGAGTTCGGCCAGGCGGAGCTCCGCCTTGTGCGAGTGCGCGGGCAGCGGGCGCGCGCCGGGGTGCGCGTCCACCACCAGCAGGTGCACCGTGTTCGAACCCACGTCCAGGACTCCGAGTCTCATACCCGGAACGCTACCGGGGCCCGAAGCCGCTCCGACGGGTGGCCGGGGCCCTTCCCGCCCCCGCTCCGGCCCGCCGTCCGGTCACCGGCCGGCCGTACGCTTGGCACGTGCCAAAGACGAAAAAGGCGAAGCCGGGCAAAAACACGAAGAGTGCGAAGAAGCAGAAGGCGAAGCAGGAGATGCCGCAGGAAGTGAACGGACCGGATCCGGCCGCGGACGGGGCCGAGGACGAGACCGGGATCGATTTCGCCCGCGCGTGGGTCGAGTTCCCGGACCCCGCGGACGACGAGCAGATCTTCCGCTGCGACCTGACCTGGCTGACCTCCCGGTGGACCTGCATCTTCGGCAGCGGCTGCCAGGGCATCCAGGCGGGCCGCGCCGACGACGGGTGCTGCACGCTGGGCGCCCACTTCTCGGACGAGGACGACGAGCGGCGGGTGGCCGGGCACGTCGCGCGGCTGACGCCGGAGCTGTGGCAGTTCCACGACGTCGGCACCGGGACCGGCTGGGTCGAGACCGACGAGGACGGTGAGCGCCAGACGCGGCGCTGGAAGGGCTCGTGCATCTTCCAGAACCGGCCGGGGTTCGCGGCGGGCGCGGGCTGCTCGCTGCACATCCTGGCGCTGCGCGAGGGCCGGGAGCCGCTGGAGACCAAGCCGGACGTCTGCTGGCAGCTGCCGGTCCGGCGCACGTACGACTGGATCGACCGGCCCGACGACACCCGGGTGCTCCAGGTGTCGATCGGTGAGTACGACCGCCGGGGCTGGGGCCCCGGCGGTCATGACCTGCACTGGTGGTGCACCTCGGCGACCTCGGCGCACGGGGCCGGGGAGCCGGTGTACGTCTCCTACCGGCCCGAGCTCACCGAGATGATGGGCGAGGCGGCGTACGAGCGGCTGGCCGGGCTGTGCGAGGAGCGGATGTCCGCGCTGCTGCCGATGGCCCCGCACCCGGCCGACCCGGCCTGAGCCCGCCGGTCCCTTCGGGAGGTCAGCCGGACGGGGCCGGGTCCGCGACGGCCGTGGAGCCGGAGGGGCCGGGGGACGCCGGGGGGTGACCGCCCGGCTCCGGCTCCGCCGCGGTCGTCATGGACGTGGACGTGGGCGTGCGCGTGGGCGCCGGGTCGCCGGGGGCCGCGTCCGTGGGCGACGCGGGGCCTGGCGAGGGCCTGGGCTGCCGGGCGATGACCAGAGGCCCTGCCGGGCGGACCGGAACGGCGGGGGCGGGCGGCGCCGCCCCGTGCCCCCGGACCACCACGGCCGAGCCGGACGGGGCGAGCGCGATGCGCACGCTCCACGGACCGGCCGGTTCCCGCCGGTGGTCCACCAGGACCCGGAGCGTGGTGGACCCGCCCGCGGCGAGCGTGCCCGAGGGGCGGCTCAGCCGCACCCAGGAGGCGTCCGCGCGGGCCGACCAGGCGACCGGCGCCCCGCCCGAGGCGGTCAGCCGGATGCGGGTGACGCCGCCGGAGGTGCGGGCCTCGACGCTGAGGCCGCCCGCGCCGGGGCGGCCGGTCCCGGAGCCGGTCACCTCCACCGAGACGTCCGGGGCCCGGCCGTCCTCGAAGCCGGTGCCGGGCCGGGGACGGGCGTTTCCCGCGTTCTCGTAGTGGCCGTCCGAGGTTCCTGCGTCACTGCGGGCCTCGCTCTCGGTGGCGGAGATCGTCGCGCCGCCCCGGCCCTCGCCGGTCTGCGGCGCTCCGCGGTAGGCGGTCCAGAGCGCGATCACCGGGGCGGCGACCACCGTGGCGACCACCGTCGTCGTGACGACCCTGGCCCGCAGCCGGACCCGGCGCGCGGCGTGGTCCTTCGGGTCCACCGGGAAGCCCGCCCGGTCGAAGCGCGGGCCGCCGGAGCGGTTGCGCTGGGCGTGGGCCATCGCGACGTACGCCGAGCGGCGGGGCGCCGGGACGACCGGCAGTACGGCGGCCGGGGCGACGGTGGCGCCGGGCCAGGGCCCCTCGGCCCCGGCCCGCTCGGCGGCCCTGCGGCAGCGGGGGCAGTCGTCGACGTGGCGGACCAGCTCGCGGCGGAGCGCGGCGGAGAGCAGGACCCGGTGCTCGCCGGTGAGCCGGGCGACGGTGGGGCAGTTGCCCGTCTCGACGACGGCGAGGGCGGCGCGGGTGCGCTCCACCTCGCAGGCGGCGGCGGCCAGCAGCTCGCGGGCGGCCACCGGGTCGAGCCCGAGGACGGAGGCGACGGCGTGCGGGGCGAGGCGGTGGCGCACCGCCAGTTCGAGCGCTTCGCGCTGCTCGGGGGTGGTGCCCGCCGCCTCGGGCCAGGCCAGCTGGGCCAGCTCGCGGCGGTGCGCCTCGGCGGCTTCGGCCTCGGGGGCGTTCGGAGCCGAGGCGGCACCGGGCGGCGTCCGTGAGGTACGCCGCCCGGTGCGCGCCCCCGGAGCGGTCGCCCCCGTCCCGCGCCGGTGCGCCTGGCGGCCCTGCCTCTGCTCGGTGAGCTTGCGCAGGCACATCCACCGGGCCAGCGCGTACAGCCAGGATTTACGTTCCTCCTCGTCGGCCGGGCACCGGCCGCCCTGCCGCTCCGCGATCGCCAGCACGCCGCCGAGCGCCTCGGTGGCGGCGTCGTGGTCGCAGAGCACCGAGAGGCAGTAGGTGAACAGGCCGTCGAGGTGCGGTTCGTCACGGGCGGGCGGCTGGTGCGACGGCGAGGACGAGGGCAGGGGAGACGGGGCATACGCCGAAAGGCGGGGCGCACTGCGCCGCGTCCGGTGTGCGCCGGTGGTGTGTGTGGGGGGCTCCAGACCGCTGCTCGTCACCTTGCGACCGTAGGCAGCACCCGGCACACCTTTAGCTCGCCTTCAGCACTTTTAATCCTTACGGGTGAACGTATCGCTCAAAAGGGGACAGGAATCCCCCATTCCGCCAGGCGTCGGGGCCTGACAGCCGCTGGCTCCCGGGCCCCGCACGGCGACCGGCGGCGTTGTCGTACCGCACCTATACGGTGGGCCCCATGGCTGCCCGTACGAAATCCGCGAAGGACCGGCCGTCCTACCGCTGCTCCGAATGCGGCTGGACGACCGCCAAATGGCTCGGCCGCTGCCCCGAATGCCAGGCGTGGGGGACGGTCGAGGAGTTCGGCGGCGCCCCCGCCGTGCGGACCACCGCGGCCGGCCGGGTGAGCACCGCCGCGATCCCCATCGGCCAGGTCGACAGCCGGCAGGCCACCGCCCGGACGACCGGTGTCGGTGAGCTGGACCGGGTGCTCGGCGGCGGTCTCGTGCCGGGCGCCGTCGTGCTCCTCGCGGGCGAGCCCGGCGTCGGCAAGTCGACGCTGCTGCTGGACGTGGCCGCCAAGTCGGCGAGCGACGAGCACCGCACGCTCTACGTCACCGCCGAGGAGTCGGCGAGCCAGGTCCGGCTGCGCGCCGACCGTATCCGCGCGATCAGCGACCACCTCTACCTCGCCGCCGAGACGGACCTCTCCGCCGTCCTCGGCCATCTGGACGCCGTCAAGCCCTCCCTCCTCATCCTCGACTCCGTACAGACCGTCGCCTCGCCGGAGATCGAGGGCGCGCCGGGCGGCATGGCTCAGGTCAGGGAGGTGGCCGGGGCCCTGATCCGGGCCTCGAAGGAGCGCGGCATGTCCACGCTCCTGGTCGGACACGTCACCAAGGAGGGGGCGATCGCGGGCCCCCGCCTGCTGGAGCACCTGGTCGACGTGGTGCTGTCCTTCGAGGGCGACCGCCATGCCCGCCTGCGTCTCGTACGGGGCGTCAAGAACAGGTACGGAGCGACCGACGAGGTCGGCTGCTTCGAACTGCACGACGAAGGGATCACGGGTCTCGCCGACCCCTCCGGCCTCTTCCTCACCCGGCGCGACGAGCCGGTCCCCGGCACCTGCCTGACCGTCACGCTGGAGGGCAAGCGGCCGCTGGTCGCCGAGGTCCAGGCGCTCACGGTCGACTCCCAGATCCCCTCGCCCCGGCGCACCACCTCGGGTCTGGAGACCTCCCGGGTGTCGATGATGCTCGCGGTCCTGGAGCAGCGCGGCCGGATCAGCGCGCTCGGCAAGCGCGACATCTACAGCGCGACGGTGGGCGGAGTGAAGCTCTCGGAGCCCGCCGCGGACCTCGCGGTGGCGCTGGCGCTGGCCAGCGCCGCCAGTGACACCCCCCTGCCGAAGAACCTGGTGGCGATCGGCGAGGTGGGGCTCGCGGGCGAGGTCAGAAGGGTGACGGGGGTGCAGCGCAGGCTGGCCGAGGCACACCGCCTGGGCTTCACGCACGCGCTGGTGCCGCCCGATCCGGGAAAGGTCCCCGCCGGTATGAAGGTCACAGAAGTCGCCAACATGGGCGACGCGCTCAGAGTCCTCCCGCGCCGGTCTCGCGCACAGGCCCCCCAGGAGGAGGGCGCACGCCGGTAGACTTTGCCCTGGTCTCGCCCGTCCGTGCGAACAGCACGAGGGACGTAAGGGCACCGCGAACCTGTGACCGGAGGAGTGCAGTGGCAGCCAACGACCGGGCAGCATCGCCCGGAAAGTCCGGCCAAGGCACCGGTAACGAGGCGCTGATGCGCGCCTCGCTGAGCGCCGTGGCGCCCGGAATGGCGCTGCGGGACGGGCTGGAACGCGTTCTTCGCGGCAACACCGGCGGACTGATCGTGCTCGGCATGGACAAGACCGTCGAGTCGATGTGCACCGGCGGATTCGTGCTGGACGTGGAGTTCACCGCGACCCGCCTGCGCGAGCTGGCCAAGCTGGACGGCGCGCTGATCCTCGACAAGGACATGACCAAGATCCTGCGCGCGGGCGTGCAGCTGGTGCCGGACGCCTCCATCCCCACCGAGGAGACCGGCACCCGCCACCGCACCGCGGACCGGGTCTCCAAGCAGTGCAATTTCCCGGTCGTCTCGGTCTCCCAGTCGATGCGCCTGATCGCGCTGTACGTGGACGGGGAGCGCCGGGTCCTGGAGGAGTCCGGCGCGATCCTCTCCCGCGCCAACCAGGCCCTCGCCACCCTGGAGCGGTACAAGCTCCGGCTGGACGAGGTCGCGGGCACGCTCTCCGCGCTGGAGATCGAGGACCTGGTGACGGTCCGGGACGTGACGGCGGTCTCCCAGCGGCTGGAGATGGTCCGCCGGATCGCGACCGAGATCGCGGAGTACGTGGTCGAGCTGGGCACCGACGGCCGTCTTCTCTCGCTCCAGCTCGACGAGCTGATCGCGGGCGTCGAGCCGGAGCGCGAGCTGGTCGTGCGCGACTACGTGCCGGAGCCGACCGCGAAGCGCTCCCGTACGGTCGCCGAGGCGCTGACCGAGCTGGACGCGCTCTCCCACACCGAGCTGCTCGAACTGCCGGTCGTGGCACGGGCGCTGGGCTACAGCGGCTCGCCCGAGACGCTGGATTCGGCGGTCTCGCCGCGCGGCTTCCGGCTGCTGGCGAAGGTGCCGCGGCTGCCGGGCGCGATCATCGACCGGCTGGTGGAGCACTTCGGCGGTCTGCAGAAGCTGCTCGCCGCCAGCGTGGACGATCTCCAGACGGTGGACGGGGTCGGCGAGGCACGGGCGCGCAGCGTGCGTGAGGGACTGTCCCGGCTGGCCGAGTCGTCGATCCTCGAACGGTACGTGTAGCCGTCTTCCCCGCGCGGGACACGGCATGCGGAAGGGGCCCGGTTTCCCGGGCCCCTTCCGCATGTCCGGCGTACGCCGGAGCTCAGTCCTTCGCGAGGACGAAGGAGGCGCGCTGCACCGGCTCGCCCGGCGCCTTCGCCTCGACCAGGTACGTACCGGGCCCCGCCGTTCCCGCCGGGGGCGTCGCGCAGCGCGGGGAGCTCTTGTGGCGGTCCCACTCCACGGCGTGGACGACGGTCCCGCCCGCCGGGACCTTCAGCAGCAGGGGCGCCGCGGCGCGCGGGCAGTCCTTGGAGGACCAGACCTGGCTGTCGTCGCCTCCGGCCTCGGTGACGGTGAGCACCGCGCTCCTCGGCCCGAGGTCGGCCTTGCAGGTGGCGGCCGAGGTGTTCCTGACGGCCAGCCGGAACTCCGGCTTCTGCCCGGGGGCGTAGCTGTTCTGCGTGCTCAGGCTGATCCGGAGCGCCTCGGGGGTGCAGTCGGGAAGCGGGGAGGAGGCCGGGACCTGCTGGCCCGCCGTACCGCCGGAGCCGGAACCCGAACCGGAGCCGCCCGTGTCCCCGGCCTCGGTCTGCGTGCCGCCCCCGGCGTCCGTGCTGCCGCTGCCGGAGCCCGCGTCGCCGGAGCCCGCGCCCGTGGCGCCGCCGTCGCCGCCGGAGTCGTCCGGCTCGTCGCGTCCGCCGGGCTGCTGGGTGATGGCCGGGCCGGTGCCCCCGGGGCCCGGGGTGATCTCGCTCGCGGGGCCCGGACCGCCGGGCCGGGCATCGCTCTTGGCGCTCTTGCCCCCGCCCGAGGTCACGGCCCAGACGACCAGCACCGCGATCAGCGCGGCGAGCGACACCGCTACGGCCCTCCGTCGCCAGTAGATGCTGGAGGGAAGCGGACCGATCGGATTACGCAGAGATCCCACGACCCGAACTCTACGAGAGATCGGCGCCGACTCCCGCCCCACCCGCCATCCAGGACGCCAAGTTTTACGGATCATCATCCCGGAAGGCCCGTTCCGGGCCTCTTTGGCCCTCCGCTCCAGCCCTGCGCCGCCGTCCAGTTGAACGAAGGTCGGCTCCTGAATGAACTTCAGATTTCATTCACTACCCTCTGTCACATGGATAGTTCAGTTACCGCCCCGCTCTACCGGGACATCACCGACTTCGCGCATGACATGCCGTCATGGGTGCACCATCTGGCCGAGATATGGACGGAGCTGGGGCTCCTGGTCTTCGGCCTCCTGTTCGTCACCGGGTGGTGGCGGGCCCGCAACCGCGACGACCGCGCCCTGGCGCTGGCGGTGCTGGCACCGGTGGCGACGGCCTTCGGCTACGTGGTCAGCGAAGTGCTCAAGACGGCGGTGACCGAGGAACGCCCGTGCCGGGCGGTCGCCGGGGCCGCGGCCTCGCTGGTGACCTGCCCGCCGTACGGCGACTGGTCCTTCCCCAGCAACCACTCCGCGATCGCGGGCGCGGCGGCGGTCGCCGTGGCGCTCGTCCGGCCCGCGCTGGCCTGGCTGACCGTGCCGATGGCGCTGCTGATGGCCTTCTCCCGGGTCTTCGTCGGCGTGCACTACCCGCACGACGTGGCGGTCGGCCTGCTCCTGGGCGCCCTGGTGTCGGCCCTGGTCGTCTTCGCGCTGCGCCGCCCCGCGCAGTCGCTGGCCCGGACGGTACGGAGCAGCGGGGCGCCGGTGGCGGCCTGGGCCTGCGGACCGGGCGCGGCTCCCCGTCGTTCCCGGCGCCGGCACGGCTGAGGCCGGTGGAGCGGGGGTGTACGGGCTCCGGCCCCTCTTGGGCCGGTTGCCGGACCCGGCGGGTCTCGGACGGGTGGCGTTGTCACCCCAAGGGCCCCCCGGAGGAGCGACACCTCCGCACGCGGAACCGTCGCCCGTTCTTCCGTGCCAGGATCGAGGGGCGATGACTGCCACGACTGCGACACAGACGCCCCCCACGTCCCTCCACTCCCCCGTGATCGGATGGTTCGACCAGCACGCCCGCGATCTGCCCTGGCGCCGCCCCGAAGCGGGCGCCTGGGGTGTGATGGTGAGCGAGTTCATGCTCCAGCAGACCCCCGTGAGCCGGGTCCTCCCGGTGTACGAGCAGTGGCTGGAGCGCTGGCCGCGCCCCGCGGACCTGGCCGCCGAGCCGCCCGGCGAGGCGGTCCGCGCCTGGGGCAGGCTCGGCTACCCCCGCCGGGCCCTGCGCCTGCACGGTGCCGCGCAGGCCATAACGGAGCGCCACGGCGGCGACGTACCGAGCGAGCACGGCCAGCTCCTCGCGCTCCCCGGCATCGGCGAGTACACCGCGGCGGCGGTGGCCTCGTTCGCGTACGGGCAGCGGCACGCCGTGCTCGACACGAACGTCCGCCGGGTCTTCGCACGGGCCGCGACCGGCATTCAGTACCCGCCGAACGCGACGACCGCCGCCGAGCGCAGGCTGGCCCGCGCGCTGCTCCCCGAGGAGGACGAGCGGGCCGCCCGCTGGGCCGCCGCCACGATGGAGCTGGGCGCCCTGGTCTGCACCGCGAAGAACGAGGACTGCACCCGCTGCCCGATCGCCCAGCAGTGCGCCTGGCGGCTGGCCGGGAAGCCGGCCCACCAGGGCCCGCCGCGGCGCGGCCAGACGTACGCGGGCACCGACCGGCAGGTCCGCGGCCGGCTGCTCGCCGTGCTGCGCGAGGCGGTGACACCGGTGCCGCAGTCGGCGCTGGACGTGGTGTGGGACGAGCCCGTGCAACGGGCCCGCGCCCTGGACGGCCTGGTCGCCGACGGCCTGGTCGAACCGCTGCCCGGCGGGCAGTACCGGCTTCCCCTCACCTGACCGCACTCCGTACACACCCCCGTACGGGCCCTCGTACGCACCTCCTCACTCCCCTTCGCTGTTACACAACCGATGGACAGCCGTGCGTCGGCGTATGGCTGCTCCGCACAGCCTCGTGACAACAGCTCCGTAGCGTCTTCCCCGTCAGCCCGACCGAAGAACGGCTGGCGGCGGCACTACGGGGATCCACGGGGACGGAGGCGGTTGGAAATGGCGCAGGGCGAGGTGCTCGCATTCGAGGACTACGTACGCACTCGGCATGACGCGCTGCTGCGCAGCGCACGACGGCTGGTCCCCGACCCGGTGGACGCGCAGGACCTGCTCCAGACCGCCCTGGCCCGTACGTACGGCCGCTGGGACGGGATCGCCGACAAGTCCCTGGCCGACGCCTACCTCCGCCGCGTCATGATCAACACCCGTACCGAGTGGTGGCGGGCCCGCAAGCTGGACGAGGTCCCCACCGAGCAGCTGCCCGACGCCAGCGTCGAGGACGGCACCGAGCAGCGCGCCGACCGTGCCCTGCTGATGGACGTGCTGGGCGTGCTGGCTCCCAAACAGCGCAGCGTCGTCGTCCTGCGACACTGGGAGCAGATGAGTACGGAGGAGACCGCCGCCGCGCTCGGCATGTCGGCCGGTACGGTGAAGAGCACGCTGCACCGTGCGCTGGCACGGCTGCGCCAGGAGCTGGAGAGCCGCGAGGCGGCGAGCCGGGAGGCCCGGATCGCCGAGGAGCGGCAGCGGCCGACCGGCCGCGTACCGGCGCGGGCGCGGGTGGGCAGGCATACGGACGAACGGGGGCGGGAGCGTTGCGCGGCCTGACAGCCAGCGGCGACGGCGGTGAGCGCGGCGGTGACCGTGGCAGAGGCCGCGGCGGCGCGTGCGACAGTACCGGTGGCAGAGGCCACGGCGGTGAAGGGGACGGCGGTGGCCACGCGGCCGCCGTCCAGCGGGGCCGGCGCCTGACCGGCCGGGCGGCGAGTGCCACGACCCTGGTCGGGCTCGCCGCCCTCGGGCTGTTCTCCGTGAGCTGCTCCACCGGCGGCACCGGCACCCGGGACGAGGGCCCGGCCGGTACCCAGCCCGTCGCCCAGGTCACCCCCAGCGACGACCCGTCCGCCTCCGCCCGGCCCGCCCCCCGGGTCGACCCCGTGGCCCTGCTCAAGCGCGACCCCAAGGTCAGCGAGCGGGTCCGGACGGACCTGAAGCCCTGCGCCGGGTCCGACTACCCGGTGGACACCTCGTACGGCACGCTGACCGGCGGTCCGGCGGCCGATGTCGTGGTGAACGTGATGACCTGCGCCGACTCCGTGGGGGTGGGTACGTACGTGTACCGGCGGGAGGGCAATGACGCGTACCGGAACGTCTTCGCCATCGAGCAGCCCGCCGTCTACGGGACGATCGACCGCGGGGATCTGGTGGTGACGACCCAGGTGTACGAGAAGAAGGACTCCGTCGCGTACCCCTCCGGCGAGGAAGTGATCACCTACCGCTGGTCGGGCAGCCGGTTCGGTGAGCACGACCGGGTGCACAACGACTTCAACCGAGCCGTCGGCAGCGGCGGCGCCGCCCTTCCGGGGACGGACGCCGAACCGGCGGAGAACTGAGAGCATTCCGATGGCCGAGACCCACGTCCTGTTCGTCGAGGACGACGACGTCATCCGCGAGGCCACCCAGCTGGCGCTGGAGCGCGACGGCTTCGCGGTCACCGCGATGCCCGACGGCCTCTCGGGCCTGGAGGCCTTCCGGGCCGACCGCCCCGACATCGCCCTGCTCGACGTGATGGTGCCGGGGCTCGACGGGGTCAGCCTCTGCCGCCGCATCCGCGACGAGTCGACGGTGCCCGTGATCATGCTGTCGGCCCGCGCCGACTCGATCGACGTGGTGCTCGGCCTGGAGGCCGGTGCGGACGACTACGTCACCAAACCGTTCGACGGGGCGGTGCTGGTGGCCCGTATCCGCGCCGTGCTGCGCCGCTTCGGTCACGCCTCGGGCGGGCAGGCGGGCGGCGCGGAGCCGGAGGCCGAGGACGTGGACGGGGTGCTGGTCTTCGGTGACCTGGAGGTCGACACCGAGGGCATGGCGGTGCACCGGGGCGGCGAGCGGGTGGCGCTGACCCCGACCGAGATGCGGCTGCTGCTGGAGTTCTCCGCGGCGCCGGGCACGGTGCTCTCGCGCGACAAGCTCCTGGAGCGGGTCTGGGACTACGGATGGGGCGGTGACACCCGGGTCGTGGACGTCCATGTACAACGGCTGCGCACCAAGATCGGCCAGGACCGGATCGAGACGGTCCGCGGCTTCGGCTACAAACTGCGCCCGTGAAGCGGCCCGCCCTGCGGACGGGAGTCCGCTGGAAGATCAGCATCGCGATCGCCGCGGTCGGGGCACTGACGGCGGTCGCGCTCAGCTTCGTCGTCCACAACGCGGCCCGGGTCTCGATGCTGGAGAACGCCCGCGAGGTCCAGCTGGAGCGGCTGACGTACGCGCAGCTGCTGTACGAGGCGACGAAGACGAAGAAGGCCGACCCCCGTTTCGGCGCCAAGCTCAACGATCCGACGATGCCGCGCAGCCTGCGCGCGGAGACCGCGAAGAACCGGCGGGCCACCCATGTCGAGGAGACCGACAAGGGGGTGCCCGATGTGTGGGCGGCGGTGCCGGTCGGCCACGGCGACGTGCTGTCGCTGCACACCCGGTTCGCCGGGCGCAGCTCCACGATCATGGCCGATCTGGACCGGGCGCTGATCATCGGTTCGGTCTCGGTGGTGTTCGGCGGCTGTGCGCTGGGCGTGCTCATCGGCGGGCAGCTGTCGCGTCGGCTGCGCAAGGCGGCGACCGCGGCGGGCCGGGTCGCGCAGGGCAACACGGAGGTGCGCGTCCGTGAGGCGGTCGGCGGGGTCGTCCGGGACGAGACGGACGAGCTGGCCGGTGCGGTGGACGCGCTGACGGACGCGCTGAACGCGCGGATCGAGGCGGAGCGCCGGGTCACCGCGGACATCGCGCACGAGCTGCGTACGCCGGTGACCGGGCTGCTCACGGCGGCCGAGCTGCTGCCTCCGGGCCGCCCGACCGAGCTGGTGCGGGACCGGGCGCAGGCGATGCGGACGCTCGTGGAGGACGTGCTGGAGGTGGCCCGGCTGGACAGCGCGTCGGAGCGGGCCGAGCTCCAGGAACTGGCGCTGGGCGAGTTCGTCAGCCGGCGCATCGGGCTGCTGGACCCGGACGTGACGGTGCGGGTGGTGCACGAGTCGCACGTCAGCACCGATCCGCGGCGGCTGGAACGCATTCTGGGGAACCTGCTGGGCAACGCCGCCAAGCACGGCGCCACCCCGGTAGAGGTCACGGTCGAGGGCCGGGTGGTCCGCATCCGCGACCACGGTCCGGGGTTCCCCCCGGACCTGCTGCGTGAGGGGCCGAGCCGGTTCCGTACCGGCAGCAGCGACCGGGCGGGACACGGGCACGGCCTCGGGCTGACCATCGCCGCGGGTCAGGCGCGGGTGCTCGGGGCCCGGCTGACCTTCCGCAACGCGGGGCCGGAAGGGGCGGCGCCGGGCGGGGGCGGGGCGATCGCGGTGCTGTGGCTGCCCGAGCACGCCCCGACCAACACCGGCAGCTTCCCGGTCCTCGCGGTGGCGGAGCAGCGGGCCGCGGAGGCTGGCGACGGCGACGAAGCGGGGGCGGCGCCGGGGCGCAGACGGCGCTGAGCCAGGTGCCGGACATGACGGGAGGCTCCCGGGGCGCGTCGCCCGGGAGCCTTCCGTTCCGTTGATCCGTACGAACGTTCCGTGCCCGCGCACCGCGTTCCCGCGCCCGTACCCGCGCGGGCGGCGCCTGCCGCGTCGCACGCGCCGTGGGCTCCGTGAGCCCCGCGCCCGTACCCGCGCGGACGGCGCCCCAAGGGCCGGAATGCCCGCACCCGCCCGGACGGAGCTCCGGACATCGTCGCCCCGGTCCGTCGTCCGGCCCCGCGCGCGTACGGACGGAGCGCCCGTACGCGCGCTCCGTCCGTACGCCGGGCTCAGACGGCCTCGGCGACCGGCTTGGGCGCCGGGCCCGCCCCGCGCAGCGGCACTTCCTTGACGAAGACCGAGGACACCAGCGCGATCACCGCGACCGAGGCGCCCACCAGGAAGGCGATGTGCGTACCGGAGGCCACCGCGAACTGGTACGCCTCACGCGCCGCGTCCGGCAGCTTCGCCAGGCTCGCCGCGTCCAGCTGCGCGGACCTCGCGGTGGCCGCCCCGCCGCCGCGGGCCGCCATCTCGTCCTGCACCCGCCCGGTGAACAGCGCGCCCATGATCGCGACGCCGAAGGAGCTGCCGAGCGTGCGGAAGAGGGTGGTCGAGGACGAGGCGGCTCCCATGTCCTTCAGTTCCACGCTGTTCTGCGCGACGAGCATGGTGATCTGCATCAGGAAGCCCATGCCCGCACCGAGCACCGCCATGTAGAGGCCGGAGGTGAGCCGTGTGGTGCCGACGTCCATCCGGGACAGCAGGTAGAGGCCGCTCACCATCAGCACGGAGCCCAGGACCGGGAAGATCTTGTACCTGCCGGTGCTGGTGGTGACCCGTCCGGCGACGAGCGAGACGACCATCATCGACAGCAGCATCGGCAGGAGCAGCATGCCCGAGTTGGTGGCCGAGGCGCCCTGGACGGACTGCTGGTACAGCGGCAGGAAGAGCACCGCGCCGAACATCACGAAGCCCGACATGAAGCCGATCACGGACATCAGGGTGAAGTTGCGGTTGCGGAAGATGTGCAGCGGGATGATCGGCTCCGACGCCTTCGTCTCGACGAACACGAAGCCGACGAGCGAGACGACGCCGATCGCGGCGAGCTCCATGATCATGGCGGAGGTCCAGGCGTACTCCGTACCGCCCCAGGTGGTGACCAGCACGATCGCGGTGATGCCGAGGGTGAGCAGCGCGGCACCGAGGTAGTCGATCCGGCCCTTGGCGCCCTGGCGCTTGGGCAGGTGCAGTACGACGGTGACCATGGCGAGGGCGACCGCGCCCAGCGGCAGGTTGATGTAGAAGCTCCAGCGCCAGCCGAGGTGGTCGGTGATGGTGCCGCCGACCAGCGGTCCGCCGATCATGGCGACCGCCATGACCCCGGCCATCATGCCCTGGTACTTGCCGCGCTCGCGGGGCGGCACCAGATCGCCGATGATCGCCATGACGCCGACCATCAGACCGCCCGCGCCGAGCCCCTGAACCGCCCGGAAGCCGATCAGCTGGCCCATGTCCTGGGCCATGCCGCTCAGCACCGAGCCGATCAGGAAGATCACTATGGACGTGAGGAAGATGCCCTTGCGCCCGTACATGTCGCCGAGCTTGCCCCAGATGGGGGTGGAGGCGGCAGTGGCCAGGGTGTACGCGGTGACGACCCAGGACAGGTGCTCCAGGCCGCCGAGGTCACCGACGATGGTCGGCATGGCCGTACCGACGATCAGGTTGTCCAGCATGGCGAGCAGCATCGTGATCATCAGTGCGAGCATCACCACCCGGACGCTGCGCTGCTGTGCCGCGGGCTGTACGGCCGGCGGGTCGGCGACGACCGGCTTCCCTCCCCCGCCTGCGGCTTTCTTCAGATCGGTCATGGTCCCCACTCCCCTGGTCCCGCCGTACGGGCCCGTTCCCCGGTGTGAGCCGGGGACTTACTTGCCGCCCGGCTAGTAACTACACTGGGGAAGGTAGACCCGTAACTAGCCGGGCGTCAAGTAAGTTTTGAGGAGAGCTCTCATGGGCCGCACACCGCAGCAGCGCCGTGGCAACACGCGCCAGCGCATTCAGGACGTCGCCCTGGAACTCTTCGCCGAGCAGGGCTACGAGAAGACCTCGCTCCGCGAGATCGCCGAGCGGCTGGACGTCACCAAGGCGGCGCTGTACTACCACTTCAAGACCAAGGAAGACATCCTGGTCAGCATCTTCGAGGACCTGAACCGGCCGGTCGAGGAGCTGGTCGCCTGGGGCCAGGAGCAGCCGCGCACGCTGGAGACGAAGAAGGAGATCCTCCACCGCTACAGCGAGGCGCTGGTCTCCGCCGCCCCCCTCTTCCGCTTCATGCAGGAGAACCAGGCGGCCGTAAGGGACCTCAGCATCGGGGTGACCATCAAGGAGCGCGTGATCGCCCTGATGGGGCTGCTCCAGGAGCCGGACGCCTCACTGATCGACCAGGTGCGCTGCTTCACCGCGCTCGTCGCCTCGCACGCGGGGATGTTCGCCCTCAAGGACGCCGAAGGCGACCCCGAGGAGAAGCGCAAGGCCGTCCTGGAGGTCGCCATCGATCTGATCACTCAGGCGCACACCGCCCCGCAGACCGGGGAGTGATCCGCCGCCCGTCCGGGACGCGCCCGCCGCGACGGGTCAGACGCGCACGCCCTCGCGGTTCAGGAAGTGGACCGGGTTGACCGCGGAGCCGTAGTCGGCGGTGTGCCGGATCTCGAAGTGCAGGTGCGGGCCGCTGGAGTTGCCGGTGTTGCCGGAGGACGCGATCCGGTCACCGGTCCGCACGCTCTCGCCGATCCGCACGTCGATCTTCGACAGGTGGGCGTACTGGGAGTACGTGCCGTTGGAGTGCTTGATCACGACGGCGTTGCCGTACGCGGGGCCGTCGCCACCGCCGTTCGGGCCCGCCTTCACGACGACGCCGTTGTGCGCGGCCTTGACCTTCGTACCGACCGGAACGGCGAAGTCCTGGCCGGAGTGCTTGTGGGCCCAGCGGCTGCCGTCGTTGCCGAAGCTCGCGCTCAGCTCGTAGCGGTTCACCGGGGCGGACCAGCCGTGGGTCTTCTTCAGGGCGGCCTTCTTCGCCTTCAGAGCGGCCTTCTTCGTCGCGGCCGCCTTCTTGGCCGCCACCGCCTTCTTGGCGGCGATCTTGCTCTGGACGGAAGCCTGCTCAGCGATCGACCGGGCCGCACCGGCGCCGGTCAGATGGTCCGCGCTGCCGGGGGCACCCGTCGAGCTGGCCGCGAACGCAGCGCCCGCGCCGAGAACCATCGACGTACCGAGACCGGCGGCCATCACGGCGCCGCGGACACGGGACAGGGACGGGCGACGGGAGTGCTGGAACGAAACGCGCTTCGACATATGCGGAGAACCTCCGTAGATGACTGGACCCGGCGTCGGCCGGGCTGGCCATCCCTTGGTAACCCGCACCCCGGCCAGGGTTCAAATACCCCATCTACGAACAAAAGCCGTATTCGGCTCCTCGGGAATTCGCCCTGCCGGACGCCGCCCGAGCCGCGGCCGGACCCGCGCTGACCGCGACCGGACCCCGCCGGGGCGCCGCTTCGGGACGGGCCGCGATCAACCGCCCCCGCTCTCCTAACGTCCGTCGTAGGTCTCCGGCGGCCTGTGCGCCTTGTCACCGCCGCCGGGCCGAAAGCGCGTCCTTCCCGGGACCTTCGGCCCGCTCCCTGACTGAGGGCTGTCCGGTAATCCCTGGCGGGCGTGCGGCGTCAGCCAGGGACTACCGGACAGCCCTTAGGGTGAGCGGACCAGCTCACTCCGGGGGGACACCGGCCATGGCCAGTAATGACGCAGGCACCAGCGACATGGACGGGATCGAGCTCGCCGATGCCGTCGAGTCCATCCGCAACCAGCTCATCGACGCCGCGAGCCGTGCCACCGGGCGCCCGCTGGCCTTCGAGGTCGGCGACATCCAGATGGAGTTCACCCTCGAACTCCGCAAGGAGGTCAAGGGCGGCGGCAAGGTCAAGGCCTGGGTGGTCGAGGCGGGCGCCGACGCCTCCCGCACCACCGGCCGCACCCACCGGGTCGCCTTCACGCTGACACCGCGCGACGCCGCGACCGGCGGAGCCTGGCGGATCGGCAACGACGACCCGGGCAGCACGGCCCACTTCGGCGGCGGGACGCCCCGGCCGTGAGCCTCGCCTCGCGCACGGTCGTCGTCCTCGGCGGCGGAGGCATCCAGGGCAGCGGCGCCCTGCTCACCGACCACCTCGTGCTGACGTGCGCCCATGTCGTCCGCGGCGGCGGCCACGCCACGGTCGCCCACCCCCGGCTGTCCGGGAGCACCCAGGCGACGGTCGCCTGGGTCGACCACGACCTCGACGCCGCCCTCCTCCTCACCGCCGGACCGGTCCTCCCGGTCCTCCCGGCTCGGCTGGGCACCCTGCACACCGGGCACGCGGTCCCCGGCTGCGAGATCACCGGCTACCCCGGCGTCCAGCGGTACGGCCCCGAGCGGCATCTGGAGTCCGACCAGTACACGGCCACCGCCCTGCCGACGGCCGGACAGCCCCGCGGACTGCTGGTCTGCGAACTGGACGGCCCTCCCCCGGTGAACGACACACGGGACCAGCCACTGCGCGGCCTGTCCGGCGGCCCCGTCTTCGCCGGGAACGTCCTCATCGGCATCGCCCGGCAGCTCCCCCACCAGCGCGAGGGCCGACGCGTGGAGTGCGTCCCGCTCGCCCCGCTGCTCGCCTCGAAACCGTTCCGGCTGGTCTACGAGCAGACCGGCACGCCCCTGCGCCACGAACCGGTGCACGGCCACTTCCCCCAGGACGCCCGGTACGAGGAGGACTACGCGGCGGCGCTCGGGGCCGCGTACCGCCGTACGAAGATCTTCGGCCTCGACGAGCTGGGCCGACGCGACTCCGAATGGGACCTGGACACCGCGTACCTGAGCCTGGAGGCCCAGCGGCACCCCGGCGCCGGGCCCGCCCCCGGCTCGCCCCGGCGGATCGACACCCTGCTGCCCGGCCGCCCCCGGGTCCTGCTGCGCGGCGACGCGGGTGCGGGCAAGACCACCCTGCTGTGGTGGCTGGCCGCCCACGCCGCGTCCCGCACCCTGAGCCCGGAGCTGGCCCCGCTCAACGGGCTGGTCCCGTTCGTCGTACCGCTGCGCACCCTGCGCGCCGAGGGCGGCACCTTCCCCTCCCCCGCCCAGCTGCCCGACGCCGCCCGGCTGGTGGTCGACCGGGCGCCCGAGGGCTGGGTGGGCCGGGTGCTGGAGTCCGGCCGGGGCCTGCTGCTGGTCGACGGCCTGGACGAGGTGCCGGGAGACGACCGCGAACAGGCCCACCAGTGGCTCTCCCGGTTCCTGGACCGCTACCCGGACGTCCGCTGTGTGGTCACGGTGCGCCCGCTCGCCGTCGAGCCGGGCTGGCTGGACGCCCAGGACTTCGAGGAACTGCGGCTGCTGCCGATGGGCGACCGGGACATCGAGGCCTTCGTCGCCGCCTGGCACCGGGCCGCCCGGCTCGACGACGACGACCACGAGACGCTCGGCATGCTGGAGAGGGACCTGATCCAGCGGTTCACCCAGAACCACACCCTGCGCGACCTCGCCCGCACCCCGCTGCTCTGCGCCGTGATCTGCGCCCTGCACCGACGCCGCCAGGGCCTCCTGCCGGAAACCCGCTGGAGTCTGTACGACTCGGCCCTCACCATGCTGCTCGGCGACCGCGACAGACAGCGCAGGATCGACGCCCCCGAGGGCATCACGATGAGCGCGGCGGAGCAGGCCCAGCTCCTCCAGCGCATCGCGGTCTGGCTGGTCCGGGGCGGCCAGTCGGAGCTGAGCCGCGCCTCCGCCCTCCGCCAGCTGGAACGCGCCCTGCCCGGAATGGAACGGCTGCGCTCCCAGGGCTCCTCGGGGATGATCCTGAACCACCTGCTCAACCGCAGCGGGGTCCTCCAGGAGCGCGCCGAGGACACCTACCAGTTCGCCCACCGCACCTTCCAGGACTTCCTCGCGGCGAAGGAGTTCGTCGAGGGCGACCAGCTGCACGAACTCCTCAGCCGCGCCGGTTCCCAGCACTGGTACGACGTCATCCTGCTCGCCGCCGGTCACTGCGACCGCCGGGACCACCCCGTCCTGGTCAACGGGCTGCTCGACTACTGCGTCCGCGACCCGGCCGACACCGTCACCCGGGGCGAGACCGCGGTCCTCGCCGCCCTCAGCCCGGCCGACACCGTCACCCGGGAAGAGATCGCGGTCCTCGCCGCCCTCTGCGCCCAGCACGCCACCTGGCTCGACGAACCGACCCGGGAAAGGGTCCACGCCGCCGTCGCGGCGCTCTTCCCGCCGAAGGGATACAAGACCGTCAGAGTGCTCGCCCGGCTCGGCCCGGCCGCGCTGGCCCACCTGCCGGACCCGGCCCAGGTGACCGACGACGAGGAGCTCCGGCTGCTCATCGACCTGATCAACGAGATCGGCGGGGCGGAAGCCCTCCCCCACGCCCGCCGCTGGGCCCTCGCCCACCCGGAACTCGAACCCGTCTTCACCGTCAACTGGGACGAGTACCCGATAGGCGCCTACGCGAGGGAGGTCCTCTCCACCTTCGACAGCCCGCCCCTGATGCTCACCACCCCGGAGAAGCTGGCAGCCCTGCGCCACCTGCCCTCCGCCAGGATCCTGATGATCGTGGGAGACCACCCCGCCGCCGCCCTGCACGCCTCCCTGCGCGGAGGTTCCTGGACCCTGCTGGTTTTCCAGCAGAACCCCGGTCTGACCGACCTCGCGTTCCTGGCGGACTGCGCCGCACTCGAATCCGTGTCGCTGAGCGGATGCCCCGCCGTACGGGACCTCGGGGCGCTCGCCGCACTTCCCTCGCTGGGCTCGGTCGACCTCGACATGAGCCGCATCCCCGGCACGGTGCTGGCCGCCACGGCGTCACGGGAACTGCGCTCCCTCCGGCTGAACCACCTGACCGCCGGACAGCTCTCCCAGCTCCCGGTCCACCCCCGGCTGAGCCTGCTGAGCATCGAGGAGGCGGCCACGCTGGAGATCGACTCGCTCGACGGCTGGACGAACCTGCGCCGTCTGGAACTGCGGTCCCCCACCCCGGTCCGTCCCCTGCTCGCCGCCCTCCGGCGGGCCCCGCAGGTGGCCCACCTCGCCCTGCGCCTGTCGTCCGTCACCGAATTCGCGGCGGAACAGCCCGTGCCCTCCCTGGAGAGCCTGGAGCTCGGCCCGGCCGCCGACACCCTCGGGATGGAGGAGATCCCCCGGGTCTTCCCCGCGCTGAAGCAGTTGCTGATCGCCCTGCCCAGCCGCGCCGACGGCGCCGACCTCTCCGCGCTCCAGGCACTGCCCGGCTGCACGGTCACCGTGGCCTGACCCCGCCACGCACCCGGAAAGGCCCGGACCCCGGACCGTGTGTACGGTCCGGGGTCCGGGCCCCTGCTCGCTTCCGCTCAGGCGCTCAGCGGCGGCCTCACACGTCCTTCGACATGTTCGGACCCGCGCCGCCCGCGGCCTGCTCGATCGGCGGGACGTCGGGCAGCGCCGACTTCTCCTCGCCGCGGAAGGTGAACTTCTTCTCGTCACCCTCGCCCTCGGTGCCGACGACCACGATGTGACCGGGGCGCAGCTCGCCGAAGAGGATCTTCTCCGAGAGGATGTCCTCGATCTCGCGCTGGATCGTCCGGCGCAGCGGCCGGGCGCCCATCACGGGGTCGTAGCCCTTCTTGGCGAGGAGCGTCTTGGCCTCCGCGCTGAGCTCGATGCCCATGTCGCGGTCCCTCAGGCGCTCGTCCACCTTCGCGATCATCAGGTCGACGATCTGGATGATGTCTTCCTGGCTGAGCTGGTGGAAGACGACCGTGTCGTCGACACGGTTGAGGAACTCGGGCCGGAAGTGCTGCTTCAGCTCTTCGTTGACCTTGTTCTTCATCCGCTCGTAGCCGGTCTTGACGTCACCCTGGGCGGCGAAGCCCAGGTTGAAGCCCTTGGAGATGTCCCGCGTACCGAGGTTGGTCGTCATGATGATGACCGTGTTCTTGAAGTCCACGACCCGGCCCTGGGAGTCGGTCAGACGACCGTCCTCCAGAATCTGGAGCAGGGAATTGAAGATATCGGGGTGGGCCTTCTCGACCTCGTCGAAGAGGACGACGGAGAACGGCTTGCGGCGCACCTTCTCGGTGAGCTGACCGCCCTCTTCGTACCCCACGTAGCCGGGGGGCGAACCGAAGAGACGGGAAACCGTGTGCTTCTCGCTGAACTCCGACATGTCGAGGGAAATCAGCGCGTCCTCGTCACCGAAGAGGAATTCGGCGAGCGTCTTGGACAGCTCGGTCTTACCGACACCGGACGGACCGGCGAAGATGAACGACCCACCGGGGCGCTTCGGGTCCTTCAGACCGGCCCGCGTACGGCGGATCGCCTGCGAGAGGGCCTTGATGGCGTCCTTCTGCCCGATGACGCGCTTGTGCAGCTCGTCCTCCATGCGGAGCAGGCGGGAGGACTCCTCCTCCGTGAGCTTGAAGACCGGGATGCCCGTGGCGGTGGCGAGGACCTCGGCGATCAGCTCGCCGTCGACCTCGGCCACGACGTCCATGTCGCCGGCCTTCCACTCCTTCTCGCGCTTGGTCTTCGCGGCGAGGAGCTGCTTCTCCTTGTCACGGAGGGAAGCGGCCTTCTCGAAGTCCTGCGAGTCGATCGCGGACTCCTTGTCGCGGCGGACGCCGGCGATCTTCTCGTCGAACTCGCGGAGGTCCGGCGGCGCGGTCATCCGGCGGATGCGCATCCGGGAACCGGCCTCGTCGATCAGGTCGATCGCCTTGTCCGGCAGGAAGCGGTCGGAGATGTAGCGGTCGGCCAGCGTCGCGGCCTGGACCAGCGCCTCGTCCGTGATGGAGACGCGGTGGTGGGCCTCGTAGCGGTCGCGCAGACCCTTGAGGATCTCAATGGTGTGCGGCAGCGACGGCTCGGCGACCTGGATGGGCTGGAAGCGGCGCTCCAGCGCGGCGTCCTTCTCCAGGTGCTTGCGGTACTCGTCGAGCGTGGTGGCACCGATGGTCTGGAGCTCACCGCGGGCCAGCATCGGCTTCAGGATGCTGGCGGCGTCGATCGCGCCCTCGGCGGCACCCGCACCCACCAGGGTGTGGAGCTCGTCGATGAACAGGATGATGTCGCCGCGGGTGCGGATCTCCTTGAGGACCTTCTTCAGGCGCTCCTCGAAGTCACCGCGGTAGCGGGAGCCGGCGACCAGCGCGCCGAGGTCGAGGGTGTAGAGGTGCTTGTCCTTGAGGGTCTCGGGCACCTCGCCCTTGACGATGGCCTGTGCCAGACCCTCGACGACCGCGGTCTTGCCGACACCGGGCTCGCCGATGAGGACCGGGTTGTTCTTGGTGCGGCGGGACAGCACCTGCATGACCCGCTCGATCTCCTTCTCGCGCCCGATGACCGGGTCGAGCTTGGATTCGCGGGCCGCCTGGGTGAGATTGCGGCCGAACTGGTCGAGCACCAGCGACGTGGAGGGGGTGCCTTCCGCGGGGCCGCCCGCGGTCGCCGCCTCCTTGCTGCCCGAGTACCCGGAGAGCAGCTGGATGACCTGCTGCCGCACCCGGTTCAGGTCGGCGCCCAGCTTCACGAGGACCTGGGCGGCGACGCCCTCGCCCTCGCGGATCAGGCCGAGCAGGATGTGCTCGGTGCCGATGTAGTTGTGGCCGAGCTGAAGTGCCTCGCGGAGCGACAGCTCCAGGACCTTCTTGGCCCGGGGCGTGAAGGGGATGTGCCCGGACGGGGCCTGCTGGCCCTGGCCGATGATCTCCTCCACCTGCTGGCGGACCGCCTCGAGCGAAATCCCGAGGCTCTCCAGGGCCTTAGCGGCGACACCCTCACCCTCGTGGATAAGGCCCAGGAGGATGTGCTCGGTGCCGATGTAGTTGTGGTTGAGCATCCGGGCTTCTTCCTGAGCCAGGACGACAACCCGCCGCGCGCGGTCGGTGAACCTCTCGAACATCGTTAATCGCTCCTCAGAGCGGTCAGGCAGTTAGGGGTCGGTCCCCTCCCTGTCCTTCCGCAGCTTAGTCCCGCAAGCGGGGACCGCTCATTCCAACTGCCGACACCGTCCTTGGCCTCCTGCCCCGAACGCTGACAACTTCTCCAACCCGATGGTGCGAGACGATGTTCCCGCAGGCCAGGCAGATACGCCTTTCGCCAGTACGCCGATGGCGAACGGGAGATGCCCGAACCCGCGTGTCGCCCCTCCCCACTAGGGATGTCTTACCCGCAATTACAGACAGTCCATGCGGCGCACGCCGGTTCCCTCCGCTACGGGCGAACACATGGCCGCTCCCGAATGCGCCCCTGCGCTCCCCTCGCGAACACGGAGAGTCCCCGTTCGCCGACCCTGCGTAACCCGGCGGATGCCCGGGACGTTCATCCGGCATGGTCATCACCGTCCCGTCCTCCATGCCGTCCACCGACAGCGAGCGGGAAGGCGGCGAGGGCGCCCGCTGGGCGCAGTGGTACGAACGCGAGCTCGGCTGGGCGACGGCGGGAACCGCTCCGGTGCGGCTGCTGACCGGGCTGGGGTTCGACGTGCTCCAGGTCCCCGCGGCCGCCGGTCACGCGGCGCTGCGGCGACTGGACCGCACCGGGCCCGTGGCGCTGTCGGGGGCGCGGATGAGCCTGCTGGTCGCGGCGGGGAGCGCCGAGGAGCTGCCCGGCCTGCTCGACTGGCTGGAGTGGCGGGGCGTCCCCCTCTCCCTGACCGCCATCGGCACGGGCGGCCGGATCACCGCACCGGTGCCGCCCGGACGGACCACGGGCCCGCCGGGGGCCGCCACATGGCTGCGGCCCCCCGGACCACGGCATGAGGAAGGTGCGGCGCTCCCGGCCCTCACCGGCCTCGGGAGCAGGGGCGGGAGCGCTCCCGATCTCGTACGGCTGGTGGACGCGGTGGCGACGGAATGCCACCGGGCCCGATTGACGCATACCCGAACAGGACCATCGGCGGCTGGGCCGACGGCTCAGCCGTTGGCCTTCCGGTAAGCCTCGCGGATCTCCGCGGGAACACGGCCGCGGTCATTCACATTGTGGCCGTTCTCGCGGGCCCACTTACGGATCTCGGCGGTGTCCTTGTTGCCACCGGTAACGGCGCGGCCCTTACCACGACCGCCGGTGCGCCGGCCACTCTTGGTGTACGGCTCAAGAAGACCACGGAGCTTGTCCGCGTTGCCCGTGGTGAGGTCAATCTCGTACGTCTTGCCATCGAGAGCGAACGTGACCGTCTCGTCCGCCTCGCCACCGTCGAGGTCATCGACAAGAAGGACCTGAACCTTCTGTGCCACTGGATTCCCTTTCATCGAAAATGCAGTACGCGGAAAGGAAACCGCTTTTCCCCGGAAAACACAAACCCCCGGGAGAGGTTCAGGATCGCGGGAAGACGGGAAACGTACGCGATTCGGACATAGGGCTCCGCGTTCTTGAGGCGGTCGCAGATGTCGGTCACAGATGCAGAAGCATCCGGCTGTTGCCCAAGGTGTTCGGCTTCACTCGTTCGAGCCCCAGGAACTCCGCTACGCCCTCGTCATAGGAACGCAGCAGCTCACTGTAGACATCTCCGTCGACCGGCGTCTCCCCGATCTCGACGAAGCCGTGCTTCGCGAAGAAGTCCACTTCGAAGGTGAGGCAGAAAACCCGTCGCACGCCCAGCCAGCGTGCGGTCTGCAACAACTTGTGCAGCACCTGATGGCCGACTCCGCTGCCCCTGATGCCGTGGTCGACGGCGAGAGTACGCACTTCGGCGAGGTCTTCCCACATCACGTGCAGTGCGCCGCAGCCGACCACACGGCCGTCCTCGTCGCGTTCCGCGATCCAGAACTCCTGGATGTCCTCGTAAAGCGTCACGGTCGCTTTGTCGAGCAGGATGCCTTCGCGTACGTACCCGTCGAGGAGACCCCGGACCGATGCCACATCGCTGGTCCTGGCACGTCGGACTGTGATGGCCGTCTTTTTGGCCGACGGCGCGGTACGGGATTCGGCGGGCGGAAGGTCTGAGGACATACCCCGACGCTATCGCCCGGCGTCCGGCGCCGCCCCATCGGCTGGTTCTCCGGCCGCTTCTCCGGCCGGTTCGTCCGGGGCCGCGCCGCCGGAGCGGTCGGGCTGAACGATCCGCATGGCGTCCCTGAGTGCCTCGCGCTGCTCGGCGGACATCATCCCGAAGAACGCGACAAGAGCGGCGGCGGGGTTGTCACTGCGCGACCACGCTTCGTTCATCAGCGCGGCCGAGTAGGCGGCACGCGTGGACACCGCCGTATATCTATATGCGCGGCCGTCCACTTCCCGGCGCACCCAGCCCTTCTGATGGAGATTGTCCATTACCGTCATGACGGTGGTGTAGGCGATGGAGCGTTCCTGCTGGAGGTCCTCAAGGACTTCCCGCACGGTGACCGGACGGTTCCATTGCCAGACCCGTGTCATCACGGCGTCTTCCAGATCTCCCAATTGACGGGGCACAACGCCACTTTAGTGGCAGATGAGGCAAATGCCCGGTTTATTTGCGCAGCAAAAGGGCGCACGGCTCCGGATGAGCCGTGCGCCCTTCGTGTGCTGCGGGGTGCGGACCCGGATCAGGCGTCGTCGGCCCGCGAGGTCTGCTGCTGGACCGACGCGGCGCGGCCGAACGCCAGGTCCACGGCCGCGTCCTCCTTGGCCTTGTTGGGACCGCCCTGGCTCTTGACGATCGTCACGACGAGGCCGATGAAGAAGGCGGCCATCACCACGGGGGGCAGGAGCGCGGATACGTAGTCCATGTCGTCCAGAGTAGCGAGGCCGGTCCGGACGGCTGCGCCGCCCCTCTGGTTTCCCGCGCCCCCCGCGTCATCCGGCGACGCGCTGCTGCTGCGGCGGGGGCACCGGGCGGCGGCGGGGCGGGAAGACCTCCGAGGGCTTCGGCGCGGGCCGGGCGGGCGGACGCCCGGGGGTCTCCGGGGCCTTGGGCCGTTCGGGTTCGGCCTCGGCGGCCCGGCCGCCCGGCAGCGCCAGGAGCCGGCTGCGCGGCGCGGGGGCGCGTGCGGCGAGGCGGGCCCGCACCGAACGCTCCGCGAGCACCTGGCAGCGCACCAGGAGCGAGGCGGCCACCGGACGGCGGCGCAGCCCCTGCAGCGCGGCGAGGTCCTCGGGGCGGGGGTCGTACCCGCCCGCCAAGGCGTCCTGGAGGAGCTCCAGGTAGCCACCGGCGGAGCCGGGGAGGGCGTCGCGGTACCGGGCGAGGTCGGCGAGGAGGAACGCGCGCAGCCGTCCCGCCTCCCCGGCCGCCTCGTCCACGGCACCGGCCAGCCGCAGGCAGTCCCGGACGTCCTCGTCCGGCAGGGGCGTGGGGTGGAGGGCGGTGGCGAGAGCACGTCGGAGCACCCGCAGCTCGTCCGCGCTGAACGCCATGCCGCCGCGTGATCCGTAAGGCGTGGGCATGACGCGACCATACGTGCTAAAGGGACAAAATCCGCTTAACTGGACATCGGCGGCGCGGCGGCGGACCCGCGTCCCACAAGCCGTTCCCGCAGGTACGCCGCCTGTCCGCTACAGCCGGGACGCGTTCCGCTCGTACACCAGACGCAGGCCGATCAGGGTGAGCCAGGGCTCGTGCTCGTCGATGACGGAGGACTCGCCCAACACCATCGGAGCAAGGCCGCCCGTCGCGATGACGGTGACGTCGTCGGGGTCGTCCGCCAGCTCCTTCTTCATCCGGGTGACGACACCGTCGACCTGACCGGCGAAGCCGTAGATGATGCCCGACTGCATCGCCTCGACCGTGTTCTTGCCGATCACGCTGCGCGGCCGGGCCAGCTCGATCTTGCGGAGCTGGGCGCCCCTGACGCCGAGCGCCTCGACCGAGATCTCGATGCCGGGGGCGATGACACCGCCGGTGTACTCGCCCCGGGCGGAGACCGCGTCGAAGGTGGTGGCCGTGCCGAAGTCCACGACGATGGCCGGACCGCCGTACAGGTCGGCGGCGGCGGCCGCGTTGATGATGCGGTCCGTGCCGACCTCCTTCGGGTTGTCCATCAGGATCGGCACCCCGGTCTTGATGCCCGGCTCGACGAGCACGGCGGGAACGTCGCCGTAGTAGCGGCGGGTCACCTCGCGCAGCTCGTGCAGGACGGCCGGGACCGTGGAGCAGATCGCGATGCCCTCGATGCCGTCGCCCAGCTCCATGCCGAGCAGCGGGTGCATCCCCATCAGGCCCTGGAGCAGCACGGCCAGCTCGTCGGCGGTGCGCCGGGAGTCGGTGGAGATCCGCCAGTGCTCGACGATCTCCTCGCCGTCGAACAGACCGAGGACGGTGTGGGTGTTGCCGACGTCGATGGTGAGCAGCATCAGACGTCGGCCCCGTCGGTGTCGGCGGTGTCGCGGAAGTCCAGGCCGATGTCGAGGATCGGCGAGGAGTGGGTGAGCGCGCCGACGGCCAGGTAGTCGACGCCCGCCTCGGCGTAGGCGCGGGCCGTGTCGAGGGAGAGGCGGCCGGAGGACTCCAGAACCGCGCGGCCGTCGGTCAGCGCGACCGCCTCGGCCGTCTGGAGCGGGGTGAAGTTGTCCAGCAGGATCAGGTCGGCACCCGCGTCGAGCACCTCGCGGACCTGCTGGAGGGTGTCGACCTCGACCTCGATCGGGACGTCCGGGAACGTGTCCCGCACCCGCTTGAACGCCTCGGCCACCCCACCGGCCGCGATGACGTGGTTGTCCTTGACCAGGGCCGCGTCCGAGAGCGACATCCGGTGGTTGACGCCGCCGCCGCAGCGCACCGCGTACTTCTCCATGGCGCGCAGGCCCGGGGTGGTCTTGCGGGTGTCGCGGACCTTGGCCTTCGTACCGTCGAGGGCGTCGGCCCAGGCACGGGTGGCGGTCGCGATGCCGGAGAGGCGGCACAGCAGGTTGAGCGCGCTGCGCTCGCCGGTGAGCAGGTCGCGGGTGCGGGTGGTGACGGTCAGCAGCTTCTGGCCGGCGGCGACCCGGTCGCCGTCCTCGACGTGGCGCTCGACCGCGAACTCCTCGGCGCAGACGATGGACAGCACCGCCTCCGCGACGCGCAGCCCGGCCACCACACCGTCCTCGCGGGCGGTGAAGTCGCCGGTGGCCATGGCGTCCTCGGGAACCGTGGCGACGGTGGTGACGTCCAGCCCGCCGTCCAGGTCCTCCTCGATGGCGACGTGCGCGACGTCCTCGACCTGGACCGGGTCCAGACCGGCCTCGGCCAGCAGCTGGGCGAGGCCGGGGTCGAGACCGCACTCCGGCGGGTCGACCTCGTAGAACTCGTCCCCGCCGCAGCCGCAGCCGTCCCCGCAGCCGCCCGCCGACGGGTCGGGCACGCCGATCTGGATGAGCGGTACGTCCACGGGCTCGGGGCGCGGGTTCTCTTCGGGCGTGCTCACGGTTACGGCTCCTCGGTGAGGTCGGCGGAGTGGGTGGGGGGTGCTGCCGCGCAGTCTGGTGCCTGCGCGGGGCGTACGGGGCCGAATGCCTCGGTCTGAGTGCGGTGCACGACCGGGCGGCGCTCGGGGGTGATCCGGACCACGAGGTGGCGGCGCCAGTTCGCGTCGTCGCGCTCGGGGCGGTCCTCGCGCCAGTGACAGCCGCGGGTCTCCTCACGCCGCCGCGCGGCGGCCACCAGGACGCGCGAGACCAGCAGCAGGTTGGTGACCTCCCACGCCTCGACGCCGGGCACCGCGACCTTCGGTTCGTCCGCCGCGACGGCCCGGACGGCGCTGTCGTGCAGCTCCTCCAGCCGCTCGGCGGCGACGGCCAGGCTCTCGGCGGAGCGCAGGACCCCGGCGCCGCGGGTCATGACGCGCTGGATCGTGGTGCGGGCCTCCGGGGCGATCAGCGGCGAGGGATCGGCGGGGAGCGCGGTGACCGGGGCACCCGCGCGCGGCCGGTCCGCGACAATGTCCGCCGCGATGCGCTCGGCGAAGACCAGGCCCTCCAGGAGGGAGTTGGACGCCAGCCGGTTCGCGCCGTGCACGCCGGTGCAGGCGACCTCCCCGCAGGCGTACAGGCCGGGCACGGTCGTACGGCCCCGCAGGTCGGTGCGGATGCCGCCGGAGGCGTAGTGCGCGGCGGGGGCCACCGGGATCGGTTCGGTGACCGGGTCGATGCCGTGGGCACGGCAGGCGGCCAGGATCGTGGGGAAGCGGCGCTCCCACATCCCGGCGCCGAAGTGGCGGGCGTCGAGGTACATGTGCTCGGTGCCGTGCAGTTCCATCCGGCGGGTGATGGCCTTGGCGACGATGTCGCGCGGGGCCAGCTCGGCCAGCTCGTGCTCGCCGAGCATGAAGCGGGTGCCCAGGGCGTCGACGAGGTGGGCGCCCTCGCCCCGTACCGCCTCGGACACCAGGGGCTGCTGGCCCTCGGAGCCGGCTCCGAGGAAGAGGACGGTCGGGTGGAACTGGACGAACTCCAGGTCGGAGACCTCCGCACCGGCCCGCAGCGCGAGCGCCACGCCGTCGCCGGTGGAGACCGGCGGGTTGGTGGTGGCGGAGAAGACCTGGCCCATACCGCCGGTGGCGAGGACCACCGCGGGGGCGTGGACCGCGCCGACTCCGTCATGCTGGCCCTCGCCCATGACGTGCAGGCTCACACCCGCGGTACGGCCCTCGGCGTCGGTGAGCAGATCCAGGACGAGCGCGTTCTCCACGGTGTGCAGGGCGGCGTCGCGGACCGCGTCGACCAGGGCGCGGGAGATCTCGGCGCCCGTCGCGTCACCGCCCGCGTGGGCGATGCGGCGGCGGTGGTGGCCGCCCTCGCGGGTCAGCGCGATGTCGCCGCTCTGCGTGGTGTCGAAGCGGGCGCCGGTCCCGATGAGCCTGCGTACCGCGTCCGGGCCCTCGGTGACCAGGGCCCTCACCGCCGCCTCGTCGCACAGGCCCGCACCCGCGACCAGGGTGTCGTCGAGATGCTGCTCGGGGGTGTCGCCCTCGCCGAGCGCGGCGGCGATGCCGCCCTGCGCCCAGCGGGTCGAGCCGTCGTCGAGCCGGGCCTTGGTGACGACCACGGTGGCGAGGCCCGCCGCCGCGCAGCGCAGCGCCGTGGTGAGCCCGGCCACGCCGGAGCCGACCACCACGACGTCGGCGTCTATGGACCAGCCGGGGGCGGGGGCGGTCAGCCGTATTCCGGTCACGGGGTGGCTCCGAGAGTCAGCGGGATGTTGTCGATGAGGCGGGTGCGGCCGACCCGCGCGGCGACGGCGAGAACCGCCTCACCGGTGGTGCGGTCGTCGGGGATCTCGGTGAAGTCGGCCGGATCCACCAGCGCCAGGTAGTCCAGGGCGAGCGGGGGCTGGGCCGCCGCCGCGTCGTCGAGGATCTGACGGGCGGCGGCCCGCACCACCGCCGGTCCGCCGTCCGGGCGGGCCAGGGCCACCGCGTGGGCGTCGGCGGCCGCGCGGGCCTCGCCGAGGGCGGTGAGCGCGGCGGCCCGGCCGGTGGTGGCCGAGGTGGCCGCGGCGCGGGCGTGCAGCGCCTGCTGCGCGGCGAGCCGGTCACGGGCGGCGAACAGGGCCCGGGACAGGGCGAGGGCGGTGTGCCGCTCCGCCGGGTCCAGGAAGCGGTTGCGGCTGGAGAGCGCGAGGCCGTCCGGCTCGCGGGCCGTCTCCACCCCGGCGATCTCCACCGGGAAGTTCAGGTCACGCACCATGCGGCGGATCAGCGCCAGCTGCTGGGCGTCCTTCTGACCGAAGAACGCGAGGTCCGGGCGGGTGAGGTGGAGGAGCTTGGCGACGACCGTGAGCATGCCGTCGAAATGCCCGGGGCGCGAGGCCCCTTCGAGCCGCTCGCCCATGGGTCCGGCCGTGATCCGGACCTGCGGTTCGCCGCCCGGGTAGACCTCGTCAACGGACGGTGCGAAGACCGCGTCCGCTCCGGCGGCGCCCGCCACGGCGAGGTCGGCGTCGAGCGTGCGGGGGTAGCGCTCCAGGTCGGCTGCCTCACCGAACTGGAGCGGGTTGACGAAGACCGTGACGACGACCCGGCCGCCGGGGCCCGCCGCCGCGCGGGCGGCGCGGATCAGGGTGGCGTGGCCCTCGTGCAGGGCACCCATGGTCATGACGACGGCCCGGACGCCCTCCCGGGGCGCGAGGGCGGCGAGCTCGGCGGCGGTACGGAGCAGGGCCGCGGCGCCGGGGGTGCTGGAGGCGGTGCTGGTCATCGGGGCTCCTCGGGTCCGGTCCCTGTGCCTGTCCCGCTGCCCGTACCCGCGCCGTCGGCCAGGACGACGAGCAGGTCCTCCGCCAGCTCCGGCTTGAGCAGGCCGTGGGCAAGGGCGCGGTCGGCGGTGGCACGGGCCATCGCGACGTAACCGGCCACCGTCTGCGGGGCGTGCCTGCGCAGCTCGCCGATGTGCGCGGCGACCGTACCGGCGTCGCCGCGGGCCACCGGGCCGGTCAGCGCGGCGTCGCCGGAGCGCAGGGCGTTGTCGAGGGCGGCGCCCAGGAGCGGGCCGAGCATCCGGTCCGGAGCGCTGACCCCGGCCGTACGCAGCAGCTCCATCGACTGGGCCACCAGCGTGACCAGGTGGTTCGCGCCGAGGGCGAGCGCCGCGTGGTAGAGCGGGCGGGCCTCCTCGGCGATCCACTCCGGCTCGCCGCCCATCTCGATGACCAGCGCCTCGGCGGCGAGCCGCAGCTCCTCGGGGGCGGTCACCCCGAAGGAGCAGCCGGCCAGCCGCTGGACGTCGACGGAGGTACCGGTGAACGTCATCGCCGGGTGCAGGGCGAGCGGCAGGGCACCGGCCCGCAGCGCCGGGTCCAGGACCCCCGCCCCGTACCGTCCGGAGGTGTGGACGAGCAGCTGGCCGGGCCGCACCGCACCGGTCCCGGCCAGCCCCTCGACCAGGCCGGGCAGGGCGTCGTCCGGGACCGTCAGCAGCACCAGGTCGGCGCGCGCGAGGACCTCGGCGGGCGGCACCAGCGGCACGTCGGGGAGCAGATCCGCCGCCCTGCGCACCGAGGCGTCGGAGACACCGGACACGGCGACCGGCCGGTGACCGGCGAGCTGGAGGGACGCGGCGAGAGCGGGACCGACCCGGCCCGCGCCCACGACGCCGACCGTCAGACGGGCGGGGCGGTCCTTGGCTTCGAGGGGGTCATGGGGAGCTGTTGCGTTCACTCGGCGATGCCTTCCGTTCCAGTCCGCAGGGGGTACCGGACGATTTCTCTGCATGCTACGCCAGCGTTTCGCCCGATCCATCCGGCCGTCCACAGCCTGTGGATGAAAGTCCGCACATCAGAAAATCAGGCCGGGAAAAGGGTTCGGTCCCGGAGTACACGCTGCGTGATGATCGTCCCATGACAGACATCACAGGCACGGAGGAACAGCCCGTGGGCGCGTGCGAAGAGCCGGACGCACAGCCCACGGACAAGGAGACGCGGCACACGGACAGGGACGCGCAGAACGCACAGGACACGCAGGACGCACAGCGGCTGCGCCGGGCCGCCGCCTGGCGCGCGGCCCGCCGCGCCCTGGCCAGACCGCCCATGGAACTCCCGCTCCGCGAGCGGCTGGCCAGCCTGGCGGCCGGGGCCGGCTCCGTCACCGACCTCGACCGCCCCACGGACATGTACGGCGACGGGGTCGTCGCCGAGCTGGAGGAACGCGTCGCCCGGCTGCTGGGCATGGAGGCCGCCGCGTTCTTCCCGACCGGGACGATGGCCCAGCAGGTCGCGCTGCGCTGCTGGGCCGGGCGGACCGGCAACAGCACGGTGGCCCTGCATCCGCTGGCCCACCCCGAGGTGCACGAGCGCGGGGCGCTGGGGGCGGTGAGCGGGCTGCGCACCGTGCATCCGACGGCCGAGCCCCGGCTGCCCACGGCGTCGGAGATCCGAGACTTCGACGAGCCGTTCGGCACGCTGATGCTGGAGCTTCCGCTGCGCGACGCGGGTTACGTCCTGCCAACGTGGGAGGAGCTGGAGGATGTCGTGGAGGCCGCGCGGGAACGCGACGCTGTGGTGCACTTCGACGGTGCCCGGCTGTGGGAGTGCGCCGCCCACTTCGGCCGGGAGCTGCCGCAGATCGCGGCGCTCGCGGACAGCGTGTACGTGTCCTTCTACAAGACCCTCGGCGGCCTCGGCGGGGCCGCGCTGGCGGGGCCCCGGACCCTGATCGAGGAGGCCCGCACCTGGCGCCACCGGTACGGCGGCCTGCTCTTCCAGCAGTTCCCCGCCGCGATCACCGCCCTGATGGGCCTGGACCGGGAGCTGCCGCGGCTGCCCGCGTACGTGGCGCAGGCGAAGGTGGTCGCCGGGGCGCTGGCCGAGGCCTTCGCGGCGTCCGGCGCCGGTTGGTTCCGGGTCCATCCGGAGCCGCCTCACACGCACCAGTTCCAGGTGTGGCTGCCGTACCCGCCGGACGTCCTGGGCGAGGCGGCGGTGCGGCAGGCGGAGGAGACGGGCGTGTGCCTCTTCCGCCGCTGGTTCCCCGCGCCCGCCGGACCGCCCGGGATCTCGTACGCCGAGGTGACGGTGGGGCACGAGGGGCTGGAGTGGACCGCCGAGGACGTACGGGACGCGGCGCGGGCCTTCATGGAGCGGGTGGACGGAGCGGCCACCGTCTGACGGACGTCGGGCGGTGGTCTGAGCGGCCGCCGCCCGCCGCCCCGGGCGCAGCCCGCCGCCCGCCGCTGCCCCGGGGCCGCCCGTCGGCGGCCCGCCGATTGACGGCCCGCGTCAAACGACGCGGTGGCACCCCCGCCCACCCCGCACCATGGAGGGGTGAGCGTGCACATCGACATCGCCGGGCTGGCCCCCGAACGCATCGTCTTCGAGACCTCCCCCCTCGCCGAGCTGGGGCTGGCCCTGCACGCCCTCTCCGAGCCGGGCCACCATCCGGGCCTGCACGGCTGGGCGACGGCGACCGCGAGCGCGCTCGACCCGGACCTCGCCGACCGGCTCCACGAGGCCGAGTTCCTGTGGCGGCACACCTTCTCGGACGTCTTCATGCCGTTCGCCGGCATCCGGGGCGGCAACGGCCGGACGGGCGCGGGCCTCGCCGAGGACCTCGACATCCTCGACCGGCTGGACGACGAACGGTTCGTCGCCGCCGCCCTGGAGTTCGCCTGCAGCGGGTTCTACGGGCTCGGCGCGCCCTCCCCCCTCGGCGACGCGATGATGCGCGCCCGTGCCCTGGAGATGGCCGCGGCGCACGGGCCCCGGCAGGTGGAGTTCGCCCGGCGCCTGCTGGCCGACCCCGCGCCGGTGCGCGGCTGGGTACGGCGCCTGTTCGAGGACTGCGACCGGGCGTTCTTCGCGGACACCTGGCAGCGCGTACGGGTCCAGCTGGTCGCCGACGCCCGGCACAAGACCGATCTGCTGCACCGCAAGGGGATCGGCGAGGCGATGGCCGCGGTGTCCAGCGCGCTCAGCGTCGACGAGGCGTCCACCCTGATCAGCGCCGACAAGCTGAACGAGGGCCGCACCAGTGCGGTCGGCCCCGGGCTCACCCTCATCCCGTCCACCTTCGGCTGGCCCCACCTCAACCTGCTGCACGCGCCGGGCTGGCGCCCGGTGATCCACTACCCCGTGCACCAGCCGGAGCTGCCCTCCCCCGCCTCCGTCGAACTGCTCCAGCTGCGCATGGAGGCGCTGGCCCACCCGATGCGGATGCGGCTCTGCCGCCACCTCGCCCGCTCCGCGCACACCACCGGTCAGCTCGCCGACACCCACGGCATCACGGCCCCCGTGGTCTCCCGGCACCTCGCGGTGCTGAAGAAGGCGGGCCTGGTCACCACCCGGCGGCGCGGCCGGTACGTACTGCACCAGCTCGACCTGACCTCGGTGGCCCGGCTGGGCAGCGACTTCCTGGAGGGCATCCTGCGCTGAACCGGAGCCCGCCCGGCGTCAGTGCGCGCCGCCCCCGGCCCGGACCAGCCCCGTCTCGTACGCGAGGACCACGACCTGCACCCGGTCGCGCAGCTCCAGCTTGGTGAGGATGCGGCCCACGTGCGTCTTCACCGTCGCCTCGGAGAGCACCAGGCGCGCCGCGATCTCGCCGTTCGACAGGCCCTGGGCCACCAGCAGCATCACCTCGCGTTCGCGTTCGGTGAGCCGGGCGATGTCCTTGTGCTGCGGCTCGCCCGAGTGGCCCGGCAGCATCGGGGAGAAGCGGTCGAGCAGCCGCCGGGTGGTTGACGGGGCGACGACCGCGTCACCGCTGTGCACGGAGCGGATCGCGGCGAGCAGCTCGGCGGGCGGCACGTCCTTGAGCATGAAGCCGCTGGCCCCGGCCTTCAGCCCGGAGAAGGCGTACTCGTCGAGGTCGAAGGTGGTCAGGATGAGCACCTTGGGCGCGTCCGGCCGCTCGCAGATGCGCCGGGTGGCCTCGACCCCGTCCAGCTTCGGCATCCGTACGTCCATCAGCACCACGTCGACCTCGGTGGAGCGCAGGTTCTCGATCGCCTCCGCGCCGTCGCCGGCCTCGGCCACGACCTCCATGTCCGGCTGGGCGGCGAGCACCATCCGGAAGCCGGTGCGCAGCAGCGCCTGGTCATCGACGAGCATCACGCGGATCGCCATGAGGGGTCCTGTCTCCTGTTGTCCGAATATCCGGACGCCCATGGGTCCGGGGTTCTCCTGCGCGCCGGGCGTCAGGCCTGCTTGAGCGGCAGCAGCGCGCTGATCCGGAAGCCGCCACCGGGGCGCGGCCCGGCGTCCAGCGTGCCGCCGACCATCCCGACCCGCTCCCGCATGCCGATCATCCCGTGCCCCGCGCCGTCGGCGCCGCCGTCCTCGTACAGTTCGTGCGCCGCGCCCCGCCCGTCGTCCTCGACCAGCAGCCCGAGGCCGTCGTCGAAGTAGACCAGACGCACGCTGGCCCCGGCGTCCGGGCCGCCGTGCTTGCGGGTGTTGGTCAGGGCCTCCTGCACGATCCGGTACGCGGTCAGCTCGACCCCGCTGGGCAGCGGGCGCGGGGTGCCCTCGACCTTGAAGTCGACCGGCAGGCCGGTCTGCCGGACCTGCTCGATCAGGTCCTCGATCTGCTCCACGTCGGGCTGCGGGACGTATTCCCCGCTCTCCGGCACGTCGCCCGTACGCAGCACCCCGAGCAGTCGGCGCATCTCGGCGAGCGCCTGACGGCCGGTACTGGAGATGGTCTCCAGGGCCTGCTTGGCCTGGTCCGGCGCCGCGTCCATGACGTAGGCGGCGCCGTCGGCCTGCACCACCATCACCGACACGTTGTGCGCGACCACGTCGTGCAGCTCCCGGGCGATCCGGGCCCGCTCCGCCGCCACCGCGACCTTCGACTGCGCCTCGCGCTCCCGCTCCAGCCGGGCGGCCCGCTCCTCCAGCTGCCTGAAGTAGGCCCGCCGGGTCCGCATCGAGTCGCCGAGCACCCAGGCGAGCACGAACGGCACCGTCAGGACGACGACGATGAAGGCTTCCTCGGCCCAGCCGGCCCGTGGAATGTCCTCCGGCCAGCGCAGCTTGGACAGGGTCGCGGCGCCCAGACTGCACACCAGCGCGAGCCGGGACGCCCAGCGCTGCCCGACGGTCGCCACGGTGAAGACGATGACCAGCATCGCGAAGTTCATGGCACCGGGCGCCACGCCGATGGCCATCTGCGCCAGCCCCATCGCGATGGCGAGCAGCAGCATCTTCTCCGGCGCACGCCTGCGCAGTGCGACGACGGTGCAGTAGCCGAGCATGATCGGAACAGCGGCGACGCGCTCCCGCGTGCTCCCCCCGACTCCGGCCGCGGACAGGCCGGAGAGCCCGAGGAGGACGACGGCCCAGAAGACGTCGACGCCCAAGGGGTGTCTGCGGAGGAAGTCGTAGAGGCGCTGCACGTAACCCAGCGTAGGGAAAAGCATGGGGCTCGTGGGTCAGCCGAAGGGCCGATCCGGCTTACGGCACCGTACTCCCCAAGGTGGAGACTTGGCTCCGTGACGGATGAGTGGCGTGGGTGGCAGGAGGCGGCCGGGACCGCTCTCTACGGGGACGGCGGGTTCTACCGGAGCCCCGAGGGGCCCGCGGGCCACTTCCGTACCTCCGTGCACGCCTCCCCGCTCTTCGCCGCCGCCGTGGCCCGGCTGCTGGTCGCGACGGCCCGGGAGCTGGGCACCGACCGGGTCGATCTGGTGGACCTGGGAGCGGGCCGGGGCGAGCTGCTGACGGGGGTGCTGACCGCGCTGCCCGCCGAGGGCGGCGAGGGCCTGGCCGTACGGGCCCGCGCGGTGGAGCTGGCGGACCGGCCGCCGGGCCTCGATCCCCGGATCGAGTGGCGCGCGCAGCCGCCGCCGCGCACGTACGGGCTGCTGTTCGCCAACGAGTGGCTGGACAACGTCCCGGTCCCCGTCGCCGAGACCGACGCGGACGGCGTCGACCGGTACGTCCTGGTCCGGACACGGGACGGGGCGGAGCGGCTGGGGGCGCCGGTGACCGGGGCGGACGCGGCGTGGCTGCGCCGCTGGTGGCCCTCGGCCGGGCCGGGGAGCCGGGCGGAGATCGGCCGCCCCCGCGACGCCGCCTGGGCGCGGGCGGTGGGCACACTGGCCGGGGGGCTCGCGGTGGCGGTGGACTACGCCCACGACCGGGAGGCACGGCCGCCCTTCGGCACCCTGACCGGCTTCCGGGCGGGCCGGGAGGTGCGGCCGGTGCCGGACGGCGGCTGCGACCTCACCTCGCACGTGGCGCTGGACGCCTGTGCGGCGGCGGGCGCGGCGGTGGCCGGTACGGAGCCCGAGCTGCTGCCCCAGCGCGAGGCGCTGCACCGCCTCGGTGTGCACGGCGGGCGCCCGCCGCTGGCGCTGGCCTCGGCCGACCCCGCCGGATACGTACGGGCGCTGGCCTCGGCGGGCCAGGCGGCGGAACTGACGGCCCGGGGCGGCCTCGGCGACTTCGGCTGGCTGATGCAGCGCGGGGGTCCGGGCCCCGGCCCGGACGCGTTCACGCGATACTGACCGCATGACGGAGACGACGGTCGGCATCGGCGGCGCGGCGGAGAGCACGGACATGGTGCTCAACATCGGTCCGCAGCACCCCTCCACGCACGGCGTGCTCCGGCTGCGGATCGTGCTGGACGGCGAGCGGGTGCTGAGCGCGGAGCCCGTCGTCGGCTACATGCACCGCGGTGCGGAGAAGCTGTTCGAGGCCCGCGACTACCGGCAGATCGTGATGCTCGCCAACCGCCACGACTGGCTGTCGGCGTTCTCCAACGAGCTGGGCGTCGTGATGGCCGTGGAGCGGATGCTCGGCATGGAGGTCCCGGAGCGCGCGGTGTGGACCCGTACGCTGCTCGCCGAGCTGAACCGGGTGCTGAACCATCTGATGTTCCTCGGTTCGTACCCGCTCGAACTCGGCGGGATCACTCCGGTCTTCCACGCCTTCCGGGAGCGCGAGGAGCTCCAGGCCGTGATGGAGGAGGTCTCCGGCGGCCGGATGCACTACATGTTCAACCGGGTCGGCGGCCTCAAGGAGGACCTTCCGGCGGGCTGGACCGGCCGTGTCCGCGACGCCGTCGCCTCGGTCCGTTCCCGGATGGACGTCTACGACGACCTGGTGCTCGGCAACGAGATCTTCCGGGGCCGCACCCGCGGGGTGGGTGTGCTCAGCACCGGCGCGGTGCACGCGTACGGGGTGTCCGGGCCGATCGCCCGCGCCTCCGGCGTCGACTTCGACCTGCGGCGCGACGAGCCGTACCTGGCGTACGGGGAGCTCCAGGACACCCTGAAGGTGGTCACCCGGACCGAGGGCGACTGCCTGGCCCGCTTCGAGTGCCTGCTGGAGCAGACGCACAACGCGCTGGACCTCGCGGACGCCTGCCTGGACCGGCTGACCGCGCTGGCGCCCGGCCCGGTCAACCAGCGGCTGCCCAAGGTCCTGAAGGCCCCCGAGGGCCACACCTACGCCTGGACCGAGAACCCGCTCGGCATCAACGGCTACTACCTGGTCTCCAAGGGCGAGAAGACCCCGTACCGGCTGAAGCTCCGCTCCGCCTCGTACAACAACATCCAGGCGCTCACCGAACTGCTGCCGGGCACCCTGGTCGCCGACATGGTGGCGATCCTGGGCTCGCTCTTCTTCGTCGTCGGCGACATCGACAAGTAGCGCCGCCCGGCCCGCGTCCTCCTACGAGATCGCGCTGCGCAGCTCCACCACGTCGAGCTGCTCGGTCTCGTCGTGCGCGGTCAGGTCGATGACCTTGCCGACAGCCCCTTTCACGGCCTTGTCCGTGCGGTGCGCGGCCAGCGCCTCCTCGCCCACCACGTCGGCGAGATCCTCGTCCTGCACGGACTCGATCGCAGCGCTCGCCTTGTGCGTGCCGAAGAAGTCGAAGCTGCCCTGCGGCACCGGCTGGCGGCGCGGCGGCGTGTACGGGGCGACGGCCGCGGCGGCCGGCGCGGGACGGGCCGGGGGCAGCGCGGCGGACTGCCGGGCCGGGGGCAGCGGGGCCGGGGGACGCAGATGACGCGCGGCCGTGTGGTCCTCGTTCACGGCGGGGGCGTGGACGGCCGGACGTGGTGCGATCTCGCTCCGCCGGGCCTGCTCGGCGGTGCGGCGGGCCTCCTGGAGCGCGGCGTTGCGGGAGAGGTCCTGAAGCGCCTGGGCGGCCCGGAGATAGGCGCCCTGCGTCGGCGTGCTGCGCGCGGCGGTCAGCTCGCGGGGCGCGGTGGCGGCCTCCAGCGCGAGCTGTCTGCGGCCCTCCAGGGCGCTGGCCCGGCCGGTCTCGGCGTTGGCGTACCGGCGCAGCAGCGCGGCGTGCTCCCCGCGCAGGCCGGCGAGCTCCACGCGCTTGCGGCGCAGCTTCGTCTCCAGCCGGGCGCGCAGCTCGCGCGATTCCTCCAGATCGGACTCCAGCTCGGCGATCCGCTCCTCGGCCCGCCACTCGTCGCCCGCTCGTGCCCGGGTCAGCTCGGCGACACGGCGCCCGGCGTCCCGGTCCCAGCTGCGCATCAGATACGCGCCGGCCACCGCGGCCACCGCCGCCGCGGCCACCAGTCCGCGCAGGACCAGGGGCTCGGCAAGCAGCCAGGAACCGGCGGCACAGACGACCGATGCTCCGACGACCGCCGAGGGCGGAAGGATTCTGTGCAGAGGTGGCGAATGGCGATGGCGTCCACGTGGCATGGCCTGAAATTTACCGTGTGTGCGGGGCACTTGGGGGGCCGCCCGCCAATCTGTTCCCTGCCGGTTACCTGACGGCCCCCCTTTCCCTCCGTTTTCTACTTCGCGACGAGTCCCTTCGCCCGCAGATAGTCCCCGGCGACATCGGCGGGCTTTGCGCGCTCGGCGTCGACCTTGCGGTTCAGTTCCGCGAGATCCTCAGTGGTGAGCGCCTTGGTGAGCTTGCCGAGCGCTTCGGCGATCTCCGGCGAACCGGCGTCCTTCGCATTGACGACCGGCAGGACGTTGTCGGCGTTCTGGAGCTTCTTGTCGTCCTCCAGGAACACCAGGTCATAGCTGTCCAGCACGGCGTCGGTGGTGGTGGTGAGGACCAGTTGGTCCTTGCCGTCCTTGACCGCCTGCTTGGCCTGCGGAGTGCCGACTCCCTTGGGATCGATTCCGGTGACGTCGATGCCGTACGTCTTCTTCAGTCCGGGGGCGCAGAAGGGCCGCACCTCGCACTCGTCGCCCGCCGCGATCTTCACCGGGACCTTCGACCGGCCGAGGTCGGAAAGCGTCCGGAGCTTGTTCTTCGCGGCGAATTCCTTGGTCACCGCGAAGGCGTTCTGATCGACCGCGGCACCGGGCGGGAGGATCTTCAGCCCGCGCGGGACGGCGAGCTTCTCCAGGGCGGCGACGGTGGCCGTCGCGTCGCCCGAGGCGACCGGCGCCTTCTCGGCCTTCTTCGCGCCGTTCACCTTGGCATTGAGGAATTCGGCGATCGTCGCCGCGTATTCGGGAACGACGTCGATCTCCCCCTTCTCCAGGGACGGCTCGTACAGCTCCCGGTTGGCGACGGTGGTGACCGAGGTGCGGTACCCGGCGTCGGCCAGGATCTGCGCGTACAGCTCGGCGAGGACCTTGGACTCGGTGAAGGAGGCGGCGCCGACGACCAGCGAGCCCTTCGTGCCGGAGTCCGCCGCCGGGCCTCCCTTCTCCTTCTCCAGGCTGTCGCCGCCGCAAGCGGCGAGCGAACCGGCCAGCGCGGCCATGCCGATGACCGCGCCGGCTATGCGCGAGGACTTGCTCATGGTTGTTCTCCGTCCACAGCAACAGGGTGGGTAAGGGGATCTACGAGGAAGAGGCACCGGGCGGCCTCCGCCCCTTCGTCAGGCCGTCCGGCGGCGGCGCAGCGGCGACAGCAGCCGGTCCAGGCCCACCAGCACCGCTTCCACCAGCAGCGCGAGCAGGGCGACCAGCACCGCCCCCGCGACCACCTGGGGGGTGTTGTAGGTGTTGAACCCGGCGGTGATGATCCGGCCGAGACCGCCCTGGCCGACCATCGCGGCGATCGTGGCCGTGGCGACCACCTGGACCGCGGCGGAGCGCAGCCCGGTCATCACCATCGGGTAGGCCAGCGGCAGCTCGACCCGGAGAAAGAGCTGGCGCCCGGACATGCCCATGCCGCGTGCCGCCTCCGTCACCGACCGGTCGACCTCCGTCATCCCGACGTAGGCGTTGGTCAGCAGCGGCGGCACCGCGAACAGCACCAGCGCGATGACCGTCGGCACGTATCCGGCGTTGCGCAGCGGCGAGACCATGAAGAGGGCCAGCACGGCGAAGACCGGGACCGCCCGCCCCACGTTGGACAGGTTGACGGCCAGCGTGCCGCCCTTCCCGATGTGCCCCAGGTACAGGGCGACGGGCAGCGCGACCGCGCACGCCAGGGTGAGCGCGAGACCGCTCACGTACAGATGCTCGGCGAGCCGGTGGGCCGCGCCGCTCTCCCCCGACCAGTTGGCCCCGGTGGTGAGCCAGGTCCAGGCTTCGCCCAGAACTCCCATGGAATCAGACCGCCTTCGCCGCGGTGTCCGCCGCCGCGGGCGCGGGGCGTATTCGGGTCCAGGGGGTCAGCAGCCGCTGCACACCGAGCAGCAGCAGATCCGCGACGACCGCGAGCAGGACGCACAGCACCGAGGCGGTGAGCACCTGAGCTTTGAAGAAGCTGGGCAGCGCGTCCCCGATGAGATTGCCCAGACCGCCCCGGCCGACGATCGAGCCGACCGTCGTCAGCGCGACCGTCGACACCGTGGCGATCCGCACTCCGGCCATCAACGCGGGCATCGCCAGGGGCAGTTCGACCTCCCAGAGCAGGCGCACCGGACCGTAGCCCATGCCTCGCGCGGCCTCCTTCGCCTCCCCGGGGACGGCTTCGAGGCCCGCCAGGATGTTCCGCACGAGGATGGTCAGCGAATAGAGCACGAGACCGGTGACCACCAGCGCCGCGGAGAGCCCGAAGAAGGGCAGCAGCAGCGAGAACAGGGCGAGCGAGGGCACCGTGTAGAGAACCGTCGTCAGCCCGAGCACCGGAGCGGCGAAACGGCGGCCGCGACGCGCCAGGAGCGCCAGCGGAAAGGCCACCAGGAGCCCGATCACCACCGAGACCACGGTGATCCAGATGTGCTGGACCGTCGCGTCGGCCAACTCCTGGCTGCGGGAACGGAGATACTCCCCGCAGATCCAGTCGTTCGTCACCAGGCAGTTCTCACCCGCGGCCATCCGTCCCCACCTCCCGCCGACGCATCGTACGTATGTCTGGTGACCCTATCCTCGGCCACTGACAATCGCCGGAGCCGTTGTATTTCAGCAACATGTCCTTCACAGAACTCGCGCCACAATGGGGAACCATGATCCGTTTCGAGCACGTCACCAAGCGGTACGCGGACGGCACCACCGCCGTCGACGACCTTTCCTTCGAGGTCGCCGAGGGTGAACTGGTCACGCTCGTCGGACCGTCCGGATGCGGCAAGACGACGACCATGAAGATGGTGAACCGGCTGATCGAACCGACCGAGGGCCGGATATGCGTCGACGGGGACGACATATCCGCCATCGACCCCGTCCTGCTGCGCCGCCGTATCGGATATGTGATCCAGCAGGTGGGGCTCTTCCCGCACCGCACGATCCTGGAGAACACCGCGACCGTCCCGCATCTGCTGGGCTGGAAAAAGGGAAAGGGCAGGGCACGCGCGGCCGAACTCCTCGACCTGGTCGGACTTGATCCTTCCGTTTATGGTGACCGCTATCCGGAACAGCTCTCCGGCGGCCAGCGCCAACGCGTCGGCGTGGCACGGGCCCTGGCCGCCGACCCGCCGGTCCTGCTGATGGACGAGCCTTTCGGCGCGGTCGACCCGGTCGTACGGGAACGGCTGCAGAACGAATTCCTGAAACTTCAGGAACAGGTCCGGAAAACCGTCCTGTTCGTCACCCATGACATCGAGGAAGCCGTCCGGCTCGGCGACCGGATCGCCGTCTACGGGCAGGGCTCCATCGAGCAGTTCGACACCCCCGCCACCGTGCTCGGTGCCCCCGCCAGCCGTTACGTCGCGGACTTCGTCGGTGCCGACCGCGGTCTCAAGCGGCTCTCCGTGACCCCCGTCGAGGAGAGCGACCTCGACCAGCCCCCGGTCGTCCATCTCGACGACCCCCTGTCCCGGGCCACCGAACGGCTCCGCGCCGAGGGGGCTCGCTGGGCCGTCGTCCTGGACGGCGAGGACCAGCTGCACGGCTGGCTCCCGGCCGACGCCACCGAAACCGCCAACGCGACCGCGACCGCAGCCGACGGGACCGTACGCGCGCACGCCCGCCGGATGGAGGCGTGGCTGCCGCTCGGCGCCCCGCTCAAGCAGGCGTTCTCCACCATGCTCCAGCACGACGCGGGCTGGATCGCCGTGATCGACGCGCAGAGCACCGGCCGCTTCCTCGGCGTCCTCACCCCGGCCCGGCTGCACGAGGCGCTGCGCCGCTCGATCGACGCGGACGCCCAGGACCTCCCGCGCGCCGAGGTGACGGTCGAGACCGTGGAGCGCGCCACGCGCTGAGCCGGGGCGCGGAGGGGAGAGGCAGGGCCGGACGGGACCGGCCCGGCGCGTGCCGGCCCGTCAGTTCTCGCTGAGGCGGCTGCTCAGCCAGTCCAGCGCCGAGGGGATCTCCCGCCGCCAGGTGTTGAAGTTGTGCCCGCCGCCGTCGAGCACGACCGACGACGCCGGGGCGGGCGCCTTCACCTTGGCGATGAACTGCCGCGTGGCCTTGTAGTTGCCCTCCCCGTGCCGGGAGGTGGTGACGAGGAAGGACGCGTCGGGCTGCGGCAGGCTGCCCAGCGTCCGCATCAGGTCCGCCCGGTTCCGCGCGTCCTGGTCGCCCTGGAAGAGGTCACCGGTCGTCGGGTCCTCGGCCGCCTCGTAGTACGCGGAGAGCCCGGCGCTCGCGATGAACCGGTCCGGGTGGTGCAGCCCGATCCTCAGCGCGCAGTACCCGCCGGTCGAATTGCCGATGATGCCCCAGTTACGGGCCCGCTTGCCGACCCGGTACGACTCCGCGACCGCCTGCGGCAGATCCTCGGCGAGATAGGTCTCGGTCTGCGGCCCGCCCTTGATGTCCACGCACTCGGTGTCCCGCGGCGGCGCGACCGTCGGCCGCAGCATCACCAGGATCATCGGCTGCGCCCGTCCGGCCTTCACCCGTTCGTGTGCGGTCCGCGGGTACGCGAGCCCCTTCAGGAGGTTCTCCGCGACCCCGGGACAGCCGGTGAGCACCACGACCGCGGGGAACGCGCGGCGCGCGAACGCCGGCTGGAAGTACTCCGGCGGCAGATACACGTACGCCGAGCTCTCGATCTCCGACCGCTTGCCCGCGACCACGACCTTGTCGATCCGCCCGCCCACCTCGGGCCGCGATCCTCCCGGCACCTCCGGCCGCTGCACCCCGACCCGGACGATGTTCTTCGAGGCCAGCGTGGCCGCCGCGTGGTCCGTGACCACACCCAGGTCCTGCTTCCGGCCGAACAGGTCCGACCACGACCCGTAGAAGAGGAAGGAGTTGTTCGCCAGCAGGGCCACCGTGACGAAGAGGGACACCTGGGTCACCAGCAGCAGGCCGACCCCGCCGGACACCGCGGACACGCTGCTGCGGGACAGCCGCGGCCAGAGCCAGACCGTGGCGGCGAAGAACACCACGGCCAGCGCGATCGCCAGAACCAGAAGCGTCTTACTGGTAAGACCATGGATGGTGAGCTTTCTTGTCTGGAAATTTCCGTACGGCGGTGAACCCGCGGCCCGGAAGCCTCGTCCTACAGGGCGCACATCGTCCGAAGGCATATGTCCGAAGGACTCAAGAATCTCTCGCGGAACCACGGGAAGCGATGTCTGTCACGCTAGATGGGGATAAATCGGGATCGGTTCCGAGTCCCGTAGCCAAGTTCGTACGCGGCCCCCGCCCCGAAACGGTACCGGGGCTCGTCGGTACCGCCTGCACCGTCGTCGGCCTGATCGACGTCGCCGCCGGCGTCTTCCCCCGCTTCCGGCACAGCCGGATGCACACCCTCGCCGAAGTGCTGCCCGGAGCCCTCGGGCCGTTCGCCGCCGCGCTCTCGCTGAGCGCCGGTGTCCTGCTCCTGCTCCTCGCCCACGGCCTCAAGCGGCGCAAGCGGCGGGCCTGGCGGGCCGCCGTCCTGCTGCTCCCGGCCGGTGCGCTGGCACAGTTCACCTACCGTCACTCGGTCATCGGCGCCCTGGTCTCGCTGGCGCTGTGCATGCTGCTGATCCGTCACCGCGGCGAGTTCGCCGCGCTCCCCGACGCCCGCAGCCGCTGGCGCGCTCTGGCCAACTTCGTGCTGCTCGGCGCGGGTTCGCTCGCCCTCGGGCTGGCCATCGTCAACGCGCACCCCGGCCGGGTGGTGGGCAGCCCCAGCATCGCCGACCGCCTCCAGCACGTGCTGTACGGAATGCTCGGCATCGAGGGCCCCGTCCGGTACGCCGACGACACCTCCTGGACCGTGGCCTACTCCCTCGGCGCCCTCGGCCTGCTCACCGCCGTCACCACCGTCTACTTCGCCTTCCGCCCCGAGCACCCGGCCGCCCGCCTCACCGAGGACGACGAGGCCCGGCTGCGGGTCCTGCTGGAGAAGCACGGCGGGCGCGACTCGCTCGGCCACTTCGCGCTCCGCCGCGACAAGGGCGTCGTCTTCTCCCCCAGCGGCAAGGCCGCCGTCTGCTACCGGGTGGTGTCCGGGGTGATGCTGGCCAGCGGCGACCCGATCGGTGACGTGGAGGCCTGGCCAGGCGCCATCGAACGCTTCATGGACGAGGCCAGGGCCCACTCCTGGACCCCCGCCGTGATGGGGTGCAGCGAGACCGGCGGCGAGGTCTGGACCCGCGAGACCGGGCTCGACGCCCTGGAGCTCGGCGACGAGGCGGTGGTGGACGTCGCGGATTTCTCGCTCGCCGGACGCCCGATGCGCAACGTGCGCCAGATGGTGAAGCGCATTGAACGCCTCGGCTACGAGACCCGCGTCCGGCGTGTCCGTGACATCGGCGAGGACGAGCTCGCCCGCATCCGCCGCGCCGCCGACGACTGGCGCGGCACCGACCACGAGCGCGGCTTCTCCATGGCGCTCGGCCGACTCGGCGACCATGCCGACGGGGACTGCGTCATCGCCACCGCCCACAAGGCCGGCGACCCTGGCTCCGCATCCCCGTACGGCGACCTGAAGGCCGTGCTCCACTTCGTCCCCTGGGGCACCGACGGCATGTCCCTCGACCTGATGCGCCGCGACCGCTGCGCCGACCCCGGCATGAACGAACTGCTGATCGTCGCCGCCCTCCAGGCCGCCCCCGGGCTCGCGGTCACGCGGGTCTCACTGAACTTCGCGATGTTCCGCTCGGCCCTCGCCCGCGGCGAGAAACTGGGCGCGGGACCGGTGCTGCGGACCTGGCGCGGGCTGCTGATCTTCCTCTCGCGCTGGTTCCAGATCGAGTCGCTGTACAAGTTCAACGCCAAGTTCCGGCCCCGCTGGGAGCCCCGTTTCGTGGTCTACCGCAACGCCGGGGACCTGCCCAGAATCTCGTTCGCCGCCATGCAGGCGGAGGGCTTCGTGAGCTTCTCCCTCCCCCGCCCCTTCGCCCGCCGCTTCCCGTCCCCCGGGCCCCGCCCCTGCGCCCACGCCCCCGCTCCGGGCCCGGAGCGGCACGCGCACGCGGCATAGTCCCCCTCTGCACGGGCCTACGCTGGAGGCATGAGTACGTTGCGTGGACGCGGCACGGTCCAGGGCCTGCCGGAGTGGGGCCGCTGCGCGGTCATGGGTGTCGTGAACGTGACCCCGGACTCCTTCTCCGACGGGGGCCGCTGGTTCGACACCACGGCCGCGGTCAAACACGGCCTCGACCTGGTCGCCCAGGGCGCCGACCTGATCGACGTCGGCGGTGAGTCGACCCGCCCCGGCGCCAGCCGGGTGGACGCCGAGGAGGAGCTGCGACGCGTGGTCCCGGTGGTCAGGGGCCTGGCCGCCGAAGGGGTCACGGTCTCCGTCGACACCATGCGGGCCCGGGTCGCCGAGCAGGCGGTCACGGCGGGCGCCGCCCTGGTCAACGACGTGAGCGGCGGCCTCGCCGACCCCGACATGGTCCCGGTCGTCGCCGCGGCCGGGGCCCCCTTCGTCGTGATGCACTGGCGCGGCTTCAGCGAGTCCATGAACAGCCGCGCGGTGTACGGGGACGTCGTCACCGAGGTCGTCGAGGAGCTGCGCGAACGGATGGACGCCGTGGTCACGGGCGGTATCGCCCCGGAACGCATCGTGATCGACCCCGGCCTCGGCTTCGCCAAGGAGGCCGCCCACGACCTCGCCCTGATCGCGGGCCTCGACGCGCTGCACACCCTGGGCCGCCCCCTGCTGGTCGCCGCCTCCCGCAAGCGCTTCCTCGGCCACGTACTGGCCGGCGAGGGCGCCTCGCCGCCGCCCGCCCGTGAACGCGACGCCGCCACCGCGGCCGTCTCCGCGCTCTCGGCCCACGCCGGCGCCTGGGCCGTCCGGGTCCACGAGGTACGCGCCACGGCCGACGCCGTACGGGTCGCGCGCGCCGTCGAGGGAGCCGCGTGAGCTCGGGCCGCGACGAGCACGCGGAGGCCGCCGCCGACATCGCCGCCGTCGAGCGGGCCAACACCGCCTTCTACGAGGCGATGGAGCGCGGTGACCTTGAGGAGCTCTCCGGGCTCTGGCTGCCGGGCGAGGACCTCACCGTCTCCTGCGTCCACCCGGGCTGGCCGGTGCTGAGCGGCCGCGGCGAGGTGCTCCGCAGCTACGCGCTGATCATGGCGAACACCGACTACATCCAGTTCTTCCTGACCGACGTCGGGGTCTCGATGACCGGCGACACCGCCCTGGTGACCTGCACGGAGAACATCCTCAGCGGCGGTCCCGCGGAGGACGGCAACGCGCTGGGCCCGCTGGTCGGCCAGCTCGTCGTGGCCACCAATGTGTTCCGCCGCACACCGGACGGCTGGAAACTCTGGTCCCACCACGGCTCGCCCGTACTGACCGAAACCGGCGAGGAAGCGGACGAAGAGCCCTCCTCCTGACCCGGTCTCCGGGCGGTCGTGCCCCCGGAAGGGGTTGGAACCGGCAAGCGCGGGTATACGCGGCTACCAGTCCCCGTGGAGCCGCCCCAAGGACCCACGGGCGAGCACTGTCGGTGCTCGCAGGTAAATTCGAAAGTGGGCACCACGCCGTCTGCACGCGGCCCCGTGTCTCAGGACCAACGACAGCAGGAGTGATTCGCGTGGATCGTGTCGCGCTGCGCGGCCTCAAGGCCCGTGGGCACCATGGCGTCTTTCCCAAGGAGCGGGAGGAGGGCCAGACGTTCATCGTCGACCTGGTGCTCGGTCTCGACACCCGCCCCGCCGCGGCCTCCGACGACCTGACGAAGACCGTGCACTACGGCGTCGTCGCGGAGGAGGTCGTCGAGGTGGTGCGGGGTGAGCCCGTCGATCTGATCGAGACGCTCGCGGACCGCATCGCCCGCACGTGCCTCAGGCACGAAGGGGTCGAGGAGGTGGAGGTCGTGGTGCACAAGCCGGACGCGCCGATCACCGTCCCCTTCGACGATGTCACCATCACCATCACCCGGAGCCGAGCATGACCTCGTTTTCCACCGAAGGGCAGAGCGACCCGACCGTCCAGCCGGTACCCGCCTCCGTGGTCGAGCAGGTGGACGCGGCGGACATCACGCTCTCCAACCCCAAGCGTGCCGTGATCTCCCTCGGCTCCAACCTCGGCAACCGCCTGGAGACGCTCCAGGGCGCCATCGACGCCCTGGAGGACACCCCCGGCCTCCGGGTCAAGGCGGTCTCCCCGGTGTACGAGACGGAGCCGTGGGGCGTCGCCCCCGGCTCCCAGCCCTCGTACTTCAACGCGGTGATCGTCGTGAAGACGACCCTCCCCCCGTCCTCCCTGCTGGAGCGCGGCCAGGCCGTCGAGGAGGCCTTCGAGCGGGTCCGCGAGGAGCGCTGGGGCCCGCGCACCATAGACGTCGACATCGTGGCGTACGCCGACGTCGTCTCCGACGACCCGGTCCTCACCCTCCCCCACCCCAGGGCCGCCGAGCGGGCCTTCGTCCTCGCCCCGTGGCTGGACATCGACCCCGAGGCCCAGCTGCCCGGCGCCGGGCCGGTGGCCCAGCTGCTGGCCACGGTCGGCCGGGACGGCGTACTGCCCCGGGCCGACCTGGAACTCCGGCTGCCCGAGTAGTCGTTAGGCTCGACGCAGAAGGCCCGTCCGGAACGGCGGAACGGACCACCGGCGACATGGCCGCACGGGCGGCGAAGGGCGGATCACGCGGTGAAGCAACTCAGGCTCGGGGTACTGGCCGGCCTCTTCGCCGCCGCCGGGGTGCTCTCCTGGGGCGGCGCCCGCCTCTGGGACTCCCTGGGCAACCTGCCGAGCGTGCCCCTCGCCGCGCCGATCGTCCTCGCGGTGATCGCGGTCGTCCTGCTGGCGACGGCGCTCTCCGTCCGTTCCCGGCTGCGCGCCCAGCGCGAGCGCCGGCCGGGAGCCAAGGGCATCGAGCCGCTCATGGCGGCCCGAGCGGTGGTCTTCGGCCAGGCCAGCGCCCTGGTCGTCGCCCTGGTCTCCGGGATGTACGGCGGCACCGGCGTCTTCCTGCTCGGCCACCTCGACCAGCCAGCCCGCCGCGACCAGGCGATCTACGCAGGTTTCGCGGTCCTCGCGGGCATCGCCGTCATCGCGGCGGCCCTCTGGCTGGAACGCATCTGCAAGCTCCCCGACGACGAGTCCGGCAACAAGGACTCGGCGGCCGCGTAGACCACCGAGTCCTCGGTTCGCCCGTCCCTCACACGTCGAACGACCGCGCGCCGTCCGGCCGCGCGGGTTCAGCGCGCCATGATCAGGCTCATCGCCTCGGCGCGGGTCGCGGGGTCGCGCAGCTGGCCGCGCACCGCCGAGGTCAGCGTCTTCGCGCCGGGCTTGCGGATGCCCCGCATCGACATGCACATGTGCTCGCACTCCACGACGACGATGACCCCGCGCGGCTCCAGGATCTCCATCAGCGACTCGGCGATCTGCGTGGTCAGCCGCTCCTGCACCTGCGGGCGCCGGGCATAGACGTCGACCAGCCGGGCCAGCTTGGAGAGACCGGTGATCTTTCCACTGGTCGCCGGAATGTACCCGACGTGCGCGACGCCCCGGAACGGCACCAGGTGATGTTCACAGGTGCTGAAGACCTCGATGTCCTTGACCAGCACCATCTCGTCGTGGCCGAGGTCGAACGTCGTCGTCAGGACGTCCTCGGGCTCCTGGTGGAGTCCCGCGAAGATCTCCTTGTACGCCCGAGCCACCCGGGCCGGGGTCTCGCGGAGCCCCTCGCGGTCCGGGTCCTCGCCCACCGCGATGAGGAGCTCGCGCACCGCCGCCTCGGCCCGCTTCTCGTCGAACTCGCCGATCGAACCCTGGCCGTCCAGCGTCACCGGGTCGGTCATCTGTGCCTCGTTCCTCTGAGCTGTCGCCCGTGCATACCCCCGCACGGGCGTACGAAATAGCCGCGCCCCCTCAGGCTAGAACCTGTGGGGGCGCGGCTTCCATTCCGGGCCCGGTGGGATCCCCGTGAAAGGGGCCACACCGGGGGAACGGGGTTTAGCTCTCGGGCCGGTCCTCCGGGACCGCCTCGGTGGCCGGGACGGCGTCCGTGGGGACGGTCGTGCCGTTCGCCGTGGTGGCGCCGTTGGTGAGCGCGAGCTCCTTGGGCGAGAGCACCGGCGGGCGGGTGGACGGCGTACGCCGGGACGAACCGGTCCACGCCGGGCGGGCCGGACGCTTCACGATCGGGGCGAAGATCTCGGCGATCTCCTCCTTGCCCAGCGTCTCCTTCTCCAGGAGCTGGAGAACGAGGTTGTCCAGCACGTCGCGGTTCTCGACGAGGATCTCCCACGCGTCGTTGTGGGCGGTCTCGATGAGCTTCTTGACCTCTTCGTCGACGAGCGCCGCGACCTCTTCCGAGTAGTCGCGCTGGTGGCCCATCTCCCGGCCCACGAAGGGCTCGGTGTTGTCGCCGCCGAACTTGATCGCGCCGAGCCGCTCCGTCATGCCGTACTGCGTGACCATCGCGCGGGCCGTGGCGGTGGCCTTCTCGATGTCGTTGGCAGCGCCGGTGGTCGGGTCGTGGAAGACCAGCTCCTCGGCCGCGCGCCCGCCCAGCATGTACGCCAGCTGGTCGAGCATCTCGTTGCGCGTCGTGGAGTACTTGTCCTCCTCCGGGAGCACCATCGTGTAACCGAGGGCGCGGCCGCGGGAGAGGATCGTGATCTTGTGGACCGGGTCCGCCTGGGGAGAGGCCGCCGCGACCAGGGCGTGTCCGCCCTCGTGGTACGCGGTGATCTTCTTCTCCTTCTCGGACATGATCCGGGTCCGCTTCTGCGGGCCCGCCACGACGCGGTCGATGGCCTCGTCGAGCATCTTGTTGTCGATGAGCTTCAGGTTGCTGCGCGCCGTGAGGAGCGCCGCTTCGTTGAGCACGTTCGACAGGTCGGCACCGGTGAAGCCGGGCGTACGACGGGCGACGGCGCCGAGATCGACGTCCTTCGCGACCGGCTTGCCCTTCTGGTGGACCTTGAGGATCTCCAGACGGCCCTGCATGTCCGGACGGTCGACCGCGATCTGCCGGTCGAAGCGGCCCGGACGCAGCAGCGCCGGGTCGAGGATGTCCGGGCGGTTCGTGGCGGCGATCAGGATGACGCCGCCCTTCACGTCGAAGCCGTCCATCTCGACGAGCAGCTGGTTCAGCGTCTGCTCGCGCTCGTCGTGCCCGCCGCCCATGCCGGCGCCGCGGTGGCGGCCGACGGCGTCGATCTCGTCGACGAAGACGATCGCCGGGGCGTTCGCCTTGGCCTGCTCGAAGAGGTCACGGACCCGGCTGGCACCGACACCGACGAACATCTCGACGAAGTCGGAGCCGGAGATCGAGTAGAACGGCACGCCCGCCTCGCCCGCCACGGCACGCGCGAGCAGCGTCTTGCCCGTACCGGGAGGACCGTAGAGCAGGACGCCCTTGGGGATCTTCGCGCCGACGGCCTGGAACTTCGCCGGCTCCTGGAGGAACTCCTTGATCTCCTGGAGTTCCTCGACGGCCTCGTCCGAGCCCGCCACGTCGGCGAACGTCGTCTTCGGGGTGTCCTTGGTGATCAGCTTGGCCTTGGACTTCCCGAACTGCATGACCCGGGAGCCGCCGCCCTGCATCTGGTTCATCAGGAACAGGAAGACGACCACGATCAGGACGAAGGGCAGCAGCGAGAGCAGGATCGAGATGAACGGCGACTGCTTCGACGGCGAGACCGTGTAGCCCTTGTCGATCGAGCCGCTCTCGAACTTCTTCTGCAGCGTGTCGGCCAGCTGGACGCCCTGGTCGCCGATGTAGCTCGCCTGGAACTTGGTGCCGGACTCGTCCGGGAGCTTCGCGCCCTTCTTCAGCTCGATCTTGATGATCTGTTCGTCACCGGTGGTCAGTTTGGCCTGCGCCACCTGGTCCTTGCTGATCGCCTGGATCACCTGGCCGGTGTCCACCGATTTGTAGCCGCCCGACGAGCCGACGACTGTCATCAACACGACCACGGCGAGGACGGCCAGCACGATCCACATGACCGGCCCACGGAAGTATCGCTTCACGTCCATCCATACGGGGCGAATCCGCCCCGTCCCTCCTGCCCGTAGGTAAATGCTGCTGTGAGAAAAGAAAGACTGTTCTTCGGACGGTACCCCAGCATTGTCACCCGCGAGTGCCGGGGACGTCCGTCAAAACCCGCCTTCGAAGGCCCAACGGCGGGAATCCGTGGAAAGGTTCCCCGCCACCGGTCCCGGCTTCGCCGGGTGCCCGGGAGCCGGGCGGAGGGTTCCGGGAGGAGGTCAGCCGCCGTAGACGTGCGGGGCGAGCGTGCCGACGAACGGCAGGTTGCGGTACTTCTCGGCGTAGTCGAGTCCGTAGCCGACGACGAATTCGTTGGGGATGTCGAAACCGACCCACTTGCAGTCGAGCGCGACCTTGGCCGCATCCGGCTTCCGCAGCAGGGTGCAGATCTCCAGGGAGGCGGGCTCGCGCGAGCCGAGGTTCGACATCAGCCACGACAGGGTCAGGCCCGAGTCGATGATGTCCTCGACGATCAGGACGTGCTTGCCCTTGATGTCGGTGTCGAGGTCCTTGAGGATCCGGACGACGCCGGAGGACTGGGTGCCCGCCCCGTACGACGAGACGGCCATCCAGTCCATGGTGACGGGGGTGGACAGCGCGCGCGCCAGGTCCGCCATCACCATCACCGCGCCCTTGAGGACGCCGACGAGGAGCAGGTCCTTGCCCGCGTACTCCGCGTCGATCTTCGCGGCCAGCTCGACGAGTTTCGCGTCGATCTCTTCCTTGGTGAGGAGCACCGCCTGGAGGTCGGTGCCCATGTCCTTCTCGTTCACCCGCGTCTCTTTCTGTGCCTGCCGGTTTCGGGGGGGTCGCCCCGCACCGGCGCGGCCGCTCTCCTGCGTGTCGGCCGCCGGTGCTTCAGCTCTGCCGAATGACCAGTCTGCCACCCTGACGCATGGCTTCGACGCGTCCGGGCAGGTTGATGGCCCGTTGACCACGCCAGCCGGTGATCAGACGGTCGACTTCCTCGATGTGCCGGGCGAAGAGCGAACCGGCCGGGGAACCGGCCTCCATCACCGCGCGGCGCAGCACCCGGCGGCGTACCGCGGGCGGCAGCGCGTAGAGCTTGGCGCACTCCAGCCGGCCCGCCTCGTCCCGTACGGTGCGGTCGGCCTCGGCGGCCCAGGTGTCCAGCGCGTCGGCGTCGTCACGGGAGAGCTGGGCGGTACGGGCCAGGGCCTCGACGACGCCCTTGCCGAGCGCCTTCTCCAGGGCGGGCAGGCCCTCATGGCGCAGCCGGGAGCGGGTGTAGGCGGGGTCGGCGTTGTGCGGGTCGTCCCAGACGGGCAGGGACTGGGCCAGGCAGGCCGTGCGGGCGGTCTGGCGGTCGAGCTGGAGGAAGGGGCGGCGGTAGCGGCCAGCCGGTCCGGAAGCGGCGGCCATGCCGGAGAGCGAGCGGATGCCGGAGCCGCGGGCGAGGCCGAGCAGCACGGTCTCCGCCTGGTCGTCGCGGGTGTGCCCGAGCAGGACGGCGGCGGCGCCGTGCCGCTCGGCCGCCGCGTCGAGGGCGGCGTAGCGCGCGTCCCGGGCGGCCGCCTCGGGTCCGCCGTCGTGGCCGACGCGTACGGCGATGGCCTCGACCGGGTCGAGGCGCAGGGCGGTGAGGCGGTCGACGACCTCGGCGGCCCGGGTGTCGGAGCCGGTCTGGAGGCCGTGGTCGACGGTGATGCCACCGGCGCGGACGGCGAGCTTGGGGGCCTCGAAGGCGAGGGCGGAGGCGAGCGCCATGGAGTCGGCGCCGCCGGAACAGGCCACCAGCACCAGCGGGGCGTCGGGGCGTTCGGGGAGGGCGGGGCGCTGCCTGCCCGCACCGGCTTCGGCGAGCTCGGGGTGCGGGGCGCGCCGGTCGGGGTCGGCGCTTCGGGTGTGTTCGGTGAGTACGTCGTGGAGTACGCGGCGGACCGCCAGGCGTATCGCCGCGACCGCGGGATGAGGACCCATGTCCGGTGCCCTTCGTGGAGTTCGGGGAGGCGCCTCGGAGTGCCGGACGGGGAGTGTGCCGTCACTCAGAGTGCGTCGATGGTGACAGAGGCAAGCCGTCCATCGAGCATTGCACGCCTTTCCGTGCGCCAACGGTCCCTCGGATGGGTGATTACCCGCGCGTTCGCCCGCTGTCGCCCGTCGTCGGACCGGTGGCGGTCAGGAATCCGCCCGGCGGTGCACCCGTGCGATCCAGTCCGCCGGTTTCGCGATCTCGGCCTTGGTGGGCAGGGTGTTCGGCGAGGTCCAGACCCGGTTGAAGCCGTCCATGCCGACCTCGTCGACGACGGCGCGGACGAACCGTTCCCCGTCGCGGTACTGGCGGAGTTTGGCGTCGAGGCCGAGGAGCCTGCGCAGGGCCTGGTCGAGGCGTCCGGCGCTGCGCGCCCGGCGCTGCTGGAACTTCTCGCGGATCTCGGCGACGGAGGAGACGACCTCGGGGCCGACGCCGTCCATCACGTAGTCGGCGTGGCCTTCGAGGAGGGACATGACCGCGGTGAGCCGGCCGAGGATCTCGCGCTGGCCGGGTGTCTGGACGAGCTCGACCAGGCTGCGTCCGCCGTCCTCGCCGTCCTCGCCCTCGGGACGGCCCCCGGCGAGGGACTGGGCGGCCTCGCGGAGCCGTTCCAGCAGGGTCGTCGGGTCGACGTCGGTCTCGTCGAGGAATGACTGGATCTCACCCTGGAGGTGGTCGCGGAGCCACGGGACTCCGGTGAACTGGGTGCGGTGGGTCTCCTCGTGGAGCGCGACCCAGAGCCGGAAGTCGTGCGGGTCGACCTCCAGCTCGCGCTCGACGTGCACGATGTTCGGGGCGACGAGCAGCAGGCGCCCGCCGCCGTCGGCCCCGGCGGGGAACTCGCGGGTGGCCGGGGCGAAGGTCTCGTACTGTCCGAGGACCCGGGAGGCCAGGAACGACAGCAGCATGCCGACCTCGACGCCGGTGACCTTCCCGCCGACGGCGCCGATCACCGCGCCGCCGGGGCCGCCGGGCCGGCGGTCCTGCATCTTGGCCAGCAGCGGGCGGAGCAGTTCACGGAAGCCCGCGACGTTGGCCTTGATCCAGCCGGCCCGGTCCACGACCAGGACCGGGGTGTCCTCCGGCTCGGCCCCCTCCGGGATCATCCGGGTGAAGGAACGGACGTGCTCCTCCGAGGCCTTGGCGTGGCGGCGGAGCTCGGCGACGACCTCGCGGGCCTCCTCGCGGCTGATCTCCGGCCCCGGGCGCACCAGCCGGATCGCGGTCGCGACCGCGAGATTCCAGTCGACCATCTCGGCACCACCGATGCTCGTCATGCGTCAACCGTACGTGCTCGGGTCCGTCCGCGGTGAGGGGTTGGACGGCTCAATGGGTGCCGGAGGCCAGGGCGGTGGCGAGCTCGTCGAGGGCGGACTGGGCGTCGGCCGGCGAGGTGGTGCCGGAGGCCAGGAAGGCGAAGGCCAGCAGGCGGCCCCGGCGGTCGACGACCGTTCCGGCGAGGGTGTTGACCCCGGTGAGGGTGCCGGTCTTGGCGCGGATCAGGCCGGTGCCCCGGGACGTCCCGGTGTAGCGGTCGCTGAGCGTGCCGCTGAATCCGGCGACGGGGAGGCCGGTGAGGACGGGGCGCAGTTCGGGGTGGTCCGGGTCAGCGGCACGGGCGAGGAGCCCGGCCAGGAGTCCGGCGGTGACCTTGTCCTCGCGGTCGAGTCCGCTGCCGTCGGCGAGGACGGCGCCGGTCAGCGGCAGCCGGAGCTTCTTCAGCTGCGCGGTGACGGCCCGTCGGGCGCCGGCGAAGTCCGCGGGTTCGCCCGCGGCGAGGGCGGTCTGCCGGGCGAGGGCCTCGGCGATGTCGTTGTCGCTGTTGGTCAGGGCGCGTTCGGCCAGGGCGGAGAGCGGGGCCGAGCGGTGCTCGGCGAGCTGCCGGGAGGCGGCGGGCGCGCGGCCGGGCTTCGGGGCGGCGGCGGTGACCCCGGCGTCGTGGAGAAGCCTCGCGAAGGTGCGGGCGGTGTCACCGGCCGGGTCGTCGGTGCGCGGGGCGGGGCCGCTGCTGCTCTTGTCGAGGCGCCCCTCGTCGGTCATCAGGGCACTGAGGGGGGCGATGTTCTCGTTGGGGCCGATCGGGTGCAGGGCCGGGCCGGAGTAGAGGGAGGTGTCGTACGTCAGGCGGACCCGGGTGACGCCCTTCTCCTTGAGGGCGCGGGCGGTGGTGGCGGCCAGCGTGCGCAAGGCGCCCCTGTCGAGGGTGGGGTCGCCGCCGCCGACCAGGGTGACGGCGTGGTGGTCGGCGGTGGCCCGGACGGTGGTGGCGATGCGGTGCTCGGGGCCCAGCGCGTTCAGGGCGGCGACCGTGGTGGCGATCTTGACGGTGGACGCGGGGGTCATGGGCGTACCGGCGCCCTGGCCGTACAGCCGCTCGCCGCTCGCGGTGTCGATGACGACGGCGGCGCGCCGGGTGCCCAGCGCGGGGTCCTCCAGCAGCGGGCCGAGCACGGAGCGCAGGGCGGCGGACGCGCCGTCCGGTGCGGTGCGGGAGCCGGGGGCGGCGTTGTCGACGGCGGCGGTGAGGGCCGCCAGGACGGGCGGGGCGCTGGGCGCGGGCCGCGGACCGGACGACAGGGCGGATTCGTGATCTGCGCCACCTGTGCGGCTCGGCACGGACGCCCGGTCCAGCTCGGCCTTACGCTGACCCGAGTCCCACGGGCCGGCGGCAAGGACGACGCCGGCCGCGAGCACCAGACCGAGACCGGCGGAAACGGCGGTGAACTGGCGGTCGTTCAGCCGCGTCAACCTGATCGCACCGCCCCGGCGGGTGAGGCGCCTCAGTTTGTCCAGCGGGTTGACCGACGGTCTCTTCACCTGCTCGTCCACCGTTGACCAGCCCCTTTCGCGAGCACACATCTGCGTGGGGGACACTTAATCACCAGTCGTATGTGTTGATCATGGAGGAGCCACCCGTGGAGTTCGACGTCACCATCGAGATCCCGAAGGGTTCGCGGAACAAGTACGAGGTGGACCACGAGACCGGTCGAATCCGCCTGGACCGTCGACTCTTCACCTCGACCAGCTACCCGGCGGACTACGGCTTCGTCGAGAACACCCTCGGCGAGGACGGCGACCCGCTGGACGCGCTGGTCCTGCTGGACGAGCCGACCTTCCCCGGCTGCCTCATCAAGTGCCGCGCCATCGGCATGTTCCGGATGACGGACGAGGCCGGCGGCGACGACAAGCTGCTGTGCGTCCCGGCCTCCGACCCCCGGGTGGAGCACCTGCGCGACATCCACCACGTGTCGGAGTTCGACCGTCTGGAGATCCAGCACTTCTTCGAGGTCTACAAGGACCTGGAGCCCGGCAAGTCCGTCGAGGGCGCTGACTGGGTCGGCCGCACCGAGGCCGAGGCCGAGATCGAGGCCTCCTACAAGCGCCTTGAGGCGCAGGGCGGCGCGCACTGACCCGAGGGTCGTGAACGGTTCCGCTTCCGCGGTTCCGTACGGGCGGGCGGTACTCCTTCCGGGCTTCTCCGGCGGGGTGCCGCCCGTTTCACGTGTCCGCCCGGCCGGGCGGACGGCCCGCTTCCGCCCCTGGTCCGGGGCCATGGCCATACTGGGCTCAGGCATAGCCGGTATGGGGAGGAGCGAGGTCGAGTGGTGGCGGAACAGGGCGGTCCCGAGGACCAGAAGCCCCAGTCCGACGAGGCGCGCAGCGCCTTTGTCCCGCCTTCCGGGGTGGAGCGGCGCACGGCTCCGGCCGAGGACGACCATCCGACCTCGGAATTCGCTATTCCGGCCGGTCTCGCGAACGAGTCCACCAGCTCGGGCACGGGTTCCGCTTCGGGGGCCGGCGGGGGGTCGGGTCCGGGTTCGGGTTCGGACACGATCGGTTCCGCGTTCGCCCCGCCGAGCACCTACAGCGCCCAGCACCCGCCGCCCGCCTTCACCCCGGCGCACGGCAGCCCGATGATCCGGCTGAACCAGGAGGCCCCCTGGCAGGACCGGATGCGCACGATGCTGCGGATGCCGGTCGCCGAGCGCCCGGCGCCGGAACCGGCGCAGAAGCCCGACGAGACGGGCCCGGCGGTGCCCCGGGTGCTCGACCTGACGCTGCGCATCGGGGAACTGCTGCTGGCGGGCGGCGAGGGTGCCGAGGACGTCGAGGCGGCGATGTTCGCGGTGACCCGCAGCTACGGCCTGGACCGCTCCGAGCCCACGGTCACCTTCACCCTGCTGACCATCTCGTACCAGCCGTCGCTGGTCGACGACCCGGTGACGGCGAGCCGTACGGTACGCCGCCGGGGTACCGACTACACCCGGCTGGCCGCCGTCTTCCGGCTGATAGACGACATCACCACGGGGGACGTCGAGGTCTCGCTGGAGGACGCCTACCGGCGGCTGGCGGAGATCCGGCGCAACCGGCACCCGTACTCGGGCTGGGTGCTGACGCTGGCCGGTGGCGGGCTCGCCGGGGCGGCGTCGGTGCTGGTCGGCGGCAACGCGGTGGTGTTCCTGGTGGCGGCGGTCGGCGCGATGCTCGGCGACCGGCTGGCCTGGCTGTGCGCCGGGCGGGGGCTGCCGGAGTTCTACCAGTTCGTCGTGGCGGCGATGCCTCCGGCCGCGATGGGCGTGGCGCTGACGCTCACGCACTGGTCGGACGTACGCCCCTCCGCCGTGATCACCGGTGGGCTGTTCGCGCTGCTGCCGGGGCGGGCGCTGGTCGCGGGGGTGCAGGACGGACTGACCGGTTTCTACATCACCGCGGCGGCCCGGCTGCTTGAGGTCATGTACCTGTTCATCGGCATCGTCGTCGGGGTGCTGCTGGTGCTGTACCTGGGGCTCCAGCTGGGCGCCCAGCTGAACCCCGAGGCCCGGTTCGTGCCGCACGACCGGCCGGTGGTGCAGATCCTGGCGTCGATGGCGCTCTGCTTCGCCTTCGCGGTGCTGTTGCAGCAGGACCGTTCCACGGTGCTGGCGGTGACCCTCAACGGCGGGGTGGCCTGGGTGATCTACGGGGCGATGGCCCGGACCGGCAACATCTCGCCGGTGGCGGCCACGGCGACGGCGGCCGGGCTGGTGGGGCTGTTCGGGCAGCTGTTCTCGCGCTACCGGTACACCTCGTCGCTGCCGTTCATCACGGCGGCGATCGGCCCGCTGCTGCCCGGTTCGGCCACGTACTTCGGTCTGCTGGCCGTGGCGCAGGGGCGGGTGATCACGGGGCTCGCCTCACTGTCGACGGCGGTGGCCACCGCGCTGGCCATCGCGATCGGGGTGAACCTGGGGGGCGAGATCTCCCGGCTGTTCATGCGGGTGCCGGGAGCGGTCGGCGGGGCCAACCGCCGCGCGGCCAAGCGGACGCGCGGCTTCTGATCCCCGCCCCGGGACGGTCTCAGCGCTTGGCGTGACGGCCGCGCTGCGGCTGCGGCTGGGCGCCGTCACCGTCACCGGACGCCGCTTCCTTCTTCGACTTGGAACGGGCCCGCAGGAACTCGATCCCGATCGGCACCACCGAGATCAGGACGATCAGGATGAGCATCGCCTCGATGTTCTCGTGGACGAAGTCGATCTTGCCGAGGGCCGAGCCGAGCAGGGTGACGCCGACACCCCAGAGCACCCCGCCGATGATGTTGAAGATGATGAACGAGCGGTAGTTCATCCGGCTCACACCGGCGATGATCGGGGTGAACGTACGCACCACGGGCACGAAGCGGGCCAGGATCAGCGACTTGGGCCCGTACTTCTCGAAGAATTCGTGGGCCTTCTCCACGTTCTCCTGCTTGAAGAGGCGGGAGTCGGGGCGCTTGAAGAGCGAGGGGCCGACCTTGCGGCCGAAGAGATAGCCCACCTGGTCACCGATGATCGCCGCCAGCGCCACCAGCAGACAGACCAGCCAGAGCGGGGACTTCAGCTGGTTCGTGGTCACCAGCAGCCCTGTGGTGAACAGGAGCGAATCGCCGGGGAGGAAGAAACCGATCAGCAGTCCGGACTCGGCGAAGACGATGAGGAGGACGCCGGGAAGTCCGAAGGTGTTGATCAGATAGTCCGGGTCCAGCCAGCTCGGTCCGAGCGCAAGCGTGTTCAAGGGTCCGGGCTCCTGGATAGGTCGAATTGCGGCTGCACGGCCGCTGCGGCTGCGTGGCCGCCCAAAGCTATCAACGCACGATGACACCGCCGGGTTCCAGATGGCCCTTGCGGGCAGGCGCATCGGTCCGGCCGGGGATGCACATCGGCTCAACCCGGACAAAGCTGTCCTCAGGAGGTGCCGGACGATGGGCATTGAGGATTACGGCGGCGGGCAGACGGCCCAGTCGGACGTCCTGGTCGTCACGACGAACGACGTACCGGGATACCGGGTCACGCAGGTGATCGGTGAGGTGTTCGGCCTGACCGTACGCTCCCGCCATCTGGGCAGCCAGATCGGCGCCGGGCTGAAGTCCATGATCGGCGGGGAGCTGAAGGGGCTGACCAAGACCCTGGTGGAGACCCGCAACCAGGCGATGAACCGGCTCGTCGAGCAGGCGAAGGCCCGCGGCGCCAACGCGGTGCTGATGATGCGCTTCGACGTGACCGAGGCCGCCGACGTGGGCACGGAGGTGTGCGCCTACGGTACGGCGGCCGTGATCAGCAGGGAATGAACGGGCGGGCCGAGGGGGCGGGGCCCATGAGGCCGCCGCGGGGCGGGCCCACGAGGCACCCCGCCCCCTCGGCGCTCAGTCCTGGTTCCGGGCACCGTCCTCGATACGCCGGGCGTTGGCCTCGATCGCGTCCCGCAGGTGCCCGGCCAGGCCCGGCCGCATCGCGTCGTAGAACGCGCGGAACCTCGGGTCGGAGACGTACATCTCGCCCAGGCACCGGTGCATCTCGATGCCGCACTCGTGGAACCAGCCCGTGACATGGCGCCGGTGGGCCTCGGCCAGGTCCATGGCGCGCTCGCCGGTGGCCGGTTCCCCGGCCTCCATCAGCGCCACGTAGCTCTCGCTCCACTCGGCCACCTCGGCCTGCATCCGCTTCCAGTCGTCCTTGGTGTACCGGGCGGCCCGGCGCTGGGACTCGGCGTACTCGGCGGTGCCGCCCCAGCGGCGCTCGGCCTCCTCCGCGTGCGCCTCGGGGTCCTTGTCCCCGAAGACCTCGAACTTCTCCTCGGGCGTGAGGTTGATGCCCATCTTCTGCGCCTCCATCGCTTTCTCGACGGCGTCGGCCATCTTCCGGAGCTCGGCGATCCGGCCGGCCAGCAGCCGGTGCTGGCGGCGCAGGTGCTCCTGCGGGTCCGCACCCGGGTCGTCGAGCAGTACCGCGATCTCGTCGAGCGGGAAGCCCAGCTCCCGGTAGAACAGGATCTGCTGGAGCCGGTCGAGGTCCCCGTCGCCGTAGCGGCGGTGCCCGGCCCGGCTGCGCCCGGTGGGCGAGAGCAGTCCGATGCCGTCGTAGTGGTGCAGGGTGCGCACCGTGACCCCGGCGAATCCGGCGACCTGTCCCACGGAGTAGTCCATGGCTTCCCCGCTCCCTTCGTCGATCGGGTACGTCCCGAGCCTCGGTCCTGACGTGACGTGAGGTGCAAGCCCGTATCGCCACCCCGGCGCGGTTAGTGGGGTTATGCGGCTTTTACACCTCTATCGTGAGCCGGTGGCCCCCGAATCCCCCGCCGCCTCGGCCCCCGCCCCCGTACGCCGCCTGCTGCCCGCCATCGTGCCCGCACTGGCCGTCGGGGTGCTGAGCGCACTCGTCCTGCTGGGCGTCAGCCTGATCGCCGAGCGGTTCCAGGACGTGCTCTGGGAGGCACTGCCCGACGCGCTCTCCGTGGGCCGCTACTCCGCGCTCTGGACGATCGCCGTGCTCACCGCGTGCGGGCTGGTGACCGGGCTGGTGATCCGGGCGGTGCCCGGTCACGCGGGCCCCGACCCGGCGACCACCGGGCTGGTCGACCCGCCGCTGCCGCCCCTCGTCGTCCCGGGGCTGCTCCTGGCCACCGTGCTCACCCTGGCGGGCGGGGTCAGCCTCGGGCCGGAGAACCCGATCACCGCCGCCAACATCGCGCTGGCCTGCTGGCTCGGCGGCCGTCTCATGCCCGGCGCCCCGGCCGCGCAGTGGCTCCCCCTGGCCGCCGCCGGAACCATCGGGGCCCTCTTCGGCACCCCGGTCGCCGCCGCGCTGATCCTCACCGAGACCCTCACCTCCCGGCCGCCCGGACCGGGCGCGCTCTGGGACCGCCTCTTCACGCCGCTCGCGGCGGGCACCGCGGGGGCGCTCACCATGACGCTGCTGGCCCGCCCCAGCTTCGACCTGTCACTGCCGCCCTACGACCACCCGCACTGGGGCGACCTGCTCTCCTCGGCGGTGATCGCGTCGGCGGGGGCGGTGCTCGGACTGCTGACGGTGTACGCGTTCCCGTACGCGCACCGGCCCTTCCGGGCCCTCGGGGCCTCCCGGCCCCTCCGGAGGGCGGGAGGCCCCGTCCTGGCGCTGACCGCCGGCGGGCTGCTGCTCGGGCTGCTGGGGGTGCTGGGCGGCCACCTGACGCTGTTCAAGGGGCTCGACGAGGTGCGGGAGCTGGCCGCCGACCCCGGTGGCTGGTCGGCCGGGCAGTTCGCCGTCATGGCCGTGGTGAAGGCGGCCGCGCTCCTGGTGGCGGCGAGCTGCGGCTTCCGGGGCGGGCGGATCTTCCCCGCCGTCTTCGTGGGCGTCGCCCTGGGGCTCTGCGCCCACGCGCTGGCCGGGGCCGTACCGGTGGCCCTCGCGGTGACCTGCGGGGTGCTGGGGGTGCTGCTGGCCATCACCCGGCAGGCCTGGCTGAGCCTGTTCACCGCCGCGGTGCTGGCCGGGGACGCGGCGATGCTGCCGATCCTCTGCGTGGCCTCGCTGCCCGCCTGGCTGCTGGTGACCGGGCGGCCTCAGATGCAGCTCGCCGAGGACGGTACGCCGCTGAGGTGAGGCAGGGCGTCCGGCGCGACGGACGCCCTCCGCTTCCGTATCGTCACACCCGTATGGATTCATACGCGTATGGACCGAATCATCCATAGTCGTCAGCTTCGCCGGAGGTCTCCGCCATGCCCACCCCCGTCAACGTCGCCGTCATCTACTACTCGTCGACCGGAACCGTCGCCACGATCGCCAAGGCCGTCGCGGAGTACGCGGAGAAGGCCGGGGCCGAGGTGCGGCTGCGCAAGGCCGCCGAGCTGGCGCCGCAGGCGGCCATCGACTCCAACGCGGCCTGGGCCGCCAACGCGAAGGCCACCGCCGACATCCCCGAGGCCACGCCCGACGACATGGTCTGGGCGGACGCGGTGATCTTCGGTACGCCGACCCGCTTCGGCAACGTCACCTCCCAGCTCAAGCAGTTCCTCGACACCCTCGGCAGGCTCTGGCAGGCGGGCCACCTCGCCGACAAGGTCTACAGCGGCTTCACCGCCACCAGCACCGCGCACGGCGGCCAGGAATCCACCCTGCTCGCGCTCTACCACTCGATCCACCACTTCGGCGGCATCCTGGTCGCCCCCGGCTACACGGACCCGTCCAAGTTCGTCGACGGCAATCCGTACGGCACCTCTCATGTGGCGGGACAGGGCGACATCCCGGTCGGCGAGCAGACCCTGACCGCCGCCCGGGTCCAGGCCGAGCGGGTCGTGAAGTTCACCCGGGCCATCAAGGACGGCCTGGCCGCCGAGGGCTGACGCCCCCGTACGCCCACGCACACCGACGTACCCAGAGAAGGGCCGCCCGCCGATGCCGCTCCACAAAGGTTCGCCCCCCAGCACGGAACCGTCCCCGGCCCGCAGCAGGCTCGCCCTCAACCCGTTCTACGGGGAGGCCGACCCGGCCGCCGGAATGGAGTCGGCGCCGCCCCGCCACCGGCTGCCCGACGGGCCGATGGCTCCGTCGACCGCGTTCGGGCTGGTCCACGACGAGCTGATGCTCGACGGCAACTCACGGCTCAACCTCGCCACCTTCGTCACCACCTGGATGGAGCCGCAGGCCGGGGTGCTGATGAACGAGTGCCGCGACAAGAACATGATCGACAAGGACGAGTACCCGCGCACCGCCGAGCTGGAGCGGCGGTGCGTGGCGATGCTCGCCGACCTGTGGAACGCCCCCGACCCCTCGGCCGCCGTGGGCTGTTCGACGACCGGCTCCAGCGAGGCGTGCATGCTCGCCGGGCTGGCGCTGAAACGCCGCTGGGCGAACCGGAACGCCCGCCGCTACCCGGCGTCCGCGCGGCCCAATCTGGTCATGGGCATCAACGTGCAGGTCTGCTGGGACAAGTTCTGCAACTTCTGGGAGATCGAACCCCGCCAGGTCCCGATGGAGGGCGACCGCTTCCATCTCGACCCCCAGGCCGCGGCGGAGCTCTGCGACGAGAACACCATCGGTGTCGTCGGCGTCCTCGGCTCCACCTTCGACGGTTCGTACGAGCCGATCGCCGAGCTGTGCGCGGCGCTGGACGCCCTCCAGGAACGCACCGGCCTCGACATCCCCGTCCACGTCGACGGGGCCTCCGGGGCGATGGTGGCGCCGTTCCTGGACGAGGAGCTGAGGTGGGACTTCCGGCTGGGCCGGGTCGCCTCCATCAACACCTCCGGGCACAAGTACGGCCTGGTCTACCCGGGCGTCGGCTGGGTGCTGTGGCGCACGCCCGCCGAGCTGCCCGAGGAACTGGTGTTCCGGGTCAACTACCTGGGCGGCGACATGCCGACCTTCGCGCTGAACTTCTCCCGGCCGGGCGCCCAGGTGGTCGCGCAGTACTACACGTTCCTGCGGCTGGGCCGGGAGGGCTACCGGGCCGTCCAGCAGGCGTCCCGGGACGTGGCGTGCGGGCTCGCCGACCGGCTCGGGGCGATCGAGGACTTCCGGCTCCTCACCCGGGGCGACCAGCTGCCCGTCTTCGCGCTGACCACCGCGCCGGACGTGGCCGCGTACGACGTCTTCGACGTGTCGCGGCGGCTGCGCGAGCAGGGCTGGCGGGTGCCCGCGTACACCTTCCCGGCCAACCGCGAGGACCTGGCGGTGCTGCGGGTGGTGTGCCGCAACGGCTTCTCCTCGGACCTCGCCGCGCTGCTGCTGGAGGACGTCGAGCGGCTCCTGCCCGAGCTGCGCCGCCAGCCGCACCCGCTGAGCACCGACCGGCAGGCGGCCACGGCCTTCCACCACTGACGGCTGTGCCGCGGACCGGGCGGCCCTCCCGCCCGCGAGACGGCCTACGCGTCGTCGCCGGGGTCCGGTACGCCGGTCGCGTACGGGTTCTCCTCGCCCTCGGCGAGCACGCCGACGAAGGGCTCGCCCTCGCCCGCGAAGGTGTACGCCCCGCCCTCGATCCGGTCGATCAGTCCGCGCGTCCACTCGGCCCCGGCGTCCGCCGAGTGGACCCAGAGGTTCATGATCTCGCCGATGTGGCCGATCGAACCGGGCCCGTCCTCGGGTACGTAGTGCCGGGTGACCTCGTCCCGCCAGGCGGCCAGTCCCGCGACCCGCTCCCTGAGCAGCGCGACCGCCTCGGACCGGGTGAGGTCCACGATCCCGCCGAGGGCCGCCGTCAGCACGTCCGGCTTCTGGTCGTACGCGGTCAGCGCGGCGCGCAGCAGCGCGAAGTACTCCGCGTCGCCCCGCCCGGTGATCTCGTACTGCGTGCGGGGCGGGCCGCCCACGGTGCTCGGACCGGTCTCGTGGGCGACCAGCAGTCCCTGCTTCGCCATCTGCTTCAGTGCGTGGTACACCGACCCGGGCTTGGCGCTGGACCACTCGTGCGCGCCCCAGTACTCCAGGTCGTTGCGGATCTGGTAGCCGTGCGCCCGGCCGTGCTGGCGCACGGCGCAGAGGACCAGCAGCCGGATCGCGGACATCGCACGCACCCTCTCTGGTCAACGTTGACCAGAGTAGCCCTTCTCCTCGGCGACCAGCTCGAACGCGGTCCGGCCGTCCAGGGACTCGCGGATGATGTCGGCGTGCCCGGCGTGACGGGCGTGCTCCTCGACGAGATGGGCCAGCAGCCAGCGCATCGAGACCCGGCCGTCCCGCGGGAACCACGGCGCTTCCGGCAGCGGGAAGGTGTCCCCCAGATCGGGCACCGCGCGGATGAACTCCTCCAGCTCGGCCGCGACGCCGTCCCAGAACGTCAGGATGTCCTCGACGGACTCGTCGCCGACCAGCCGGAAGGAGTCCGCCCAGGTGCTCTCGGTCCGGACCTTCTCGTTCGGCTGCCGCTGGGCCATCCGCAGCCAGTTCAGCTCGGTCTCGGCGACGTGCTTGACCAGCCCGGAGAGGGAGAGCGCGCTGGCGCTGGGGCGGCTCGCGGCCTGCTCGGCGGTCAGTCCGAGCAGCGAGCGCCGCAGCGCGCCGCGCTGGGCCTCGACGAAGGAGAGGAGCATGCCGCGCTCGTCGCCGGGGGTTTCGGAAGGAACGTGGGTAACCATGGGGTCCGCCTCGGTGGTCCGTGCCGGTTCTTCCTGACACCCATCAAGCTACGGACCCTTGCGGACACTTAGTGTCCGCAACTCTCCCGTCCGGAAAGGGCACGGAGGAGAACGTCAGAAGGGAAACGCGCTCCGGTCGTGGCGGATCGAGACCCACCGCCGGGTGGTGAAGGCGTTCACCGCCGCCTCGCCGTTCAGCCGCCCCAGCCCGGACGCCTTCTCGCCGCCGAAGGCCACCAGCGGGTCGTCCTGCACGGTGGAGCCGTTGACGTGGAACATTCCGCTGACGGCCCGCCGCGCGAACCGCACCCCGCGCTCGACGTCCCGGGTGTGCACGGCGCCGCTCAGCCCGTACGGGGTGTCGTTGACGATCCGTACGGCCTCGTCCTCGCCCTCGAAGGGCACCAGCAGCGCCACCGGGCCGAAGATCTCCTGGGAGAGCAGCGGGGAGTCCTCGGGCAGGCCGGTGAGCACCGTGGGCTCCACGAGGTTGCCCCGGGTGCGCCCGCGGACGAGCGCGGTGGCGCCGTCGGCGACCGCCTGGTCGACCAGCGCGGTCAGGGCGTCGGCCTGGAAGGTGTTGATGACCGGGCCGATCCGGGTCTCCGGCTCGCGCGGGTCACCGGTCCGCAGCGCGGCCACCGCGGCGGCGAACCTGGCGGTGAACTCCCGCTCGATCCGGCGGTCCACCAGGATGCGGTTGGCGGCCATGCAGACCTGCCCCTGGTAGAGGAAGCGGCTGAAGACGGCCGCCTCGACCGCGTGGTCGAGGTCGGCGTCCTCCAGCACCACCAGGGCGCTGTTGCCGCTGAGTTCGAGGATGGTCCGCTTGAAGTGACCGGCCGCCACCGCGCCGACCCTGCGGCCGACCCGGTCCGTGCCGGTGAACGAGATCACCTTCGGTACCGGATGCTCGATGAAGGCGTCGCCGATCTCGGCGACGTCGGTGACCAGGATGTTGAGCAGCCCGGCGGGCAGACCGGCGTCCTCGAAGATCTTCGCGAGCAGGGTGCCCCCGGTGACCGGGGCGTTCTGGTTGGGCTTGACGACGACCGCGTTGCCGAGGGCGAGGGCCGGTGCGACGGACTTCATCGCCACCAGGAAGGGGAAGTTGAAGGGGGTGATCACCGCGACGACCCCGACCGGCAGCCGGTAGACGCGGTTCTCCTTGCCGTCGTCCGGGGAGACGGGGAGGCTGCCCGGCGGGTGCAGGGCCCGGCGGATCGCGTCGCGCAGGAACTCCTCGGCGAGCCCGACCTCGTACTCCGCCTTGCCCCGGGTGCCGCCCACCTCGTCGATGATCGCCTCGACGATCGGCTCGCGCAGTTCGCCGATGACGCGCAGCGCGCGCTCCAGGACCTCGCGTCGCCGGTAGGCCCCGGCGGCGGCCCAGGGACGCTGGGCGCGCTCGGCCGCGCGATAGGCCTGATCGACCTCGTGGGCGGTCGAGATGGTGATCGCGGCGAGTTTCTCCCCGTTGTAGGGGTTGAAATCGATGATGTCCCACGAGCCGCTACCGGTCCGCCACTCACCGTCGATGTATTGGTGGGCCAGCTCGTAGAAGAAGGACATGCGATCCCTTAACTCAGGTGCAGACTCCCGTCGAACCGTCATCGTACTGACAAGTCAGGTCAGTTGGAGCAGACCACGGAGCAGGTCACGGCTCTCCTCCGGGCCCGGACTGTCGCCGTGCAGCCGGGTGATGGCCTTTTCGTACTGCGCGACTTCCTCCGCCTTGTCCAGATAGAGCGCACTTGTCAGCTGCTCCAAATAGACAATGTCCGACAGGTCGGATTCCGGGAATCGGAGCATCGTAAAGGAGCCGCCCTCTCCGGCGTGACCGCCAAAACTGAACGGCATCACCTGAAGAGTGACGTTGGGCTGCTCCGACATTTCGATCAGATGCCGCAGCTGTCCGCGCATCACCTCACGGTCGCCATAAGGCCGACGCAGCGCCGCCTCGTCCAGTACGGCGTGGAAGTGCGGGGCGCGCTCGGAGACCAGCGCCTTCTGGCGCTCCAGCCGCAGCGCCACGCGCCGGTCGACCTCGACGGCGGGCGCGGCGGCGCCCATGCCCCGGGTGACGACCGCGTGGGCGTACGCCTCGGTCTGCAACAGCCCGTGAACGAACTGAACTTCGTACACTCGAATGAGTGACGCCGCCCCCTCCAGGCCGATATATGTCTGAAACCAGCCGGGCAGTACATCCCCGTAGCTGTGCCACCAGCCCGCCACATTGGCCTCCCGGGCCAGGCCGAGCAGGGCGTCGCGCTCCGTCTCGTCCGTGACTCCGTAGAGCGTGAGCAGGTCCTCGACGTCCCTGGCCTTGAAGCTCACCCGTCCCAACTCCATGCGGCTGATCTTCGACTCGGAGGCCCGGATCGAGTAGCCGGCCGCCTCACGGGTGATGCCGCGCGAATCGCGCAGCCTCCTGAGCTGCGAGCCCAGGAGGATGCGCCGCACCACAGATCCACTCGACTCGCCTGCCGCCACCGCTCCGGTCCTCCCCATCGCTTCCTGGGCACCGGGGTTCCCCCGTGAACCCCAAGTGCCGGATTCTGCCATCAAAACGCTTCAGCCCGTACTCATTCGATTACGGAAATAGCAAGCCTTCCAGAACCGTTCGAAAATACCCACCGGAAGAAATGACCAAGAACCGGCACGGGTTCGGACAGGTCAGGCGCGTGCACGTGCATCTGCCCTTGCATCTGCCCAACGCATTGGGAACCATGGGGCTCGCGCACCTGCGTGCTCGTTCGTGTTGTGCCGCTGTACCCCCCGCAGTACCGATACAGCCGCGAATCCCGGGAGTGCCTCGCATGGGGACGAATGGATCGACGATGCTCGAGCCGTTACGGCAGGGGCTTCCCCCCATCGATCCCTCAGCCGTCTCCGGATCGGCCACCTGCACACTGCCCGCCCGCCTCGAAGCCGTGGGCGGAGCAAGGCGGTTCACCCGGACGACGCTGAACGGATGGGGCCTGGCCGAACGCTTCGACGATGTCGCACTGGTGGTCTCCGAACTCGTCACCAACGCGCTGCGGCATGCCGTGCCCGCGGACGGCGCCGCGGGCGAGTCCCCGGACCCGGCCGTCCGGCTGCACCTGATGCGCTGGAGCTCGCGCCTGGTGTGCGCCGTGCGCGACCCCAGCCAGGAGAGCCCGGTCGCCTCCCAGGCGCCGGACTGTGCCGAGTCGGGCCGTGGCCTCTTCCTCGTGGAGTCCTTCAGCGACTCCTGGGGCTGGCACCCGTTGCCGGGCACGGACGAGTTCGGCGCCGTGAAAGCGTCACGCGGCAAGGTGGTTTGGGCCCTGTTCCGGGTCTGAGGACTGTCCCGTACTCCCTGGTGGATCAGCGTGGGGCGTCAGACGCGGTGCATCGTGAGGCGGAGGGACGCCCGAATACTGGATGCATCCGGGCGTCCCGGCAACGCGGCGAGGCGCCGTGGCTGTCGTCGCACGCCCGCCAGGGATGACGGGCCAGCCCTTAGGGGCAACACGAGCGGCGGAGCCGGGCGGGTCGTCGTGCGACGATCCGCCCGGCTCCGCCGTGTGATGTATCCGACATCATCGCGGGGCGCGCTCCGTACCGTTACGGAATGCGATCAGCCGCCCGCTACGAGGTGATCGAACTCCCCGTCCTTCACCCCGAGGAGCAACGCCTCTATCTCGGCGGGCGTATAGACCAGCGCCGGTCCGTCGGGGTGGCGCGAATTCCGCATCGCCACATCTCCGTCGGGCAGTTTCGCGAACTCCACGCAGGAACCCTGGGAGTTGCTGTGTCTGCTCTTCTGCCAGACGACTCCGCGAAGCTCTGTGGCCGCCATGCCGTTGTACACGTGGTGCACAGGACGCTCCCGAGTTGCAAGGTGCAAGTGTCAACTGTCCCGGATCATAGCTGTGTTCAATTCTTGCTGCATGAGCAGATGCATGCGCCGATGCACGTGCACGGGGGGTGTTCCCGCGATTACAGCTTTTACTCCCCAAGGACAGACGCGCGGGACGCCGCTTCGGATCCATCTGCCCTCGACGGATCTCTCCATCCCCTTGTATCCCGCTGATAACTTGGCTCGGTCTTTTGTCGGCAAGGGGGGAATTACAGATGCACAGAATCGCACGCACCGGCGCCGTGCTCGCCGCCGGTCTCCTGGCCTCGCTCGCGCTGACCGGCTGTGGCGGCGACAGCGGAAAGAACGACGCGCCCGGCGGTGACGGCGGGTCCGGTACGGAGCAGTCCGGCGAGGCCCCCGGCGGCGAGTCCGGCGGCAGCGGCGGCTCCGGGGCCGACGCCGCCGCGCTGGAGGGCGGCTGGGCCGGAAGGACCGACGGCAAGGCGGTCGTCCTGTCGGTGTCGTCGGGGAAGGCGGCGCTCGTCACCGAGCAGCGCGCCTGCACCGGCACGGCGCAGGGCTCGGGCCGGGTGACGCTCACGCTGAAGTGCGTCGACGGCGGCGACGACCGCACCACGGGGTCCGTCGAGTCCAACGACGGGAAGACCCTCGTGGTGTCCTGGGACAGCGGGGTCCGCGACACCCTGGCCAAGACCGCGGCGGGCGCTCTGCCGTCCGGGCTTCCCGATCTGGCGGATCTGCCGGCGTCCTGATCCCGCATCAGCGCGCGGTGCCGGAGCGCTCGTTCGGCCCGTTCGGCCCGTTCGGACCGTCCGGCTCGCGCGTGGTGTCCGGGCCGCCGTCCAGCCCCTGGGAGAACTCCTCCAGGGCGTCGAGAAGGAGGTGGGCCCCTTCCCGTACGAAGGGGTCCGGTTCCGCCCGGTCGGTGCCCTCGGCCGCCCGGACCCGGGCGTCCCACTCAGCCAGCGCCTCGCGCGCCTCGGTCCAGTCCGGCACCCGCCGTTCGCGTACCGCCTTCGCGCCCTGTTCGGTGCACCGGCGCAGCGCGGCGGCCAGCCGGCCCGCGTTCGGTACGGGGGTGGCGCCGCCGTCCGGGAGGTGGGCCTCCAGCAGCATCGCGGCCCGGCCGAACTGGGCCAGCGCGTGCTGGGTGTCGTCGGCGGCGGCCCGGGACAGGCCGCGGTTGCGGACCGGTTCGTACTGGGCGGCGTCGAGCGCCTCCTGCCAGGCGACCCGGGCCTCGCGGGTGTCGAGCAGCGCGGAGCGCACGTCGCCGTGGCCGCGTTCGGCGGGGTCGGCGTACTGCTCGACGACCGCGGCGGCGTACCGCCCGTCCGCCTTCAGCCAGTCGCCGAGCCTGCCCCGGAGACGGGGCGTCTCCCAGGCCGGGTAGACGGCGTACGAGACCATCGCCAGCAGGCCGCCCGCGAGGGTCAGCACGACGCGTTCGAGGACGGTCTGCGACCAGTCGTCGCCCGCCATGCCGAGCAGGAAGACGACGTAGGCCGAGACGCAGCACTGACCGACCACGTACCCCGTGCGCATCAGCAGGTACATCAGCAGGGCGCAGAGCACGGCGAGCACCGCGGCCGTGGTCACGCCGGGGTGGGTGAGCTGGACGATCCCGGTGGCAGCCGAGACCCCGACGATCGTGCCGCCGAACCGGGCCGTCGACCGCTCGTACGTCTGGGTGAACTCCGGCCGCATCGACATGACGGCGGCCATGGGCGCCCAGTAGCCGTGGCCGAAGGGCAGCGCGGTGCCGATGAGGTAGCCGACGGCGGCGACGACGGAGATCCGGACGGCATGCCTCAGGATCGGGGAGCCGGGCCGCAGCTCGGCGCGCATCGCCTTCGCCACGACCGGGATCAGCCGCAGCAGGCTGGGGCGATGGGGGCGGTGACGGTGGCGGTGCGGGGCGGCGGGGCGGTGATCGGCGCGGGCCTTCAGCTCCTCGGCGGCCTCCACCGCCTTGTCGTCCTGCTCCTTCGTCCCCTCGCCCTCGGCCGTCTCGATGACGTCGGAGAGCAGCACGGCCAGGCGGTCGGCGGCGCGCAGCGGCGGGCCGGTGAGCAGAGTCCCTGTGTCCGGGGTGCGCAGCACGGCCACGGCGGACGGGTTCAGCTCGACCGGGCCGCCGTGCCGGATCGCGCGGGCCGCCGAGTCGAGCATCGAGCCGGTGGCGGCCAGCAGCTCGCGGACCCGCTCCCGCTCCGGCCCCTCGGCCGGTACGCCCAGGGACGGGTCGGCGAGCGAGGCGAGCACGGGTCTGATCCGCTCGGCGATCCCCCGCGGGCCGCGCAGTTCGGGCGGTCTGCGGCGGGCCTGGCGCGCGGTGAGGGCGGCGGCGCTGCGGGCCGTCATCAGGGGTACGGGGTCGAAGGGGGCGAGCGGGTCGTGCCGCAGCCGGCGTGCGTAGTCGGCCTCGGCGGCCAGCGCGTCGGCGAGCGCGTCGCGCTGGACGCCCCATCTGCGGACCGGGAACAGGACGATGAGCGCCGCCTGCACCAGCCCGCCGAACAGGATCATCCCGGCGTGTACGGCCGAGTTGGCGATGGAGGTGGGCAGGGTGACGGTGACCAGCATGATCGCCACGTTCGACGCCGCGATGATGCCCGCGGTCGGCCCGGCCGCCCAGGACAGTCCCGCGACGAACGTCCAGAGCACCAGCAGGGCGAGGAACAGCAGCGTCCGCGAGCCGGTGAGATAGCCGAGGAAGGTCGACACGGCGAGGCTCGCCCCGGAGACCAGGGCGAGGACCGGGCGGGGACGCCAGCTGCGCTGGAAGGTGGCGATGGCCGCCTGGAACGCGCCGAACGCGGAACTCGCGGCGACCACCGGCCCGAAGAACGCCAGGGCGACCCCGATGACCAGGGCGAGCCCGGCCGCGCCGCGGATCGCGATGAGCGGTTCGAGCCGCCGTCGCTCGATCGAGAGCCCCGAGCGGGCGGTCTCCTTCAGCGCCCGGAGCCAGCTCATGCCCTGAGCCTAGCCGGAAAAATGCCTGATTGACCGTGTTTGTCGGGCGTATCGAGCACGCCGGGCGCGTGGGGCACATCGGGCGCGCGGGCGCGTGGGGCACTCGGGGTACATCGGGTGCGCGGGGCGCGCGAGATGCGCAGGCGCGCGGGATGCGCGGGGCGCGCGGGGCGCCCCTTCCCCTCACCCCTCCCGGCGCCCTCCGCGCCCTCCGCGCAGCTGGGGGTCGCGTCCGGACACGCGCGCCCGGTCCGCGGCCTCGGTGCCGTGCGTCCAGCCGTCCAGGTCGGTGGCGCCCCGGACCCGGGTCGTCGTCGTTCTCGGAAACATCCGCTCGGCGGCGTCCGTGACCGCGACATCGCGGGCGGCGAGGACCGGGAGCAGATCGGGGGCGCCGCTCTCCGCCGTACCGCCCGCGGCTCCCGGCCCGGTTCCGGCCCCGGCCTCGGCGGTGACCCGCGCGGTGTCGGCGGCGAGGCGGCTGCCCAGCCGCTGGGCGTACGCCATCAGGAACGACTGCCGGAACGTCTTGGTCCGCTTGCGTCCGCCCGCCCGCTGGCCCGCCTCCGCCCGGGTCATCGCCACGGTGCCCTGCACCAGCAGGGAGGTGTACAGCAGCTCCACGGCGTCCAGGTCCGGCTCGAAGCCGACCACCGTGGAGAAGCCGAGGTCGCTGTTCCACACCGCGCGGCAGCGGTTCGCGGTGGCGACCGCGTCGAGCAGGATCGCCTTCGCCGTCTCGTACGGCGCGTCCACTCCGATCCGGCAGGCGCCGGGCGCCTCCTCGCCGTGGGTGCGGGCCGCGAGCAGCGCCTCGTCGATGGAGTGCCGGGCCATCAGCTCCTGCGCCTTGGTGGTGAGTGCCTCGGCCTCCTCCGGGAAGCCGGTCGCCTCCGCCTTGGCGAGCAAGGCGCGGATACGGGTCAGCATCCGGGGTTCGCCGGGCGCGGGCGCACGCCGCAGCGCGTGCCCGGCGGCGCCGGGCGGGGGCCCGACGGGTTCGATGACGGGAAGCCGGAGCAGCAGGCGGTAGAGCCCGAGCACGGCGGAGGCGTAGGAGAACCGGTCCGGCCGATTGCGGGGCGCGGCCTCGGGCAGCCCGTCGAGCTGGGCCCGCCAGCGCGGCGGCAACCGCTCGTAGCGCGCGGTCTCCGCGCCGATGAGTCCGGCGGCGATCCCGGCGGCGGTCCCGTCCAGCTCGCGGCGGACGACACGTACGACGTCGGCGGGCTGCCAGCCTCGTTCCCAGGCCCGGCGGACGAACTCCTCGCCGCGCCGGAACAGTTCCGCGTCGGACGCCGGGTCGGCGGCGAGGAGGGAGGCCCCGGCATCGAGCCCGGCGTCGCCGTCCGCGTAGAGGGCCGCCGCACACGCCTGGTCGATCACCGATTCCATGCCGCCAGGGTAGGCAGGGCGGTACGGCGCGGCGGGGCCGCCCCAGGAGTCCGCCGGTCGTCCACACCCTGTGGATATCGAACTGCCGCACGACAGCCCGCACGGCCCTCTGCACGGCCTCCCGCCTCACCCGTTCGGCCGCACCCGCTGACGATGTATACGCTTTCTGCCATTTGATCAGTATTTCGCGTGCTTTCATCGCGCCATGAATCCGATCGAGTGGGCGAAGGACAGGGAGCGATGACCGGGAAGCGACCTCAGGACACACCCGTGCGAGCGGCCACGGCGACCTCGTCGCGGCGGCGGATACTGACCGCCGCCGCGCTCGCCCCGGTACTGACCGCGGCGGGCGCCGCCGGAACGGCCCGAGCGGCCGACGCGGCCCACAGGCGGCCGGTCCGGCCGGTGCCGACCGATCCGGCGGACTGGGCAGGGGTCGCGAAGGCGCTCGGCCGCCCCGGCAACATGCTGCGCGAGACGACGTACCACACGGGCTTTCCCCGGCGGGACCTCCTCGTGGTCTCGGACGGCGTCGTCGTCACCCCGGGACTCGCGCTCGGCACCCATGTGGCCTTCATCCGCTACGCCGACGGCACCACGATGCTCATGGGCGACATGGTCGTCACCGAACGCGAGCTCCAGCAGGTGATCGACGCCTGGCAGGCGCACGGCATCGAGCAGACCGCCCTCCACAAGCACCTGCTCGCCCAGACCCCGGACCTCTGGTGGGTCCATCTGCACGGCCACGGCCGCGACGCGGTGGCCCTGGCCCGCGGGGTGCGCGCGGGCCTCGACCGCACCGGCACCCCGCCCCCCGTGGTGCCCGACCGGAGCACCCCGGTCGACCTGGACATCGCCGGGATGGAGGCGGCGCTGGGCGCCCCGGGCAGCGTCGAGGACGGGATCTACAAGATCGTCTTCGTCCGCCGCGAGACCATCACGGACGGCCACCTGGTCCTGCCACCCGGGCTGGGCTCGACCAGCGCGTTCAACTTCCAGCCGGTCGGTGGCGGACGGGCCGCGCTCAGCGGCGACTTCGCCATGCTCGCCGAGGAGATCCCGCAGGTGCTGAGGGCCCTGCGGCGCGGCGGGATCAAGCTGGTCGAGCTGCACAACCACCACCTCGCGGAGAGCCCCCGGCTGTTCTTCACCCACTTCTGGGCGGTGGACGACGGGGTACGGCTCGCCCGTGCGCTGCGGACCGCGGTGGACGCCACTTCCCTGACGGTTCCGTAGGCCCGGCCCTCGGGGAAGACGCCGAGCGGCCGCGCCACGGATCTCCCCCGGACGGTCCGCGCTTCGGCCGCTCGGACCCGGGCGGGGGCGGCGGGCCCGGCCGGGACGGAGGCGTGCGGCACCGGCTGCCTGGCCGGGACCGGCCGCGTTGCGCCGGTCCAGCGACCGGTGGCGCCGATTCTGTTCTGCATATGGACCAATCGGCCCGGCCCGGCGCGTGGCCCAGGGAACGACCGGGCACCCATGTCCTCGTCCCCGTTCGGCCCCCTTTCCCCCACGAACCACCCGCCAGACCCTCTGGAGCTCCGCATGGAACCAGCCACCGGCGCCCGGCTCTGCCCGTTCGACTACGCCGAGGCCCTCGAATTCGACCCGGTGCTCAGGCACCTGATGAACGAGGAACCCGTCTCCCGCATCCGCCTCCCGCACGGCGAGGGCGAGGCGTGGCTCGTCACCGGCTACGACGACGTCCGCACGGTGACGACCGACCGGCGCTTCAGCCGCCACGCCATCATCGGCCGGGACTTCCCGCGCATGACCCCCGAGCCGATCGTCCAGGACGAGGCGATCAACGTCATGGACCCGCCGGCCAGCAGCCGGCTGCGCAGCCTGATCTCCAAGGGCTTCGCCCCCCGCCACATGGAGCGCATGCGGGTGCGCACCCAGCACGTGGTGGACGAGCTGCTGGACCGGATGGAGGAGCACGGCGCCCCGGCCGACCTGTTCGCGCACCTGGCCGCACCGCTGCCGCTGACCACCATCTGCGAGGTCCTCGACATCCCGGAGGGCGAGCAGGCACAGCTGCGCACCTACGCGCGGACCATGATGGACACCACCGTCGAGAACAAGCCCAACGCCATCCAGGCCAAGGCCGATCTCCGCGCCTACTTCGCCGAGCTGACCGCCGAACGGCGCGCCAACCCGGGCGACGACCTGATCAGCGCGCTCGCCACCGCCCGCGACGGCGACGAGATCCTGGACGACCAGGAACTGACGGTCATGGCCATGGTGCTGCTCATCACCGGCCAGGACACCACCACGTACGAGATCGGGAACATCGCCTACACGCTGCTGACCAGGCCCGACGAGCTGGCCATGCTGCGCGACCGCCCCGAGATGCTCCCGCAGGCCATGGACGAGCTGCTGCGCTTCATCCCCTTCCGCAAGGGCGTCGGCATTCCGCGGGTCGCCCTGGAGGACGTGGAGCTGAGCGGGGTACGGATCAGGGAGGGGGACATCGTCCACGTCTCCTATCTGACGGCCAACCGCGATCCCCGGAAGTTCGAGAACCCCGACGTGCTGGACCTGGAGCGGCAGGGGCCGTCGAACATGACCTTCGGATGGGGCGGACACCACTGTCTCGGCGCCCCGCTCGCGGCCACGGAGCTCGAAGTCGCCATCGGGACGCTGCTGAAGCGCTTCCCCGCCCTGAAGCTGGCCGCACCGGCGGAGGAGGTGCGCTGGAACAGGACGTCGATCTGGCGCTACCCGCTCGAACTGCCCGTCACCTGGTGAACCGCACCGCGGAGGACCGGGCGGGACGCACCGCGCGAGTCACCACGTGAGCCGCGCCGCGCGAGTCATCTCGTGAGCCGCACCGCGGAATCGGCCGACCGCCCTCGATGATGCGTCCGCCCCGCCCCACCGGCAAGCCGGGGCGGGGCGGACGCATCCGCACGGCTCGGGAAGCCGCCCGGGAGCCCACGCGGGACACCGCCCGGAGCGCTGCCCGGAGCGCTGCCCGGAGGAGTCACCGCGGAGTCCTGCCCCGAGCGCCGCCCGGCACCATCCCGGTCACCACCCCCGGCCGTGTCCCAGGTCATGTCCCCGCACCCCCGGGCCCCATCCGCGGGCCCGCCCCCGGCCCTGTTCCGGGCGCCGCCCGGAACGCCGCCCCCGAACGCCGTCCCCCACCGCGTGAGCGATCGTCGACGATCGCTCGACGTGCGTCGCTCACCCGCCTGTCGTAGCGTGATCCCGACGGCCACCCAAGCCGTGGCGGATCGTTTCCGCCCACGAACGGCCGAGGCTCTTCGTCCCGACAAGAAGCCCCGGAACACAGTCTTCGACGGTCGGCCCGTCCGCGCCCGCTTCAGGGACACCTGACCCGGCGCCGGAACCCACCAGTCCGCCACATCCACGCAGTGCCGCGTGCGAACGGCGGTGGTGTCCGTCCCCCGGCCGACCGACGCCCCTGATCCCGTTTACGGGCACCGGGCGTGTGGACCAAATCCGCTAGGAGGAGTTCCATGGCGGTTCTCTGCAAGCCGGCCATCGCGGTTCCCGAGCACATCATCACCAACGAGGAAACCCTTGAGCTGGCCCGACGGCTGCACGGCGACCACCCGCAACTCGACCTGGTCCTGCGCCTGATCGAGCACACCGGGGTACAGAAGCGGCACCTCATCCAGCCGATCGAGAAGGTGCTCCAGCACCCCGGCTTCGACGCCCGCAGCATCACGTACGAGGAACACACCAAGGCACGGGTGCCCGCGGTCGTCCGCCAGGCACTCGACCAGGCCGAACTGGAGGCGGATCAGATCGACTTGATCGTCTACGTCTCCTGCACCGGCTTCATGATGCCGCCGCCGACCGCCTGGCTCATCGGCGAGCTGGGCTTCCGCCCGCAGACCCGTCAGCTGCCGATCGCCCAGCTCGGCTGCGCCGCGGGCGGCGCCGCCGTCAACCGCGCCCACGACTACTGCACGGCGTACCCCGACGCCAATGTGCTCATCGTGGCCTGCGAGTTCTGCTCGCTCTGCTACCAGCCCACCGACCTCGGCGTCGGCTCCCTGCTGTCCAACGGACTGTTCGGCGACGGCATAGCCGCCGTCGTACTCCGCGGCAACGGCGGCACGGGGGTACGGCTGGAGCGCAACGGCTCGTTCATCATCCCGGAGACGGAGGACTGGATCTCCTACGCGGTCCGGTCCACCGGCTTCCACTTCCAGCTCGACAAGCGGGTGCCCGGCACGATGGAACCGCTCGCACCGGCCCTGGAGGCGGTCGCCGAGGAGAACCAGTGGAACGCCGGGAAGATGGACTTCTACATCATCCACGCGGGCGGTCCGCGCATCCTGGACGACCTGAGCCACTTCCTGGACGTGCCGCCCGAGGCGTTCCGCTTCAGCCGCGCCACGCTCACCGAGTACGGCAACATCGCCAGCGCCGTGGTGATCGACGCCCTCGGCCGGATGTTCGACGAGGCATCGGCGCTCGACGGCCACCGCGGTCTGATGGCCGGGTTCGGACCGGGCATCACCGCCGAGATCTCCCTGGGCACCTGGACCTCCGCGTCCGAATCCGGACTCTGAGGGCCCGGGAGTCCCCGGGCTCCCGGGAGACCGCCCAGCGGTTCACGCCCCGGGAGCCCGCCCGCCCCGGTCCCGGACACGTCGGTCCGGGACCGGGGCGGGGGCGTGGCCCGCGTCCGCTGTCAGTGCCGGGTGCCAGACTCGATGTCATGACCGGACGGTGGGCCGTGGCCATGACGGAGACCGGCGGTGCGCTCCTCGCGCCGCTGGATCCGGCCGGCCTGCCCGCGGGCCCGGTCGTGGCCGAGCCCGACGTGGTGGCGGCGGTCCGCGCCCGCCCCGAGGTCACCCGCTGGGTCTGGCGCTCCACCGCGGAGGTGTACCCCCGGCTCCTCGCGGCCGGTGTCCCCGTGGACCGCTGTTACGACATCGAGGTCGCCGAATCCCTGCTCCTGGCCCATGAGGGCCTCCTCGGCGAACCCCGCTCCGCCGCTGCCGCCCACGCCCGCCTGCACCATGCCCCGGTGCCGCCCGATCCGCCGCCCCGCTCGGCGGAGCCCGGCGCGCAGTCCTCGCTCTTCGAGCCCCGGCCCGCAGCCCCGCTCCCCTTCGACGCCCTGCTGGAGGTCTACGCCGACCAGCTCCGCCGCCACGACGCCACCGAGCATCCCGGCAGGATGCGGCTGCTCACCGCCTCCGAGTCGGCGGGCATGCTGGTCGCCGCCGAGATGCACCGCTGCGGCCTCCCCTGGCGGGCCGACGTGCACCGCGAGGTCCTCCATGGCCTGCTCGGCGAGCGGTACGCGGGCGGCGGCGAGCCCCGCAGACTGGCCGAGCTGGCCGACCAGGTGTCCGCCGCCTTCGGCAGACGGGTCCGCCCCGACCTCCCGGCCGACGTGGTGCGGGCCTTCGCCCAGGCCGGGATCAAGGTGCGGTCCACCCGCCGCTGGGAGCTGGAGGGCCTGGACCACCCGGCGGTGGCCCCGCTCGTCGCGTACAAGAAGCTCTACCGGATCTGGACGGCCCACGGCTGGGCCTGGCTGCAGGACTGGGTGCGCGACGGCCGCTTCCGGCCCGAGTACCAGCCGGGCGGCACGGTCAGTGGCCGCTGGACGACCAACGGCGGCGGGGCGCTCCAGATCCCCAAGGTGATCCGGCAGGCGGTCGTCGCCGATCCGGGCTGGCGCCTGGTCGTCGCGGACGCCGACCAGATGGAGCCCCGGGTGCTCGCCGCGATCTCCCGTGACCGCGGCCTGATGGACGTGGCGGGCCACGACGGCGATCTGTACACCGCCCTGTCCGACCGGGCGTTCCACGGCGACCGGGACCACGCCAAGCTCGCCCTGCTCGGCGCGGTCTACGGCCAGACCTCGGGCGACGGCCTGAAGAACCTGGCCGCCCTGCGCCGGAGATTCCCGCGGGCCGTGGCCTACGTCGACGACGCCGCGAAAGCCGGGGAGGACGGGCGTCTGGTGCGGACGTGGCTGGGCCGCACCAGCCCCCCGGCCGCCGGGAGCGGGGCGTACGAGGAGGCGGGCATCCCGCAGGAGGGCCCCGGGCCGACGCCCTCCGACGACGGCTCCGGCCCGGGATCCGACGCGGGTCCGGGTCCGGGCTTCACCCCGGGCTACGCCTCGTCGAACGCCAGGGCGCGGGGCCGTTTCACCCGCAACTTCGTGGTGCAGGGCAGCGCCGCCGACTGGGCGCTGCTGCTCCTGGCCGCCCTGCGCCGCTCGCTCCACGCCGCCGGACTCCGCGCCGAGCTGGTCTTCTTCCAGCACGACGAGGTGATCGTGCACTGCCCGCAGGAGGAGGCGGCAGCCGTGGTGGAGGCGATCCGGGCGGCCGGGGAGCTGGCCGGGCGGACCGCCTTCGGCGAGACGCCCGTGCGCTTCCCGTTCACTACGGCGGTGGTGGAGCGCTACTCCGACGCGAAGTAGCGGACGGCAAGGAACCGGTGCCCTGCTCCGGTGCAGGCGCGTCGTCGAATCCGGCGAGCCCGTGGTCGTAGTGCGCCGGGCGCAGACGATGATGCCGGTGCCGGGCGTTCAGCAGATGGATGACGTACGCCGTGATCGCGATCATCGCGAGGACGACCACGGTGGTGACCAGGGTGTCCATACGAATCCGGCCCCCTTCGACGTGCAGGCCGAGCGGTGCGGCCCACCGGGAGCCGTACGCGTCCAGGTTACTCCGCTGCCCGGCACCCACCCCCCTCGGACGAGCGCCGGACAGCGGGGGTCCGGGCCGGGGACGCGCCCGGCCCGGACCCTCGCGGCGGGACGCGCCCGCTGTGCCGCGTGCCTACCCGCGTACCCACAGCGCGGGGACGTTCGGCGGTTCCCACCCGGCCATGGCCGTGTGGGCCTGCGTGCAGCGGTACGCGACCCCGCCGTACGTGACGCGGTCTCCCGCGGTGTAGGACGTACCGGCCTTCCAGGTGGAGCCGGGCGGGTCGGTCGGCGGGTCCGTGGGATCGGTCGGCGGGTCGGTCGGGCTCTGGGCGATGTTGAGGACGAAGTCGAACGTCCCCTGCTGTTCCGAGCCCGCGTCCCGCAGGCTCATCAGGAGCGCCGGGTCGTAGAGCATGTCGGTGTTGTTGCGCGGCTCACCCGGAAAGTAGAGCTGGGTGGTCAGGATGGACGAGCCGGGCGCCTGGACCTTCACGTGGATGTGACGGGTGCGCCCCGGGTACAGCCCCGGCACGATCGTGGTCAGGCTGTACGCCCCCGACTGGTCGGTGAACTGGTGCCCGCGGAAGGCGAATCCGCTCATGTCGTAGGCGCCGTTGGTGTCGGCCTGCCAGAAGTCCAGGAGCACTCCGGAGATCGGGCGGCACGCCCGCCCGAAGACGTAGCCGCTCACGGTCAGCCGGACACCCGGGGTGCTGCCGGTGATCAGACTGGTGCGGAGCGGGGAGTTGGGCTTGAAGTACGGGCCCTCCATCTGCTCGTGGGTCGGGCCGTCACCGTCGTCGCAGTTCGGCGTCGGGGCCAGCGGCTTGCCGCCGGAGCCCGCGTCCCGGGCCAGTGCGACGCCACCGCCCGCGAGCAGCGGGACGGTACCGGCGACGAGCGCGGCCTTGAGCAGGGTCTTGCGGCTGATCTTGCGGTCGCCGGGGTTCTGGCCCTCGGGCGGTTCTGGAGTCATGGCTGATTCCTCGGGGTGGGGGAAGGGCACGTGCATGACACAGAGCGGAGCGGGGTGCGCGCCGCCCGGCCGGGAGGCCGAAGCGGTAGCCGGGCGGGCGCGGTAACCGGTGGCGGCCCCGGGTGCGGGGCCGCCGCACTCACTGCGGAGCGGTTCAGGCCCGGGCCCAGAGGGCCGGAACGTTCGGCGGGGTCCAGCCGGGCTGCGCCAGGTGCGCCTGGAGGCAGCGGTAGCTGTCGGAGCCGTACGTCACGACGTCGCCCGCCGCGTACGTCGCGCCTTCCTTCCAGGTGCCGCCCGGGTTGGTCGGCGGGTCGGAGGGGTCGGGCGGGGTGCCGTTGGTCATCAGGGTCAGCCCGTAGGCCTGGAGCGCCGGGTTCAGCGGCTGGAAGTACGTCGTGCCGCCCTGGGAGCAGTTGCCGGAGCCGCCGGAGGTGACACCCTGCGCCTGGCTGCCGGAGATGAACGAGCCGCCGGAGTCGCCGGGTTCGGCGCACACATTGGTGCGGGTGACCCCGGAGACGGTGCCCTCCTGGTACGTGACGCTGGTGTTGCGCTGCTGCACGGTCCCGCAGTGCCAGCCGGTCGTCGAGCCGGAGCGGCAGACCGACGAGCCCTCCAGTGCCTCGGTGGAGCCGGTGACGGTCACATCGCCGTTGCCGTAGCCGTTCACCAGGGCACGCGGCGTCCAGCTGGTGTTGGTGGCGACCCAGGAGTAGTCGCGGCCCGGGAAGGTGGAGCCCTGGAAGGAGCCCTGCGCCTGCTGGTTGTAGCCGCTGGTGCTGACCCCGGGCGTGCCGCAGTGACCGGCGCTGACGAAGCCGCCCTGCGTACCGCGCTTCACCGGGAAGCCGATGGAGCACCGCCCCGAACCGTTCATGTAGTACGCGTCACCGCCCCGAAGATCGGCGAACGTACGGGGCCGCTCAGTGGACTGACGTACCGTCACCAGCGTGTCCGACACTCCGGCCTCGGCCAGGAACGCCTTGGCCGCCTTGGCGCGGGCGGCCTCGACGACGACCCGGTTGCTCGCCACGTCGACGTACCAGACCGGCACGTCGGCGGGCGCCCCGCGCAGCGCCACCCGGTCCAGCGCGCCCTTGGCGGCGTCGAGTTGGGCCTGGCTGTGCGCGACGACGACGGGCCGGGCACCGGCGAGGCGGATCTCCTGGGCGTGGGCGGCGTCGGTGGTGGCGACGGTCAGGTCCGCGTCGTCACCACTGACCCGGGCGCCGGCGAAGTCCGCGCCGAGCGTGTGCTTCAGCGCGGAGGCGATCGCCGCCGCCCGGGTCTCGTGACCGATCCGGCCGCGCGCCTCTGCCTCGTTCAGGCCGAGATCACGCTGCATGGCCTCCAGCAGACCGGGCGAGAGCTGCCCGGTCCCCGCGGCGGTGGGGGTGCGGAGCTGGGGCACCGGATCGGCGGACGCGCTGCCGGACAGGCCGGCCAGCGCGAGCGCCCCGACGGCCACGGTGGCGGTACACGCGGCCAGGGCACGTCTGCGGAGTGTGGAGCTCTCCACGGAACTCTCCTTGACTTCGGGGGAATTGCCGACAACGTAGCCGCGTACACGTCATCTCCAGGAGATCCCGTTCACCCCCTCACTTCGCGTTATGGGGGCGCCGGGTTCTTCCCTCCGGACCGGCCCCGGGCATCCCCATCCGCCGTCGGCCCCCGTAGGTTCGCCCCATGCGAATTGGTGAGCTGCTCGGTGCCGGACGATCGGCCGATGTGTACGCGCTCGACGAGAAGTGGGTCCTGCGCCGCTACCGGGACGGCATGGACGCCACGCCCGAATGGATGGTCATGGCCTACCTCGCCGCACACGGCTGCCCGGTCCCCCGCCTGGGCCCGCGCGACGCGAAGACGCCGCCCGGCGATCTGCTGCTGGAGCGCCTGGACGGCCCGACGATGCTGGACGCCCTGATGGCCGAGGAGCTGTCGGCGGACGAGGCGGGCGCCCTGCTGGCCGGGCTCCTCGCCGAACTCCACACCGTCCCGGCGCGGGTCTCCCCGCACCCCGGGGACCGGATCCTCCACCTCGACCTGCACCCGGGCAACGTGATGCTGACGGACCGGGGGCCGGTGGTGATCGACTGGAGCAACGCGGCGGAGGGCGCCCCGGCCCTGGACCGCGCCATGTCCGCGCTGATCCTGGCCCAGATCGCGGTGGATCCCGCGTCCCCCCTGTCCGGCCGGGCCCGCATCCTCCTGGGCGCCCTGGCCCCTCAGCTCACCGCCTCCGGCCCCGTCCCCGCCCCCCACGTCGCCGAGGCCGCCCGCCACCGCACCGCCAACCCCACGATGACCCCCCACGAACGCGCCCTCATCGAACCGGCGGCGGCCCTGGTCCGCGAACTGACGAGCTGAACGGACGGGCTGCCGGACTGCCGGACTGCCGGACTGGCTGGCTGCCCGGCTGACGGAGCGCGGGCCGGGCGGAGTGGCGGGCGGCCGGTCCTGCCGGGTGTGGAGGCCGCGAGGCGACCTGAGACTAGGGTCTTTCGTTTGGATCAGGCTGGATCAGGGAGCGGGGGCTGGTGCGTGCAGCTGCAAGGCGGAGGAAGGAGCCGACGCGGAGCGTCGGTGACTGACGACAACGCGGCAGATGTGCGTGCCGGCCCCCGCGAGCCCGGCATGATCCAAACGAGAGGCCCTGAGTGGCGGCCGGGCGGGTGCCTACTCCTCGTCGCGCAGATGGGCCGCCAGGGAGGCCAGCGGCCCGGCCTCCTCGGCGCGTCCCAGGGCGGTCAGGCGGGACACCGCCGCGTCGAGGCGGGAGAGGGCGGCGTCCGTACGCTCCAGGTAGATGCCCTCCACCGCGGCCGCGAGCCGGACGCACTCGGCCCACTCCTCGGCCCCGTCCCCTTCCGGCGTCGGCTCGCCGACCAGCACGAGGCTCTTCTCCAGCGCGGCCAGGGCATCCCCGAACTCCCCGGCATTGGCATGGACCCGGCCGTACTCGTAGGCCAGGGCCGCGTCGAGGTCGCGGCCCTGTGCCCCGTACCCGGCGGCGCGGGCCTCGTCGGCGATCCGGCCCGCCTCGGCCAGGTGGGCGAGGGCATCGGCCAGTCCCTCGGGCCCTTGCCGCTGGGTCTGGAGCCGGGCGATCTCGCGCAGGCAGCTGCTGAGCTGCTCGTAGCGCGGGGCCAGGGCATGGGCGGCGACCGCCTGCCCGATGGCCTCGCGGGCCCGGTCGAACTCCCCGGACTCGGCGAGGAGCACGGACGTCTCCGCCGCGATCATGGCGTGGCTCCCCGGGTCGTCGTCCCAGCCGGCCGACTCGGCCGCGAGGGAGACGAACTCCTCCGTCGCGACCTTGAGGTCCTCCCCCGCGTGCAGCGCGCGGGCACGGGTCAGACGCAGCTGGGCGACGAGCCGGTCGTCCACCTCCCCGGCCGCGATGTCCGGCTCGGCCAGCAGGGAGTCGAGCAGCGCGATGCAGTCCTCGACACGGCCCAGATCGAGGCAGAGCCCGGCCGCACCGCTGTACGTGCAGTACGCGTCGATCCGGCGGCCTCGCCGCAGCTCCAGCTCCGCCGAGCGGGTCAGGTGACGCAGCGCCTCGTCGGGGCGGTCCAGGCGCATGCAGGCATCGGCCAGATCCGCGTGGAGGCGGGCGGTGGCGGTCACGTCACCCGGCCAGTCGGCGGCCAGTCGCAGCCCCTCGGCCAGGTCCGCCCGCGCGGCCCCCGCGTCCTGGAGGCCGAGCCGCATCCGGCCCCGCAGGGCGAGCGTGCGGGGCAGGTGCCAGGCGGGGCCGTGTTCGTTCAGCCGGTCGAGGAGGCCGTCGAGCACGGCGATCGCGGTGGGCAGGTCACCGGCGATGGCATGGGTGGTGGCCCGCAGCAGCAGGGCGCCGGATATCTGCATGGGGAGGTCGTGCCGGGTGGCGAACGCGTGCAGCAGTTCGGCCTCGGCGAGGACCGGATCGACGTGCTCCTCGCTCCCCGAGGTCTGCAGGCGCATGCCCAGCGCGGTGGCCCGCAGCCGCAGCAGCCGCGCTTCCTGGTGCGGGGCGAGGCCGGACGCCTCCTCGTGCAGACGCACCATCGACGCATGGGCGGCGGTCAGCGCGGCAGCCTTCGCCCCGGACCCGTCGGGCTCATCGGACCCCTCGGACCCCTCGGACCCATAGGACTCTCCGGCCTCGTCAGCCCTGTCGGCCTCAGACATCCCATCGGCCCTATCGACCCCATGGGCACCCTCGGCACCACCGAGCCGCTCAGCCTTATCGGACTCATCGGGCTCATCAGACTCATCGGCCCCGGCGCCCTCGGCGGCGGCGAGCAGCGCGCCCGCGCGGGCTTCCGCCGCGTCACCCGGCGCCCCGGCGTCCTCGTACAGCCCTGCGGCCTCGTCGTAGAGGGCTACCGCCTCGGCGAACTCCTCGTTCTCGCCCGCCCGGCTCGCCTCGTCGCTCAGCAGGTCCGCGCGCAGCCGCGCGAGCGGGCCCACGGCCGGGTTACCGGGGTGGGAGTAGTCGCCCGTGGCGACGAGGGCGCGCAGCTTCGCCCAGTACGCGTCCGCCTCCGGGTGCCCCTGCCTCTCCAGCTCCCGGGCTCGCAGGATGAGTTCGTCCGGCTCTTCCGGAACCGGCGCGGACACCCGGGCGGCGGGCTCGGCGACCGGGGCGGCCGGGGCCACTTCGTCGAGGCCGCGGGTGCGCAGGGTGAGCTCCAGCGCGTCGGCGAGCGGGGCACGCTCCAGGCGGGCCCGGCGGCGGTCGGTGTGGGCCGAGGTTCCGTTACGGGCGTCGAAGCGGGCGGCGAGATCGTCGGCGCGCTTCCCCGCCTCGGCGCGGAGCCCGGTCACCGTCCAGGTGCGGCCCGCGTATCCGGCGGCGGGCAGTCCGCCGTGGCCGAGGGCCTCGACACGCTGGAGCAGGACCTCCACCCCGGTCAGGAACTGGAGCAGGTCCAGCGGCGATTCCACCTCGGCGAACAGGTTCCGGTTCTCGGCGAGCAGCTCCAGGCCCCGGCTCTCGTTGCCGGTCAGCGCGCAGAACTCCAGGTGCCGCCCGACCTCCCCGGCCATCGAGGGGTTGCGGCGGCAGATGCGGTAGCCAGAGAGGTGCAGCTCGCGGGCGCGGTCGGCGTGCCCCTCGCGCAGCAGCGGCAGCAGCGCGTACGAGACGGAACGGGCCGGCTCCTCCTGGCAGGACGCCTTCCCGGCCAGGACGGGGCTCCAGGCGTCCAGCGCCCGCCCGTCGTCGCCCGACACGAGGTGGTGGAGGGCCCGCTCGCAGATCTCGCAGGCCTCGCAGTCGCTGAGCCGGGTACGGGTACGGCTCGCCCACAACTCGTAGGCGAGAGCGGTGTCCTCACCGGTGTGGGCGGCCAGCTGGTACGCCTGACCGTAGTAGGGCTGAAGGCCGAGCCCGGCCTTCTCGTACCGGTCGCGCATCTCCGTCAGCCACTGGCGCAGACCCTCCAGCGGCACCTCGGGCAGCACCAGCAGGGCGTTCGCCACCCACTTGAACCGCCAGAACAGCGTGTGGCGACGGCGCTCGTCGAACACGTCGGGCTGCTCGTCGAACAGGTTGAGCAGGCGGGCGAAGACGACGGGCGACTTCCGGGGTTCGGAGCCGTAGGTGTACGCCTCCTGGAGCTCGAAGAGCGCGTCGACGAGCGGGGCGGGCTCCTCGAACCGCTCCGCGACGTCCACGAGTTCCTCGGCGGTGACCGTACGGGTGCGGCCGTAGGGGCGCTGGTCGTTCGCCTCCAGCGCCTGGTAGAGCTCGTCGGTGTTCTGGGGCGCGTTCGGCGACATCAGCTGTCCTTCCGGAGGGCGTGGGCGAGGAGATCGAGGAAGGAGCGGTTGATGAGGCTGGACTCGGCGGGCCGGAGCGGGCGCCGGGAGAGCATCGCGGCCTGCCCGTAGAGGGCTTCGGCGCTGGTGCGGGCCAGTTCGGGCTCCGCGATGGAGACGGCGGCGCGGACCAGCGGATTGAGCTGGTTGAGGATCAGCTGGGCCCGCGGGGCCTCCTGGCGCAGGGCGCCGAGGATGTCGCCCCAGACGCCGCCCTCCTGCTCACGCGCGAGCCGGGAGCGGGTCCGCTCGTGCCGGGCCTCCCGGCTGTCGACGAGGAGGGCGGGGGCGGAGGCCGGCTGGAAGGTGCGCAGGGCCACGTCGCAGTCGAAGACGGCCAGCGCGTCCCGGGCCAGGGCGAGGTAGGCCATGGCGGCCAGCTCCGTCTCACGGTCGACGGGGTCGAGGTGGGCGGTGAGCGTCTCCGGGTCGAGGTCGGCGACCTCCGCCCCGGGCCTGACCTCGGGCAGCCGGTGGACCAGCTCGCGGTCGTACGTGTAGCCGCCGTTGACCACCCCGAGCCCGGCGGCCGAGGCGATCGCCGCGACCTGCCGGAACTCCTCCACGCTCGACGTCACGAGCACGGTGCGGTGGGTGCGCGCGAACTCGTCGAGCGTGGTGTGCCCGTCGGTGGTCTCGAACGGCAGCCAGGGCAGCAGCATCCGCAGGATCTCGTCGTCGTGCACCGCCAGCGACTTCACGGCCAGGTGGTGGGCCTGGAGGAAGCGGCCGAGCAGCTCCGGATCGCTGGCGGCGGCCCGTGCGATCCACGCGCGCAGCCGCTCGGCGAGGGCGTCACGGACGGCGGCGAGCGTGTCGTCCTCGTACAGGGACTCGCGGGACGCCGTCGGGCGCAGGCTCTCCGCGTCGATGACGCAGCGGACGAAGAACGCCCACTCGGGCAGGATCTCCTCGGCCTGCTCGGACAGCAGCATGCCCTTGACGTGCACGCGGTGGCCGTGACGGCGTCCGGCCGGGACCGCCTCGGGCAGCACGCACGCGATGCCCTTCAGGCCCACGGCCGGAAGGTCCAGCTCGATGGTGTCCAGCGGCGTGAACCCGAAGACCTCCTCGCCGTACGCGGCCAGCGCGCGGGAACGCGACCCGGGTGTGGGGTAGGCACGGGCCCAGGGCGCCGGTTCGGGGTTGACCGCTACGGCGGGGCCCGCGGTGCCGTCGTCGAAGGTCACCGGGTGGTGCAGCAGGGAGCCGAACTGCCGCGCCAGGGCGTGCACCCGCTCCGGCACGGTCCACTCGCCCGTGTCGGCCCTCGGTGTCAGCGTGACGGTCGTACCGGGCCGGGGACGGGCGGCCCCGGGCAGGGTGCGGACGCTGTAGCTGCCGTCGCCGCGCCCCCGCCACTCCACGGCGGGCGCGTCGGGGGTGCGGGCGGAGCGGCTCAGGACGTGGATCTCGTCCGCGACGAGGAAGCAGGAGAGCAGCCCGATCCCGAACTGGCCGATGAAGTCGCCGCGTTGCTCGGCAATCCGCTCGGCGCGCTTGCTGCTGCGGCCGATCGTGGCGAGGAAGGTGTGCACATCGGCCTCGCTGAGGCCGACGCCGTCGTCCTCGACGCGTACCACCGCGCCGTCCGCGTACAGGCGGATTCCGAAGGCGCCGGCGGGCGCGTCCGGGGCGAGTGCCTGCCGGGCGGTCAGCGCGTCCACCGCGTTCTGCAGGAGTTCACGCAGGTAGACGCGCGGGCTGGAGTAGAGGTGATGGGAGAGAAGGTCGACGAGGCCGCGCAGATCCACCTGGAAGGTGCGATCGGCGTTGGGCGGGGTCGCTGCGGTGTCGGGCAGAGTCATCGGGCAGTCCGGGTGAGTGGGGCGACGGATGAAGGAGGCGACGGACGGGCGGCACGGCCGGGACCGGCGTGCGCTCAGGCGCGGCGCTGGTAGCGGGCGAACTGCTTCTGGGAGTTGGCGAGATAGGCCCACGGCCAGGTCGTGTGCGCGCCGTCCAGCGCCTGGAAGACCCGTCGGACCGTGTCGCGCTCGCCCGCCAGTGAGAGCGCCATGGCGAACATGTTGAAGTCCACCTGCCAGCCCGGACGCCGCACGTAGTCGGGGTGGAGGATGCTGTGGTCGGCCGCGGTCCGCAACTCGCCCCGGATCTCGGCCGTCTTCAGGCAGCCCATGCTCTCCGCCTCGACCCACTCCTCGATGTGCGCGAAGGCGATCACACAGCCGATCCGGTGCCCCTGGGGCGCACGGGCGAACGCGTCCCGTGCGAACGCCAGGGCCTGGCCCGGTTCTCCGCTCCAGCGGGGCTGCAACTGCGAGATCCAGTCGATGTGGGTCTCCAGATCCAGCGGATCACGGCGCAGGGCGGCATCGAGGCGGGTCCGGTTCACGACGGATCCCAGCGACATGCCGCGGCCCGAGGTGAGCAGCTGGCGCCACGGAGTGATCCACTCCGGACGCAGCTCGGCAGCCTCCAGCAACTGCTCCTCGGCGATGTGGAGCCGCTCGTGGAAGACCCGCCACTGGTCCCGCGTGACATTCACCGCACGGTCGGCCGTACGCGCCTCCCAGCCCCAACTGACGTGGCGCGCACCGGATATGAGCAGCGCCGTCGCACGGCCCTCCTTGTCCTCCTCGATGGCCCGGCCGATCCAGTCCTGCACCCCGTCCACCTCGGCGAGCTCACCCAGGACGTGGTGATCCCGGCCGAGATCGAAGGGGGCCAGCGCCGCCTTGACCGCCTGCCAGTCCCCCGCCCCGGCCGCCTCCACCGCCGCGAGCACCCGCCGGTCCCCGAGCGCGCGCAGCGTGTACACCCCGTTCCTCTGCCGACGCGGAACGGGCAGGGCGTGCGGATCCGCCTCCGGCCTCTCCCCGCCCCTGCCGAACAGCTTGCCGAACATGTCGATCCCTCCCCTGGTACCGCGATCTTCCGGTGCAGCATAAGCCGCCCCACCGACATCGCTTCCACAGAGTTTTCACACCTGCTCCACAGCCCCACCACGCACAAAAAAACCCCAGGTCACTGAGTACGTGACCTGGGGTTTGATCGGAGCCGCCTTCGGGATTCGAACCCGAGACCTACGCATTACGAGGGCCCGCAAGATCATCCCGGGTGGTGCTGAGCCGTGCCGCCGAATCCTGGTTTCGCTGATCAGAGACTTGCGGCCTTGATCGGCGTGACGACTGGTCCACCCTGGTGCCACCCAGTCCGCTCACGCAGCGCTCACGCAGCGGCGACTGCTCCACCGACGTCACAAGATGGGCGGGCGGCCACCTATACAGGTCATTGGACTTGGGGCTTCGGGCTCGGCCCGTGCCCGTACATCGGTGCCGCCCTTGAAGGAAGGCGGCCCGCGCACTCAGCAGACTTTCGAGGGTCGACACCCGCGAAGCCTCCTGAGGTTAAGCGAACGACATTCCGCGTATGCGCTGCGTGACCGCGAGGTAATCACAGTCAGGCGCAGTGGGGTGTGGACATGCGCTGGCCACAAAGGCAGGGACGTTCCGCCTCCACTGCGGCCACCATCCGGACTGCCGAGCTACGGCCAGGGTTATGGGGGGGGGGAGATACCACCTTCGCTTCAATGCGCTTCGATCCCATCGATGCGGACGGCGACAGCTCGAGAAGAGCCTCTCCGGACGCGAGTGTGGGCTTGCGGCTCGCCCGCCCGTGGTACTTGATATGAAACAGCGAGCCAGAAGCTCGCCACATGTCGATGTCGGATTCGTTTTAGATTGTCCGAAAGAGGCGGAATGCGCGAGCTCTATGCGTGTCAGCTCCTACTAACCGGCGACGAAGAGTCCCCAGGGGACACTCTCAACCGAGCTGAGAGGCTGATCCGCGAGTGGGTCAGCCGACCGACCCACCTCGCCCCCGAGTTCCTCAGCGAAGGGCAGCACGAGGCGAGTGGCGGACACACGGTGGCTGTTAGTCGCTACGCGCCCACCGAGGATGGCTCGTCGGGTTGGAGCTGCTTGTGGCACTTTCCCGGCACGGACGACCCTTCGGTGCGATGGACTTTGAGTCTGGCGCTCGCAGCCCAAGGGAATGCCGCCTGCGCAACCGTACGAATCGGCCTCCAACAGAGAAGCCATAGCTTCCAGCTCCGCCGGCCCAACTATCAATTCTCTGCGCCGGCAATCGTTCGCACTCTCCTGCGAGAATTCGAAGTATCTGATGCGGGTCGACCAACAAGGCCGACGCACACGACGCTTCGCACGGGCGACATTCCCGAGTTCGCCGAATGGCTGACGAACGACCAGCGTGCACTTCCAGTTGTCGTTGCCACAAATTACCCTTCAACCGGGCAGCCGCTCGTCGATTTGAGGAAGTTGGCCAAGGAACTATCCGGGCTCGCTCATGTCGTACACCTCTCCACTCACCTTGCTGCGCGCGCATTGAGCGACAGAGTAGGGGCAGAGCGCTCCGCTTGGCAGGGGGCAGTACGCCTGTATTGGCCGAAATTCAAGGCGGACGCAAACCCATATGAACACAAGTATTGGACGCCTAGTCGCCTCCTTGAGGATGATGAGGCACTAATCGATGAGCTGAGGCGGTGGCTGGGTTCGGTAAGCGCCGCGTCGGTACCCGAGAATCCTGCTCTTGGCTGGATGCGAGCGGCACGCCGGAAGGCGCTTGCCGAGAGCGGGGACATCCCGCATTGGGTTCAGGAGTACATCGAAACCACCGACGCTGAGCTGCGCGGGCTTCGGGAGGAACGCGACGACCTCAAGGAGGATCTCGCCGCCGCCCTGACGGATGTCGCTGCAATGCGCGAACAGTACGCGCTGGTAAGTCAGTACTCCACTAAGCCCGCTGTCGATGATGGCCAATCAGCCGCGCCGCGCGATGCGAACGTATCGACCCTGACAGCGCCCGAGGCTTATGAGCATGCCAAGGCGGAAATCGGCGACGATCTCGTCTTCCTTCCAAGCGCTGACGCAAGCATCAAGAAGTTCTCCGAATACAGGGATCCGGAGAAGCTACACAGAGCCCTCTTGGACGTTGCCGACGCTGGCCGACGGTGGGGCGACGGGACTCTCGGGAAGCCCTTCGGTGAGTTCTTCGCTGATCTCGGCTATGGATATTCCGCAAAGAATCCTGCGGCACGCGATCGTCGGCACAAGCGTCACTATGAAGTGAAGTACAAGGACAATCCAGTTGTCATGGAACCACACCTCAAAGTTGACGAGTCCACCGGCCCCGATCAGTGCCTTCGCATCTATTGGTACCTCGACGAAAGCGACAAGGTGATCGTCATCGGACACGTGGGACGCCATCTACCGGACTGACGCTCTTGGCTCGCGGCTCACTGGATCTCGGTAACAACGTGTTGGCGATCTTCTTGTGGAGCCGGTCTGTCAACGTCGGGATCGGCCGGAAAGAACGCGATTTCAGTGAGCCGATCTCGCTGTGCCGGCAGCGCCTTCCTCCTGCCGCCGTCCCGCCCAGAGTGCGGCACAACCGTTGAGGTTTCCGCGCCGGGCGGGACGTGAGTTACCGCAAGAAGGGGGTCATGCCTCGGCGATGACTTCCTCGGCTGCAACGTCCGGCTTGACCTCGCCGCCCAGCGCCTCGGCGATGGCCTCAAACTCGGCGAGGGCGGCCTGGAGGTCCTCCACGATCTCCTGGGCAATGACCTCGGGAGGGAGCAGGCTGTCGGCATCGTAGAGCGCCGGGTCCTTCAGCCAGGTGATGTCGAGGTTGACCTTGTCACGGGCAAGGAGCTCCTCACATGTGAACCGCTTAAAGCGGCCGTCCTCGGTCTCCCTGCGTGCTGAACGATCGTCCGCGTTGTACGCCTCGATGAAGTCGGCCAGGTCCGCGAGGCGAAGCGGTCGCTGCTTGAGCGTGAAGTGCAGCCCGGTCCGGAAGTCATACACCCAGACCTCGGACGTGTTGGGAAGGCCGTCAGCCCGCGGAGTCTTCTTCTCGAAGAACAGGACGTTCGCCTTAACACCGCCGGCGTAGAAGATGCCCGTGGGCAGGCGCAGGATCGTGTGGAGGTTGAACTCCTGGAGGAGTCGACGTCGGATCTTCTCACCAGCCCCACCCTCGAACAGCACGTTGTCGGGCAGGACGACCGCCGCACGGCCGTCCATCTCCAGCAGCGACATGATGTGCTGCAGGAAGTTCAGCTGCTTGTTGGTAGTCGTCGCGCGGAAGTCAGACCTGTCGTAGGTGATGTCCTCCCGGTCGGTCTTACCGTCCGTTCCTACCACCGTAATCGCCGATTTCTTGCCGAACGGCGGGTTTGCCAGAACAAGAGAGGCCCGGTCGGTGGGAGCATCGGCCAGCGCGTCACCAGTGGTAATGAGCGACTCACCACCAGCTTCACCGATGCCGTGAAGCAACATGTTCATCGCCGCGAGGCGGGCTGTGCCTGGAACGAGCTCGTTTCCCCAGATGCTGCCCTGCCCAAGCCCGAGGCGCTGCTCTCGGGAGAGGCCTTTGAGGTGGTGTTCGCGAATGTAGCTGTGCGCGGCAATCAGGAAGCCAGCGGTTCCGCAGGCCGGATCAGTAATCCTGTCCTTGGGGCCCGGCCGCATCACCTGAACCATGGCATCAATCAAAGGGCGCGGCGTGAAGTACTGGCCGGCGCCGGTCTTAGTGTCCTCAGCCCCCTTGGCTAGCAGCCCCTCGTATGCGTCACCCTTAAGGTCAGTGCCTTCGAGGACCCAGTCAGTCTTACCGATCAGGTCGACAACCAGCTTTTCGAGGAGAGCCGGCTCGGTGATCCTGTTCTGGGACTTTGCGAAGACTGTTCCCAGGGTCGTGCCAGGGCGCTTGCCAAGTTCGGTGAGCACCGCGCGATAGTGCGCCTCTAGCTCCTCGCCGCGCTTGGAAACAAGCGACTGCCAGTCGTAAGCGGGCGGAACGATGGGACCAGCTGTCTCCTCAGCAAACGGATCTGCACCCAGCTCGTCAGCCATCTTAAGGAATAGCAGGAATGAGAGCTGTTCGACGTACTCGATGGTCGACAGGCCATTGTCACGAAGGACGTTGCAATAGTTCCAGAGCTTGGCGACAAGCGAGTTGGTCTGCGCTGTAACCTTGGCAGGGGCAGTCGAATTGATCTCGTTTGCGCCCACTAGAGCTCGAACTCCTGCTGAATGTCGACGTGAGGGGTTGAGTTCATGGAAACAGAGGGAGCCGGCGGAGACACAGGCCCTGCCTCAGCACCCTTCTTGCGCGCTCGGCGAACGCGCTTAGGCGGATTATCATCTGCTTGCCGTTCGGCTCGAAGCCGATCGAACAGCAAACTGGCGGCCTCCTCGTTTGGGTCCTGAGGAACAAGACCACCCGTGAAGGCACGGTAGAGGAGAGCTTTCCGCAAACTGACCGCACGCAACTGTGCAAGCTCGATACCCCTTTCCGCCATGTCAAGGCGAGAAATATAGGCGTCGAGAGCTCCAACGATCCGCCTTTGCTCATCGAGCGGCGGAACAGGGATCTCCATCCCCTCAAGAATCTTCTGATTGATCTTGTAGATTCCCGCAGTCGTGCGAACTGAATCCTCGATTTGATTCCTCACAATAGTGGAGCCCCAGACGAACTCCAAATACTCCGAGAGGACCAGTGAGGGTCGGACCCTAACGCGAATCATGGTGTCCGGAAACGCGACTGGGAATGTCACACGCTTAACCGTTGCGCCGCGCCCGACAAGACTTCGAGAGCCATTTCCGCGACTCAGGAGGAAGTCCCCTTCAGACACTAGAAATGGGGTGGCTTCCTCTTCGCTCCATGCACCAGACTTGTGTTCCGAAAGGTCGACTCCGCCACGCTTAAGTGCCGTGAGGCGCAGTACCGGGAATCCGCCGTCCATGCTGCGTACGGAACGGCCATTAATCAAGGGCTCACTCAGTACATCCGCCAGACGGACACGCACCCAACCGGGCGGAAGTTCCGTGGTGCTCAAGCCAGTTCTCGATTCAACTCATTCAGGAAGTCGTGCGGGGTGCGCCCCGGAAAGGCCAACGCCAGACCCCTGCCGCCACCGCGGCTAACGAACGGTTCGGCTCGGAAGTCCGGAGGGGCGATGCCGACGTCGCTGGCAACGACGTCGCGGATGGCCTCCAACCACCACATCTGGTCCTCCGTGAACTCCACGCCAGCCTGCCGCTGCCGCAGCAGCCAGCCTTCGAAGCGCTCCTCTACCGTCTCACGGTACGGCTTCAGCTCCGAATCTACGTTGAGCTCGTACCGGATGAGTGAGATGAGGTCCGGCACACCGGCTTCCCTGCCAGGCCGCTCGGTCGCGCGGCCGAGGTCCTCGTAGTAGGTCCACAGGACCTGCGGGGTCCATGCGAAGTCTGGGCGCCGGATCTTGTCGGCCAGCTCCTTGAGCGCTGCGTATGCCTCCGTGGGGGCAACGGAACGGGGACTCGAAACCGCGATGGAGATCGCGGCGATCTTGTCACGCTCCTCCTCGAGGAGGCGGCTCCAGCGGTCGACCTGCTCCTGGGCCCGTTCCTCTCGGGGGATCGCGTGGACGTCGGTGACGGCGACCGCAGTGGTCTCATCCATCACATAGTCCTTGTCCCGACGGATCTCGATGATCAGCTGGCGCAGGTCGGGGCTGGTGGTGAGGGGGGCGACGGCAGCAGCGATCAACGCGTGGGCCGCCTTCTCACCCCCCTCCGCTTGGGCCCGGTCTTGCCTGTCGGGATCTGCGGCCTTCATGATCGCGCCCGCGATGTCCGAGAGTTCGAGGCCGCCGGCCGCCTTGGTGATCTGGTCGCGCTCGCCAGCGTTGAGCTGCTGGTTAAGGCGGGCGAGACGGCCTGCGAGGATCTCCGCCTCCGAGGCACTGATCGACTTGGTGCCAGCCTTGTCGAGGAGCTTGGCCAGTGAGACCTGGCGTTCCCCGGCCGGAACAAGTGGCCGCGCGTCCACGAGCGGAGAGTCAGTGACGCCGACTGCGTCCACGAGGACGAAACGGTCCTTGCGCACCCGCGCATCCCCGCCAGGGGTCACCTCGCGCAGTTCAGTGGCGTCGATGGTGCGGGCGCCGCGTCCCTTCATCTGCTCGAAGAGGACCGCGCTGCGCACTTCTCGCAGGAAGATCACGCACTCCAGCGCCTTGATGTCCGTACCGGTGGCGATCATGTCGACGGTCACGGCGAGCCTGAGGCCCGGGGACGTCCGCAGATCACGAATCAGCTCGTTGGGGTCTTCGCCAGCCTTGCGACTCTTGTACGTGATCTTCTTAGCAAACTCGTCCCCCCGCCCGAAGACCTCCTTGGCTTGAGCGAGCACGTCTTCGGCATGGTCCTCGCCAACCGCGAAGATCAGCGTCTTGGGGACCTCCTTGCGGCCGGGAAACCAGCTCTGCCAGTTGTCCCGGTAAGCGGTGAGAACGGCTCGGATCTCGTCGACGGCGACCACCGAGCGTCCGATCTGACGGGTGGTGTAGGTGAAGTCATCCGCCAGCTGCTCGTAGCGCTGGTAGCGGGTCTTCCGGTCACGGATCTTGACCGTCGTGCCCTCTTCTATGGTCGCGCCGCCATTCTCCCGCAAATCCGTATGGATGCGGATGACGTCGAAGTCGACGTTGACGCAGTCGGCTACGGCCTGCGCGTAGGTGTACTCGGAGACAAGATTTCGGCCGAAGAAGCCGAGGGTCTGAAGGGTCGGCGTGGCGGTAAGCCCGACAAGGTGAGCGTCAAAGTACTCCAGCACCGCGCGCCAGAGGCCATAGATGGAGCGATGGCACTCATCCACGATGATCAGGTCGAAGGACTCGATCGGCACGGCCGGGTTGTAGCCGACTTCGATGGGCCTCTCAGCGGCGTAGGACTGTTCATACGCCACGTCGTCGTTCGCCTCGTCGACCGGATCGTCGTCAACGAGGTGCTCACCGGTGAGCAGGCGATACATCTTCTGGATCGTGCAGATGACCACCGAGCTGCTGTCCTGCAGCCCTGCGGCGCCCAGGCGCTCGACGTTGTAGATGTCGGAGAACTTGCGGCCATCATCCGGGGTCGGGAACTTCCTGAACTCGTCCAGCGCCTGCTTGCCCAGGTTGTTGCGGTCCACCAGGAACAGCACACGACGGGCTCGGGCGTGCTTGAGCAGCCGATACGTCTGGGCAACGGCGGTGAAGGTCTTGCCCGCGCCCGTCGCCATCTGGATCAGGGCTCGCGGCTTGTCCAGAGCGAGCGAGCTCTCCAAACCCGTGATTGCTTCGATCTGCGCCGGACGCAGACCATTACGGTGCAGCTCCGGAACACTGCGCAGGGCGGCACGGAAAGTCGGGGCCGCATGATGCTCCTCGGCCCGCCGCATCCAGTCGGCGATCGTCTCCGGTTTGTGAAAGGCGAACACCTCACGGGAGCGTGCCTCGGGGTCCAGCCGGTTGATGAAGTACGTCTCGGTGCCCGTGGTCGCATACCGGAAGGCGAACGGCTCGTCCTCACGCCACACGGCGAGCCGGTGCTCCTTGAGCACTCCGCCGGCGTAGCGGTCGTTCTGCGCGACCGCGCTGGCCAGGTGCGTGCCCTCACGCTTGGCCTCGATGACACCGGCAATCTGTCCGTCCACATACAGGACGTAGTCGGCCCGTCCCGTGGCGAGCGTGAACTCACGCACGGCTACGCCCCGACCTGCCATCGGGTTGACCTCGCTGCGATCCTGCACCACCCAGCCAGCGGCGCGCAGCAGCTTATCGATCTCCTTGCGGGCTTCGATCTCGTTCAGCGGTGCCCGCCGCTGTGCGCGGTGGATGATCGCGTCACGGGCCGCCGGATCGACCTTCCGCGGAGCCTGACGGGCCTGCTCGTAGGCAGCCGTCTGGGCAACGCGCATCTCGGCAACCTGCGAGGTCAGCCTTTCGATCTGGGCCAAGAGCTCGGCGTTGTTCGCGCCGGCACTCGCGATGAGGCGCTCCGCCTCGGCACGTGCGTTCCGCTCGGCCTCCAGCTCACTCGCTGACTCAGTGATGCGTGTGCGCGCCTGGGTCAGGGCCTCGCGATGCCCATCCAGCGCCTGGTTCAGCTCCGCAACCTCGCCCGGATCCGAAATCCGCTCGATCGCCTGCGGGTCCGTGGGCGGTACAAACTCCGCCACCGTGCGGCGGTCAAAGATCGCGTCGTGGAACCAGAGACCGAGCTTGTAGCAGACTTTCACAGCGTCCAACGCTCGCGCTGTGTCGAACAAATGGGCGTGGGCAGCCTTGTTGCGGTCCACCCGCAGCTGATCGAAGTCCCGGCGCGTCTCAGGGATCAGGACGCCGGCTCGAGTCAGGGCGGTCAGCCGATCGATCTGCCGATTGCCTTCCACACGCATGCCGATCCGAGTGATCAGCTCCTCTGCGAGGACTTCACCGAACTGGCCCGCCTGGACGAGCGAGGAGTTGGGGTTGGTGAAGACCGTAGCCTCGGCCTGGGCGCCGTAGAGCGACAACAGTGGTTTCAGTGAGTAGAGGATGCCGAAGTTCGGAGAGGACTTCGCCAGTTTCTGTAGCCGCTCGTCCATTTCCCCCACCAGCTACTCCATCCTCGTGGCACCGGCCGTGTTGCATCCCTGCTGTGTCGAATCGGCACAAGCTTAGAAGCAGGACGCCACGCAAGTAGTAGAAATTTGATCTTCTGTCCTGTGACGACGCCGGCGGGATCGGTGGCAGCGGGAGCCGAGACGGATGCGCATACCCGGCCAGGCTTGCCCGCGGTGCACTCTGGGCAGAGAGCCCGCATGGGTGATCTCATCGAGAACTGGGCGGCGGAGATCGCAAAGGCCGAACTCAGCAGTGCGCTTCCACGACGGTGGGCGCATACGCAGGGAGTGGCCGAGCGCGCTGCCGAAGTAAGTCAGGTTCTCGGCCGAGATGCTGGCCTGCTCATCGCCTCCGCCACCCTGCACGACGTCGGGTACGCGCCCCGGCTCGCGACGACCGGTTTCCACCCCCTGGACGGAGCCCGGTTCCTCCGGGACGAGCACGGCGCCGACGAGCGGCTGGTGCGGTTGGTCGCGAACCACTCGTTCGCGCTCTTGGAGGCCGAGGAGCGGGGGCTGCGGGAGGAGCTCGCGAGCGAGTTCCCTCTGCTGGAGGAGCCGCTGTTGGTGGACGCGCTCGTGTACTGCGACATGACGACCACGCCCGACGGCGGCCGGACCACCGCCGAGGAGCGTGTCGCGGAGATCTTGGGCCGCTACGGGAACGACAGCGTGGTTGGGCGGTTCATCCGCCGGGCGGCACCGGAGATCTTCGCCGCCGTGAGGCGGGTGGAGGCGGCGCTGGCGGCTCAGCCGAGGTAGGGGTAGGCGCCGGCCAGGTAGTCGCCGATCTGCTGGCGCATGCTGGCGTGGATGTCGTACTGGTCGAGGTCGGCCGGCTGAACGAAGCGGACGCCGTCGGCCTCGTCGTTGATCGTGGGCTCGCCGCCGATGGGGCGGCCGATGTAGGTGTTCTCGTACTGCTGGCGGATCTCACCGTCGGTGTACGCCACGATGTGGCGGGGGTTCGTGTAGACGCCGAGGAATCCGGTGATCTCGGCGACGATCCCCGTCTCCTCCAGGCATTCGCGTACCGCGCACTCGGCCGCCGTCTCGCCGATGTCCTGGGCCCCGCCCGGCAATGCCCACTGGCCGGTGTCTCGGCGGCGCTGGAGCAGGATGGCGCCGCTGTCGTCGACGACCAGCAGGTTGCTGGCCGGGATGAGGGTGTTGGCCTTTGGGGCGTTGGGGTCGTTGTAGTACTCAGTCCTGCCCATGTGCGGCGGTCCCCTCATGATCGGGCATCCAGGGCCGTGCGCCGGCCCAGACGGCGTCGAAGCTCTGAGCGTAGTTATCGAACCAGCCCATGGCATCCACTCTCCGCAGGTGGAACAGGGGGTTGGCGCTCGCCGGCTGGCCCCAGACATGCGGGTTGACCAGCAGATCGTCGTCGTACCGGAAGAGGGAGTTATAGAGCGTGGTGTCGTGGAGCCGCACCTCGCATCCGGGTTCGGACAGCAGTGGGCGGTAGTAGGTGAGGGAGGCGCGGATCTTGGCGGCGAGGGTGTCGCCGATGCCCTCCTCGCGGCCTCGGGTGGCGGCTGCGTTGCCGCTCGGGTCACCGAAGCAGAGGCGTACGCGCACCCCGGTGGCCGCGCGCTCGGCGAGCATCTTGGCGACGTGCGGGTTGGTCTGGGCGAAGAAGGTGCCGGAGAAGATCAGGACATCGATCTGCCGCTGGGCGCCCTGGAGGAGGGCGAGCCATGTGTCACGGGGGACGCTGGCCCGGTTCTGGTAGGTGCCGATGATCTCGCCGCTGCCTAAGCCGGTGCCAGGCCGACCGCTGCGTGGCAGCGGTGCGGGCCAGAGGAAGGTCTCCTCGACACGCAGGTGCTGGGCAACGCTGAAGCGGTGCCGTGGGTGGGGCACGCGTCCGCCGAGCCACCGGCCGACGGTCTTGGGGTCCACTTCGCAGGCTTCGGCGAGCGATTCGGGAGATACACCGCGCTGGGCGAGTACGGAGTGAAGTCGCTCGTTCACGGAGCCAATACAAGCCGAGTCGTGAGGCGGAGGGCAAGGACGTCGTGGGACGTTTCCGTGGTGCCGGGCGGTATCGAGCCAGTGCTTACGCTGGCGGTATGCAGCTCAGCGTCCTGTGGGACATCGACCACACGCTCATCGACAACGCGGGTGTGAGCAAGGAGATTTACTCCGCCGCGTTCGCCGCACTGGCCGGCTTCGCGCCGACCGGGCCGGCACGCACGGAGGGACGTACGGACCGCCTGATCATGCATGAGATGTTCATTCGGCACGACGTTCCCGAGCCGGAATGGGGCCGGATCCAGGACGCCCTGACCCTTGCCGGGCAGGAGCGGTTTGGGGAGCTGCGGGTGCGCGGTACGGCCCTGCCGGGTGCATGTGACGCGCTCAAGTGCGTTGCGGAGAGGGAGGGGTGGGTGTCCTCGGTCCTCACGGGCAACATCGCGGCGAATGCCGAGGTCAAGCTCGCCGCCTTCGGCCTCGACTCTCTGCTCGACCTCTCCGTCGGCGCCTACGGTGCCGACGGGGTCCAGCGTCCCGATCTCGTGGCGGTGGCGCGAGAGCGAATCCGCCGCGCCTATGGAGCGGAGCAGGACGTCCCCGTCGTACTCGTGGGGGACACGCCGCGGGACGTCGAAGCCGCCCTCTCCACGGGCTCTCACATCGTCGCCGTCGCCTCAGGCATTCACAGCCAGGAGGAACTGGCCGCAGCCGGCGCGGCAGTCGTGCTGCGTGACCTTTCGGACACCACAGGGCTGATGAGCCACTTTGAGGGCATCGCCAGGCACTGAAAACGTCCCAGGACGTCCTCGGACCGTCCGCCTACGCGGTGACGCCGTCCACGCCTGGACGGCCACGATCGGATCCTCCCCGCCAGTCAACTGACCTAGGAGGCCCGCGTGATCCGCGACGTCACCGGAATCCGCAGGATCCGGATGCTGTACTTGCAGCTGCTGTACCGCTGCAACTTCTCCTGCCTGCACTGCTTCCACGGAGAGCGCCTCAAGCAGGCCGACGCCTTCACCGCCGAGGAGGCGGTCGGACTCATCCGGCTCATGCGCGAGGAGTACGGCACCGAGGCGGTGACCCTGCTCGGAGGCGAGCCCTTCCTCTACAAGGAGCTCCCGCAGGTCGTCCGCTACACCCGGCAGGAGCTGGGGATGCAGGTAGAGATCTGCACCAACGGCTACCGGATCGAGCGCCGCCTCACCGAGATCGCTCCCTACGTGGACCTGCTGCGGGTCTCGTTGGAGGGCGTCGCCGGCACCAACGACGACATCCGCAGGCAGGGCAGCTATCACGCCGCGCTCAGCACGCTGAACCTCGCTCGGGACCTCGGCGTCATGACGGCCGCGACGATGACCGTGACCTCGCGGAACATCGACGAGGTACTGCCCCTGGCGCGGGTCATGCAGAGGTTCGGCGCCCGGCAGCTCAAGCTGCACTGCCTCCGCCCGGTCGGCAACGCCGCCCATCACCCCGAGCTCCTGGTCGACGACCCGACCGCGTACACCCGCCTCCGCGAGGACCTCCGTGCGGCCGGGCTCTCCATCGAGGTGATCCTCGACGAAGACCTCGCCGAGGGCGGGGCTCCGGAGATCTGCGCGCCGACTGGCGGCCCTCGCGAGATCGAACGGATCGAGGCCGACCCGCGCGGCGCGCTCACCATGTCCTGCAAGGCCGTGGGCAAGGACTCGCACGCCTTCTGGTACGAGAAGACCGCTAACCACATCGTCCACCGGCCCTCCGCCACCGACGAGCTCACCCTCACCGTCCCGGACGTGGTGTACGCCCGTGCCTGACCGGCCGTCCTTCGAGGCGCTCGAGGGGTTACGGGGAAGCGGGAAGTCCACCGTCGCGCCACTGCTTGCGGCGGTCAGGGGCGCCGTCCTGGTCCCCACCGTGCCGCTCTTCTACCAGTCGCTGCGGCGCCAGGTGGATCTGCGGGAGAGCGTCGAGGCCCGCCTGTGCTTCTACCTCTCGGCCCTGTTCACGGCTGCCGAGGAGGTCCGAGAGCACCTCGCCGCCGGCACCCCGGTCGTCGTCGAGAGCTACTTCGCCCGGTGCCTCGCGAACCACCATGCCTTCGGGGCCCGCCTCGGCGTCACCCTCCCGCCCGACCTGCCCCAGCCCACCACGTACCACCTGCTCTGCACGGAGGACGAACGGCAACGGCGCCTCGCCCAACGGACCAAGCCCACCTCCCGGTGGGACGCCCTGAGCGAGGAAGCCTCGGACCGGATCTCGACCGCCTACGCCCAGTTCCCGATGCATCGAATCGACACCACGAGCCGTGCCCCGGAGCAGATCGTCCAGACGATCCTCACCACCACCCAGGAAGGACATCACCGTGCAGACGCAGAGCCTGTGGGAGCACACCCTCACGTTCTTCCCCCAGTTCCTCGCCGCCCTGAAGGAGCGCACGTCTCCTGACGCCACGGTCGCGGTCGTGGGCGCGAGCGACGGCAAGTTCGTGCTGCCCCTCGCCGCCGCCGGCTACCGCGTCATCGCCATCGAGCGCGACCCCTTCGCTCTCCACGGAGGCGAGGTCAGCCTTCCGGGTGACACCCACGCCCAGGCCCCCGGCCTCATCGACCGCCTCAAGGCCGAGGAACTCCACGACCGGGTCCAGGTCATCGGCGAGGACTTCCTCACGGCCGAGCTCCCCGAGGGTCACTGCGACGCAGTCTGGACGAGCTGTTCGTGGCACTACAGTGCCAACCACCACAGCCCTCTCGGCGACTTCGTCCGCCGCATGCAGGCCCTCGTTCGCGAAGGGGGCTTGTTTGGCGCGGAGTTCATGATGCCCGTCGAAGAGCGCCACCAGTTCATCGAGCACTACACCTCGCCCGAGAGACTCACCCGCCACCTCGCCCCCGGCTGGGACGTCCTGCTCACGGTGCGCACGAACCAGTTCATCGAGCGCCCGCACCTCGGCCAGCCCCACGACCACACGCACCGCATGGGTCTGCTCATCGCGGCCCGCACCTCCAGGTAATCGCACCCAACGAGGAAGACGACTATGAAGCACGAGTACGAGGCCAAGTTCCTCAACGTCGACGTCACCGCCCTCCAGGACAAGCTCACCGCCCTGGGCGCCACACAGGCGTTCCCCCGCACCCTCCTCACCCGCAAGATCTTCGAGAACGACGCCCTCGACGGAGGCGCGTGGCTCCGGCTGCGGGACGAGGGGACTCGCTCCACCCTCACTCTCAAGCAGGTCACCGACGCGACGACCATCGACGGCACCACGGAGATCGAGACCGAGGTCACCGACCTCCACGCCATGGCCGACATCCTCCGTCGCCTCGGCCTCAACGAGGTCCGCTACCAGGAGAACTACCGCGAGGAGTGGCGCCTGGGCGAGGTCGCCTTCGACTTCGACACCTGGCCGGACCTCCCCACGTTCGTCGAGATCGAAGGCCCGGACGAGGCGTCCGTCCGCCAGGCCGCCGACCTGCTCGACCTCGATTACACCGAAGCCCGCTTCGGCAGCGTCGACGAGATCTACAAGACCGAGGCCGGCCGCGACATCCTCGCCGAGCCCACGCTCCTCTTCGCCGATTCCGACAAGCAGGAGGTTTCCTCCGAAGCGGTCCGAGGCCGGTGACCTCAGGCGAGAAGCGATGCTCACAGAACTCGCCTTGCCGAACAGGGTGATCCCTGGAATCGCCGAATTCGCCCGCGGCGGACTGCCCGCGCCAGCCGCAACCGACGACGGCAACGAGTGGGTCGACGGCCTCTGCTGGCTCTACTGCGGACAGCGATGGACCCGCGTCCTCTGGATCGGCCCCGCGAGCGTCGCCGGTGCCCAGGCAGCGATGTACGCCTGCGGCCCCTGCATCCAGGAGCTCCAGGAGCGGGTCTGGCGATCGATCCTCCTCGATGACCAGCCGGCTCACGCTCCACACCCGAGCCAGACCGCTGGATCCGGTGCACCATCTGAACGGCGTTCTGGCCAGCACCGAGGCCAAAGCAGGTTTCTTCGCCGCTAAGCCCCCGCCCTGGTCACGGAAGTGCCTGGCCGTCCCCCACGGCATGAGCCCTGTGACCAGGGCGGGTTTCACTCTGCCGAGACTTGGCGCCAATGATGCCAGCGCCAGAACGGCGGTCCCTGGGCAGTTCTCAGTGACAGGGCGTCCTGTTTCATCCCTCTCGGTACTGTCGTTCCGCCCCTCGTGGCCGCCTCGGAGGAGTAGACGTGATTCAGCAGCACTCGGAGAAGCAGCCGGGCATAGCGGCAGCCGTAATCGTTCACGAGGGACGCGTCCTCCTGGTGCGCCGCCGGGTGAGCGAGGGGCAGCTGTCCTGGCAGTTCCCGGCCGGCAAGGTCGAGCCCGGTGAAGGCCGTGAAGAGGCGGCAGTTCGCGAGACGCAGGAGGAGACCGGGCTAACCGTGGCCGCTGTGAAGCTGCTCGGCGAGCGGATCCACCCGCAGACGGGTCGACTCATGTCGTACACGGTCTGCGAGGTGGTGGGCGGCACCGCTCATGTCGCGGACGCCGAGGAGGTGGCCGAGCTCGCCTGGGTCGCCCACGGCGAGATCCCGCAGTACGTGCCGTACGGAGTGTTCGAGCCGGTGCAGGACTACCTCGACACGGCCCTGCCCGCCTGAAGGGTCTCCGGGCCGGGGATCACGCGCACAGGAGCGTTGCGTCCCCCGTTGGGCGGCTGATCAAAGGCGAGACGCCTCTGACGGGATCTTCTCCAACATGGTCCAGCTCCACGAGCGCCCGCCGACCACCAGAGTGGTTTCGTCTGCGATGCGCCAGCCCCTCATCCATCGGCCACCGCCGTGATTGCGCGCCCGGCACGAGCAGGTGCATACGTGGCCGAGCGCACTCATACAGCGAGGGTTGCACTTCTCGGAGCGGTTGAACTCCCTGCCCAGCAGGATGCGGCCGTGCCGCTGGACAAGGGTGCCGGCAAGTTCGATGAAGTGGTCCGTGGCCACAGCCCAGGAGTCGTTGTCCCGTTCCCACTCCGGCCTGGCTCGCCCATGAACGTAGTCGTGCACGAACTGCTCGTGCTTCTGCCAGCCGTGCTTGGGGATCCAGTAGCCGGTCCGTCCCTTGGCGGGAAGAGTGACAACGGGAGCGTCGATGTCACCCCACAGCGGGATCCACGACGGTCTCGGCACGGGCACTTCCCGGATCGTGCTGCGAGGGCGTCGCGGCGCGGAAGGCGAGCTGTCGGAGGGGCCGACCCTGTAGAGGGGCGTCTGGGGCGCCCCAGGCTGATAGCGCTGCTTCGCCGATTCCGGGCACTGCCCTACTCGCCGGTCGGCGCGAGGATGGGCGAGGACCTTCCCGGTACGCCGATCTATCCGTATGGCGCCGCCACAGAGCCGACACCGGCCCTTCTCAGTAGGGGAAGTGGGCAAAGCGTTCCCTTCGCGCTGAGAAGCCTGAACGCCCGGATGGGTTCAGACCCTTCGGACACAGCAGGCCCAGCGTAGGCGTGAACGCCTTTGATGGACATCGAGTTGGAGATGTCGGACGCACACCTGACCTTCGCGTTCGAGCCGCATCGGCGTGCATCAGGGGATCTCCATTGACCGTGGCCGACAGCACAGACAGGCGACGCTTCTCCCTCTATCGGCGGTGGTGGGGCCGGTGCGCGCCGGGGACGCCGGCCTCCTTGAGGAGCTGGCGTCCTCGACCACAGCGCCGACTGATCACTCGGTGCAGGAAAGTCAGCGGCTGCGGGGCCAACCCGTTTCGGTGTTGGCCCCGTAGGGGTGCTCGGCGTGTCTGCTGCTGGCGTTCAGATTGGTGATGAGAGCGCGCGCTGCTGAGCTGAGGCCGGCGGTGACCTCTTGGACGTAGGCGGTGTTCGGGCGGGCGGAGAGGTCCTGGACGACGCCCCAGTTCTCCGCGATCCGTTCCAGGGCCTGCCGTGCGTGGTGGATGGCGTCCTGCCTGTGGGCCAGGAACTCTTCGGCACGCTGGTGGGCCTGGTGCCAGGTGATGTCTCCCTGCTCGGCGAGCTGGGCCAGGAGTGGGGTCGTGTGGCCGTCTGCGAGATGGAGCTCGTCGGTGTCGGCGATCTGCTTCCGGATGCGGTTGTCCTCCTGCCGTTCCTCCAGCGTGGCGATGGCTTCGCCGAGGGTGAGGTGGCCTCCGGTGACGAGCTGGGAGAGGTCGGGGGCCTGCTCACTGAGGCGGTCGCGCTTCTCCTGGAATGCGGCGGCCTTCGCCTTGTGCTCACGGGCGATGTCGTAGGCGGCGTCGAGCGGGAAGGCGCCGACGCGGACCTGTTCGGCTAGGTCGGGGGAATAGGCGAGGACGACGTTGGCGGCGGAGAGGCGGGTGCGGCTGAGGCTGTGGGTCTTGGCCAGGTCGCGCAGGGAGTGTCCCGAAACGGAACAGGCCATGGCGGTGATCATGGCCTGCTGGCCCTTGCTGAGGTGTCGACGGTAGACGTTGCTGGAGAGGATGAACGCTCGGGGGTTGTCACCGGTGTAGGTGGTGAAGCGCGGCTCGACGCCGGCGATCTCGCAGGCGGTGAGACGGTTAGGACCGTCGAGGAGGACACCGTCAGAGTCGAGGACGACGGCCTTGCGAAGGCCCTCGCTCTTGATCGACTCAGCGAGGTCGAGCAGTTCGTCCTCGTCGAGCATCGGGAAGATGTCGGCGGTGGGGTGGATCTTCAGGGCGGGCTCCTTGCTGTCGGCTGCTGTGGGGTCGGCACTCTGCGGGTGCGCTTCGGTGGTGTAGGTGGATGGCTGCCGGGTGGCTGTCATAGGGCTCCTTCTGGCTGTCAGCGGCGTCGGTGGCGTTGCTCGGCGGGGGTGATGGATGCCGTGGCGGGTTGGGGGTTGCGGGCCTGGTGTGCGCTGGGTGCGGGCGCCATGGTGGAGCGGCTGCGGGCGGCTTCGGCGCGGGGGTTGGGGGCGGGGTTGCGGATGGTGTGCTGGATGCGGGTGATCAGGACGCGGGCGGGTTGGCGGGCGGTGGCGAGTTCGCGCTGAGCGGCGGCTTCCTTGAGGAGCTGGTGGGGTTTGTGGCCGCCGGCTTCGGCGTCGGCGAGGACGGTGGCGAGGGCCGGCCAGGCGGGGTCGGTGAGGATGCGATCGGCGTGGTCGGGGACGGCGGCCCGTACGTCGTGGGCCAGGGTCCGGCGAGCCTGATCGTTCGGCCGGCGGGCGGCGAGGCTGCCGACGACGGGCGTGAGGGCGTAGTCGGCGGCGGTCTGGAGGTGGTGGAGGGTCTGGCGGGCGGCTTCGGTCTGGTGGGCGTGGTTCTTCGCCTCGTGCCAGCGGGCGGCGACGATCGTGGCCCAGACGAGGGCAGCGAGCAGGGTCGCCAGTGCGCTGCCGTCGGGGCCGGTGGCGGTGTGGGCGAGGTCCCGGGCCGCCTTGCGCAGGGTCGTGGCGGCCTGGTTCTCGGCGCGGATCCGGGAGCGCTGGGCGCGGGCGAATGCCCTTGAAGCAGCTCGGAGTTCGGCGTGGAGGTGGGCGGGGGCTTTCTGGGCGGTGGCTTCGATGAGTTCGCCGAGCGCGGTGATCTGGGCCTGGCTGTGGGCATCGTCGCCCATGCCGACCTGGAGGGTGTCGAGGGCGTCGACGGCCTGGTGCCAGGGGGTGGTGGGGCGGTCTCGGCGGGCGGTGGGATGTTCCTCCGGCGCTGTGGCCTCCAGGCGGGCCTTGAGCTTGGGGAGGGTGAGGTCGGGGGCGATCTTGCCGCCGGGGTGGAAGATCTGTTCGCCGTCCTTGTTGAGGTCGCCGGGGCGGCCGACGGCGTAGCCGAGGAGGTCTCCGGACGGTCCGCGGCGGGGTTTGACCTCGATGCCCATGGCTTCGAGGTAGGCGAGGAGTTCCTCGGCGCTGCTCGCGTGGGGGATGGCGGCGCGGATGCGGTCCTGGAGCCAGTCACGGCTGGTCTGCTCCCAGCCGAGGCGCTGGGCCTTGTGCATCTCGGCCTGGGTGGGTCGGCGTCCGGCGGTGCGGTCGCCCTTATTCAATCGGCACAGGCCGTAGTCGGTCTCGATCTGGCGGCAGGCGTCGCCGACGCGGATGCCGCTGTCGTGGAGCTTGGGCCGGCGGCCGTCTTCGCGGACCGTGGTGGCGAGGATGTGGATGTGATCGTCCGCGTGGCGTACGGCGATCCAGCGGCAGCCGAGGTCGTCTCCGGGAGGTGCGATGCCGGCGGCTTCGACGATGCGCTGGGCGATGTCGGCCCATTCGGTGTCGGAGAGGTGGCGATCGGTGGGGGCGGTGCGGACGGGGCAGTGCCAGACGTGGTCGGTGACCTTCTTGCCGAACTCGCTGTTCCGAAGGTGGACGGGCTCGTCGAGGTGGCGGGCGAGCTGGGTGAGGGTGGCCTCCGGGTTGCGGCCGGGGTCGGGCATGCCGAGCATGGCGAAGGCGGCGACGATGTGCGGGTCGGTGTGCTCGTCGTGGCGGCCGGGGCCGTAGAGGTAGGCGAGCAGGCCGCGGGTGTTGGACCCGGCCGGTTTGATGGCGGCGATCACGCGGCCTGGTCCTTCTTGATGTCGGCCGGTTCGCGCAGGGCCTCTGCGATCAGTTCCAGCAGGCGGTGCAGTTCGTCGAGACGGTGGCGGATGTCGGGTGGGGTGAGGTCGCTGTTCAGCGCGCGGGCGATCTGGTTGACGTTGACGCCGATGCGGTTGAGCTCGCGCAGCACCTGGGCGCGGAACATGTGCGTGCGGCGGCGGTCCTCGGAAAGCGGCAGGTTCGCGGCGAACCGACCGGATACGAACGCGAGGACGATGTCGGCGGCGAAGCCGGATTCCCCCTTGTAGCCGTGCTCGGCGGCAGCCTCCTGGAGGTCGGCGTGTTCGTCGCCGGTGAACCGCAGCGGGCCGACACGGACGGTCCGCTTGGTGCCGGTGAAACGGCGGATCGCCGGCTGCAAGCTCCGCACCGCTCGGTCACCGGTCGACGGCTCGGTGGCCGGTGCGGGGCGGAGGATCTGCTGCTGGACTGCGTGGAGCTCGTCTGGGTCGGGGCCGCCCTCGGCCCCGACCTCCTGGTCCGACGCCCCCTGGCGTCGGGCCGTCTCCGCCACCCCTGGGGCGGAGATCCCCGAAGACCGGCCTTGAGTCGGACTCGGGGTACTACTGGCTCCGCCAGGGGCTGTCCGTCCGAACGCCTGCCGCAAACGGTCCATGAACGTAGGCGACTTCGGCTGGAGGGACGCCATGTCGGTGCTGGCAGTGGCGTCGTCGTGGGACTCACGGGGCACGGGCGTTCTCCGATGCGCGGGACGGGGAGCGGGTGCTGGGGCACGGTGAGGGCATGTGTGCGTATCCACAGGAGCGGCCCCCGGGGTGTGGACGAGGCCGTGGTCGGGGTGGTCGGAAGGGTTCCGACCACCCCACCCGGGCTGAGGGTTCGGAAGGTCAGGGGGTTTCGGAAGCGGCCTTCGCCTCGGCCCGGAGGATGTTCATGACCTCGGTCAGTCGCTTGCCGGCCATGCCGAGCCCCTGGGCTTGCACGGCCGTGCGTACAACCGCTCGGGACAGCTCGCCCTGCTCGGCGGCAGCGGCGCGGCCTATTCCGACCAGGTCCTCCAGCGAGGCGTCCGGCGGTCGTCCGCCTCGCCGCTTGGCCTCCGTATCCCCGGCAGGCTGTTCCGGAGCCTCGGTGGTGGTCTCGCGGGTGATCAGGATGTGGAGGTGGACCGCGCCGGCCAGAGCGAGCGGCGCGATGGTGGAGAGGACGCCCACGGTGGCGTCGCCCAGGTGCAGGCTGTCGGATGTGACCTGTTGGTTGAGGCGGAGGGCGTGCAGGGCGTTCGCCCAGATGCTCGCCGTGGTCGCTGTTCCGAACAGGGTCCATACGTAGAGGCGGGCTCGGAACGGGGCGGTGCGCAGGACGAGGAGGGCTCGTACCCCGTAGGCGATGAACCCGTCGATCACGAGCGGGAAGAGGTAGGTGAGGAACCCGCGGATGTGGATGGCGACGGCCATCTGCTGAAGTGCGTCGTACGACAGCGCGCACGCGGCGGCGCCGAGGGTCAGGATCGCAGCGCGGTCCCAGCCGGTCGCCTGGTGGGCTGTGCCGTGGTGGGCGGGTATGGCAGGGGTGGTCAAGCTGGATGCTCCTGTGGTGGTGGCGTGATGCGTCTTGGGCGTCTTGGGCGTCTTGGCCGTTGCAAGCGCAGGTCAGGGCCGGTACGGCAGGCCCGGCCGGTGTCCGTCTTGGCCGCGCCCTGGCGGGGACGGCACGGGGTCGCCCTTCCGTCTTGGCCTCATGGCCGGTGACCTGCGGCGATACGGCGCGTACGCGTGGGACGGCACGAGACGGGTGCGGGCAACGTCCCGGCGGCCTGCACGGGCGACGGTGATCGTGTTGCCGTCTTGGGCCCGGTTGCCGTCTTGCGCGTATGCCCTCTGACCTGCGCGTTCACGGCAGGGACGGCAAGGACGGCAACCAGCGAGGGCGGGGCGGGGTCAGCTCTGCAGGAGGGTGGGCGCGGCGTCGACCGGATGGACGGTCGGGCAGTAGCGGCGCCAGGGGTCGAGGAACTTGTTGCGCATGTAGCCCTTGCGCTGGGTTCCGTCGACCATGCGGACGTTTCCGGGCTTGATGCCGAACTGCCGGAGCATCGAGCCGAGGTCGCGCGGGCTGAGCCCGCTGCGCCCCCACTCGGCCCACGGGCTCTCCGGATCCTGGCGCAGCTGGTGGATCAGCTCCTCCGTGGAGAGGCTGTCGACCTCGCGCTGGGCGACGAAGACGCGCCGGATGTCGGCCAGGATGCGGGCCCCGCTGGGGTGGTCCTCCTCGGCCGCGGCCTCGGCGGAAACCATCTGCTCGCACGCGGTACGAGCCCGGCGCGGCCAACTGCCTGCCGCGAGGTCGGCGACGATGACGAGCGGTTCCCAGGTGTCGGCTGCCCGGTCCTCGACCGGCATCTCCGGTTCCAGGTCGGCGGCCTCGTCCAGCAAGGGTCCCGCCCAGGCAGCGATGCGGTCGCGTAGGCCGTGGAGGGCGGGGATGTCCCGTCGTGACCGGAACGGCCGGACGGTCTCGCCTTCCGCCCGTCGGCGCATGCGGATGACCACCGACCGGTCCATGATCGTGCCGGGTAGATCACCGATCCCGGCGATGGCCGCCATGGCGAAGGTGGCGAACCGGTGGGGCGTGTGGTCGTTGCCGACGACCCGGGTCACGTAGCGGTTGCGCTGGTGGCCGGCGTTCAGCAGGCCGCGCATCTCTTCGTTCTTCTCCGCCTGCTTCGGCGTGCCGAAGATCGTGTCCGCCTCGTCCACGAGGAGTGTGGGCGGTTCCTCGGTGATGGAGCGGAAGACCGCCGCCGGCGTGGTGTTGATGGTGAGCATCGGCTCGTGGACCGTCTCGGTCAGCACGTCCAGCAGCCGTGACTTGCCGCACCGCTTCGCCGGCCCGACCACGGCCAGGCGCGGGGCGTGCTGCCACGCGGGCTGCAGATGAGTCGCTGCCACCCACAAGGTGACTGCGTCGAGCGCCTGCTTGGAGGGCAGGATGACGAACTTCGATATCTGCTCACGCAGTTCGTCCAGCAGTTCCGATCCGTGCGTCGGCTCCGGATCCGGCTGTTCCGTCTCGGGACACCGCTTGGGGCCGAGGTCGGGCCGTTCATTTTCGGGACACCGCTCGGCGGGCGGCGAGGTCTGTGCCGGATCGTCGGCGACCTGGCCAGCCTCGACTGTGGTCCGGCCCGGCTGGCCGGGCACGGCGACCGGCGGCCACGCGGTCGTGCCCTGTTCGGAATAGGGCTCGGGCATCGCGGGTTGCACTGGGCAGCTCCTCTTCTCGCGTCGCCAGGCATACGGGCCCGGCGCGCGGGGTCGTTCGTGGGATTACGGGCGGGGGTCGTTGAGCCTCCGGCGTTGCCTCGCCGGAGGCTCTCTCGCTTCCCGAGCGGGGCGAGGGAACACGGACCGTACGTCCACGCCCCGCAACAGTCCAGCGATTCTGTGTCAGCTCAGCGCAGAACCGTCTGCTACCTTTCTCCGCCCTCACGCGGCCAACCCCAGCAGATTGAGCAGGTCCGCCGTCACCACGCGGTACGTCTTACCCAGGCGCAGGACCTTGCACGGGTACTCGCCCCGCTTGGCCAGCTCGTAGCCCTTGCTCCGCCCGAGACCCAGCGCCCGGTTGCCCGTGTCCAGGTCAACGGCTGCCGGTAGGGCCAGCAACTCGCCCCGACTCATACCCTTCGGGCCGGTTCCCGCGGTGTCGTCGCGCACGCGGCACCCTTCTCGTCACAGCCCTCGGCGAACACGGTCGTCGTGTCCGGCTCCAGGCCGACGAGATCCACCATGAAGAAGTTAATGTGTCGCCATGACGCAACACGGTTTCGATGATGAAGAGGACGACGACTTCCCGGAGTGGGTCGACCGCATCAGGAACAACGTCGCCGGAGAAGTCCGACGCCGCAGGAAGGAGAAGAGGTGGAGCGCCCAACGGCTGGCCGACCGCTGCGAAGAACTCGGGCACCCCATCCCCCGCAATGTGATCGCCAACCTGGAATCCGGCCGAAGGGCGAACCTGCCCCTGGTGGACGTCATGGTGCTGGCCGCGGCCCTGGAGACGTATCCGATCTGCCTGATCTTCCCCCTCGGCCACGTCGAGCGGACCCAGGAACTCCCCTTCCACTCGCTCATCCCGACCTGGGATGCCATGCGGAAGTTCACCGGCGAAGCCGACGAGTTCGGGATCGATGACGGTCTCATCCCCGAGTTCAACCGTCACGCCAGCCTGACCCGCACCATCATCGCCGCCCGGCGCGAGGCCAAAAGCGCTGCCTTCGCCGTGGAGACCGCGACCAACCCCGCCCAGCGCGAGGAAGCGGAGCGGAAAGCCGACGAGTACACCCAGCTGGCCGAAGAAGCGAAGCGACGGCTCCTCAACCTCCGCGACGACATCCGCGAAGAAGGCGCCACCCCACCCGAACTGTCCCCATGGCTCGAAGACATCGAGCCGCAGCCTGACCCCGACCAGGAGGAAGACGCTTGAAAGGCTCCACCTACCGCCGCTGTTCCTGCCGTGACCCCAAGACCGGCAAGGAACTCGGCGCTTCCTGTCCCAAGCGCAACAGCAGGAATCACTGCACATACTCCATACGTCAGGAGCTGCCGCCCCGCGAGGACGGCAGCCGGCGTTCCTTCGCCCGTGGCGGGTACGGCAGCCTCAAGGCCGCCCAGGCCGATCTCGACCACGTGCGGGCCCTCATGGGGCTCGCCGAGGCCGACGACCCCGAGGGCATACAGCTGATCGCCGCGATGCTGGCCGAGGTTAGCGGTGAGAAGCTGCCCCTGCCGGACGTGGAGGAGAGCCGGCGCCGGCTCAGGGCCGGCCAGGATCTCATCGGCAGCCTGACCGTGGCCGAGTGGCTGGACCGGTGGCTCGCCGGCAAGCGCATCCGGAAGTCGGGCATCAGCCGGTACGAGACCGACGTCCGCGTGCATCTCAAGCCGCACATCGGCCACCGGCGTCTCGACCGGCTGCGCGTCAGCCACCTGAGCGACATGTTCACCGCCATCACCGACGCCAACGCCGAGATCCTGGAGCAGAACGCCCAGCGGCGAGCGGCGGTCGAGGAGTTGGCGACCGTCCCGTGGAAGGGTGTGGGCAACCGCGCCCGCCGCAAGGCCATGAAGGCGGCGATCGACGCGATGCCGCCCTTCCGCCGCGTCACCGGCCCCGCCACACGCCAGCACATCAAGGCGACGCTCCGCGCGGCCCTGAACGACGCGATCGGGCAGCAGATCATCACGTTCAACCCGGCGGCCCACGTCGAGATCGACCCGGTGCGCAAGCCGAAGGCGCTCGTGTGGACGGACGAGCGGGTCGCCAAGTGGGAGCAGACCGGTGAGAAGCCGTCCCCCGTGATGGTCTGGACGCCGGAACAGACTGGTGCGTTCCTCGACTTCGTCGCCGAGGACCGGCTGTACGCGATGTGGCACCTCATCGCCTTCCGCGGCCTGCGGCGAGGCGAGGCGTGCGGGCAGCCCTGGTCGGAGACCAACCTCGACCGGCACTCCCTCACCGTCACGGGCCAGCTCGTCCAGGACGGCTGGGAGGTTGAGGCATCCGAGCCGAAGACGGACAGCGGCTTCCGCGTCGTCGCCCTGGACGACGACACGGCCGGCGTCCTGGAGCGCCACCGCAAGCAACAGGAAGCCGACCGCGCGGAGTGGGGATCGGCATGGGTGAACACTGGGCTCGTCTTCACCCAGGAGGACGGCTCCTGGGTCCACCCGGGCAAGGTCACCGACCTCTTCGAGCGGCTCGTCGCCGCCTCCGGACTGCCGCCGATCCGGCTGCACGACCTCCGGCACGGCGCGGCCACACTCATGCTGGCCGCTGACATCGACATCAAAATCGTGTCGGACACGCTCGGGCACAGCGACACCCGGATCACGCGCGACATCTACCAGACCGTGCTCCCCCACGTCGGCAAGAGCGCCGCCGAGGCCACCGCCAAGCTGGTCCCGCTCCAGCGCAAGGCCGAGCAAGAAGCGCAGGTCCGCCAGGCCGCCGAGGAAGCGAAGAAGGCCGCCAAGGCGAAGGCCAAGCGGAAGAAGAAGGCCAAGGCCAGGAAGGCCGCGAAGAAGGGCTGACAGCCGCTCCGCTCACGCATCGCTCACGCAAGCACTTCCACAGCATCCCCGTCGTGCGGCTCGGCGTGCCCCGGGCATGAAAAAACCCCAGGTCACGGCGAGTGAGTCCTGGGGTGATTCCGAGCCGCCTTCGGGATTCGAACCCGAGACCTACGCATTACGAGTGCGTTGCTCTGGCCAACTGAGCTAAGGCGGCGCGCCCTGTCGCACCATGGTGCGATCAGCAGCGTCGCCAAGTCTACACAGTTTCCGAGGGTGCTTCGTACCAGCCCTGGTGTTGGCCGTCTGTGCAGGTCAGGAGCACTTCTTGTCCCGGGCGGGCGGGGTGCCCTCCAGGAGATAGACGTTGATCGCGGTGTCGATGCAGTCGCTGCCGCGGCCGTAGGCCGTGTGGCCGTCGCCCTGGTACGTGAGGAGGGTGCCGGAGGAGAGCTGCCCGGCCAGGGAGCGGGCCCACTTGTACGGGGTGGCCGGGTCGCGGGTGGTGCCGACCACGACGATCGGGGCGGCGCCCTCGGCCTTGATGCGGTGGGGGGTGCCGGTGGCCGGGACGGGCCAGTCGGCGCAGTTCAGGGCGGCCCAGGTGAAGGACTCACCGAAGACCGGGGACGCCTTCTCGAAGTTCGGGGCGGCCCGGGTGGCGGCCTTGGCGTCGGCGAAGGCGGGCGGCTGGTCCAGGCAGTTCACGGCGGCGTTGGCGAACATGAGGTTGGCGTACGAGCCGTTCGGCTCGCGCTCGTAGTAGCTGTCCGACAGGGCGAGCAGGCCGGAGCCGTCACCGTTCTGGGCGGCGGCGACGGCTTCACGGAGCTGGGGCCAGGCCGACTCGTCGTACATGGCGGCGATGACCCCCGTGGTGGCCAGGGACTCGGTGAGCCTGCGGGGGTCGCCGGTGGCGACCGGGCGGGCGTCCAGATCGGCGAAGAGCCGCTTCATGCGGGTGGCGGCGTCGGCGGTCGAGGTGGTGCCGAGCGGGCAGTCCGCGTTCTTCACGCAGTCGGCGGCGAAGGCCTGGAAGGCGGTCTCGAAGCCCGCGGTCTGGTCCCGGTTCAGCTCCACGGCGTCCAGCGAGGGGTCCATCGCGCCGTCGAGGACCAGCCGGCCGACCCGGGCGGGGAAGAGCTCGGCGTACGTCGCGCCGAGGAAGGTGCCGTAGGACGCCCCGACGTAACGCAGCTCCTCGTCGCCGAGCACGGCCCGCAGGATGTCCATGTCGCGGGCCGTGTCGACGGTGGAGACATGCGGCAGGATCTCGCCGGAGCGCTTCTCGCAGCCCTGCGCGAACTGCTGGTACGCGTTGTTCAGCGCGGTGACCTCGGCGGCGTCGTCCGGGGTCTGGTCGACCTGGGTGTAGCGGTCCATCTGCGCACCGGTGAGGCAGACGACCGGCTCGCTCCGGGCCACCCCGCGCGGGTCCACGGCGACCATGTCGTAGCGGGCCCGGACCTGTTCGGGGTAGCCGATCCCGGCGTAGCTCTGGAGGTACTCGACGGCCGAGCCGCCGGGGCCGCCCGGGTTCACCAGGAGGGAACCGATCCGCTCGCCGGGTCCGGTGGCCGCCTTGCGGGACACGGCCAGCCCGATGTCGCCGCCGTCCGGCTTCGCGTAGTCCAGCGGCGCCTTCATCGTGGCGCACTGGAACCCCTCGACGCCGCAGTCCCGCCATTTCAGCCGCTGTCCGTAGTACGACGCGAGTGCGGCGGGGACCGCCGGGGCGGACGCCGCGGACGAGGCGCCCGGGGGCGGCACGGAGGCCGCCGAACCGCCATCCGTGCAGCCGGAGACGAGCAGACCGGCCGTGCCGAGCAGCGCGGTGGCGAGGATGCGGAACGAACGCCTGGGGTCCATCCCCGGAAGCGTAGCCGCCTCGCACCCATTCGCCCGATTCGCTCCCCGTACGGGTGAAGGGGCCCTCACGGGCCGGGCCCGCCCAGGGGGATGCCCGGCCCCTGCGTGCGTGACGCCGCAGCCCGTGTCAGACGTCCCCTAGGGCCTCTCGTTTGGATCATGCCGGGCTCGCGGGGGCCGGCACGCACATCTGCCGCGTCGTCGTCAGTCACCGACGCTCCGCGTCGGCTCCTTCCTCCGCCTTGCAGCTGCACGCACCAGCCCCCGCTCCCTGATCCAGCCTGATCCAAACGAAAGACCCTAGCCCGCGCGCAGGGCCATCGTCATGGCCTCGACCGCGAGGAGCGGCGCCACATTGCGGTCCAGGGCCCGGCGGCAGGCGATCACCGCCTCTATCCGGCGCAGGGTGCGCTCGGGTGTGGAGGAGCGGGCGATGCGGTCGAGGGCGTCCTCGGCATCGGTGTTGGCGATAGCGATCCGGGAGCCCAGCTGGATGGCCAGCACATCGCGGTAGAAGCCGGTCAGGTCGGTGAGCGCGAGATCGAGGCTGTCGCGCTGCGTACGCGTCTTGCGGCGCTTCTGCCGGTCCTCCAGCTCCTTCATCACCCCGGCGGTGCCGCGCGGCAGCCGTCCCCCGGCGGCGGCGCCGAGCGCGGCCTTCATCTCCTCCGTCTCCTTGACGTCGACCTCCTCGGAGACCTGTCTGGCGTCATCGGTGGCGGTGTCGATCAGCTCCTGGGCCGCCTTGAGGCAGCCTCCGATGTCCTCGACCCGCAACGGAAGCCTGAGCACAGCCGCGCGGCGCGAGCGGGCCCGCTCGTCGGTCGCGAGGCGACGGGCCCGGTCGATGTGGCCCTGCGTGGCACGGGCGGCGAACGCGGCCCGCTCCGGCTCGACGCCGTCCCGCCGGACCAGGACATCGGCGACCGCGTCCACGGGGGGCGTGCGCAGCGTGAGGTGGCGGCAGCGGGAGCGGATGGTGGGCAGCACGTCTTCCAGGGAGGGCGCGCAGAGCAGCCACACCGTGCGGGGCGCGGGCTCCTCGACCGCCTTCAGCAGGACATTCCCCGCGCCCTCGGTGAGGCGGTCGGCGTCCTCCAGGACGATGACCTGCCAGCGGCCCACCGCCGGGGAGAGCTGGGCGCGGCGGACCAGCTCCCGGGTCTCCTTCACACCGATGGAGAGCAGGTCCGTACGGACCACTTCGACGTCGGCGTGCGTGCCGATGAGGCTGGTGTGGCAGCCGTCGCAGAAGCCGCAGCCGGGGGCGCCGCCCAGGGCGCGGTCAGGGCTGGTGCACTGGAGAGCGGCGGCGAAGGCACGGGCGGCGGTGGCCCGGCCGGAGCCGGGCGGTCCGGTGAACAGCCAGGCATGGGTCATCTTCGACGTGGACGGGACCGGCTCCCCCGCGGCCCCGGCGGTGACCAGCGCGTCGGCGTCCCGAGCGGCGGCGCCGAGCTGCTCCTCCACCTGGTCCTGGCCGACCAGGTCGTCCCAGACGGACATGGGTCACCGCCCTTTCGGCGCTGTGCGGTCTCGGTGTGCCGGTCCGGTTGGCCCGGTCCGGCTCCCATTGTGGGGGACGGGTCTGACAATCCCGGCAGCACGGCCGCCGGGCAGAGGGGTTCCCAGCGACACGGCAACCGGGGAGGAGGCTCCCAGCAGCACAGCCGCCGGGCAGGAGACTCCCCGCCCGGCGGCCGTCACCACTCGCCGGTCAGCGGCGCGGACGACGGCCCCGGCCCGAGCGGCCCGGCCCCTCGTCGTCGTGCGGCTCGTCGCGGCGCTCGCCCAGCAGTTCGTCCGCCAGCGACGGCAGATCGTCCAGCGGAGTCTCCTCGGCCCAGTCGGGGCGCGGGCGGCGGCCCCGGCCGCCCTGGTCCCGGACCGGCTGCGCGTCGCCGACCTGCGGCAGCTCCCGGGTCCGCTCGTTCTCGCTCTCCGCCGCGGATCCCCCCGGGCGCTCGTCGCGGAAGATGCCACGCGGAACCCGGTCCGCCGGATCGGCGTCCCGGACCTCCGGGACATCCCGTACCGGCGGGAGGACCGTCGTCTCTTCCGACCCGTCGGACCACCCGGAGCGGCCGGCCCCGTCGTGGATCTTCGGGATCATCGTCGTCTCGGCCTCGTCGGCGCGCGCGTCCGGGCCGTCCGGCGCGGGTACCTGCTGCGTCACGTCGTTCGGGTCGATGATCGGCGTCGGCACCGTGATCTCGTTCTCCGGCACGGACGCCGCCGCGGCAGCCTCCGCGCGGGCCCGCTCCGCCGCCTCGGCGGCCTCGGCCTCCGCCTGCCTGCGCGCCTGCTCGGCCCGCAGCAGCGCCTCCTCGGCCTTCCGCTGCTTCTCCAGCCGCAGCGCCTCGGCCTCCTTGCGCAGCCGGGCGTCCTCCTCGGCCTTCCGGCGCAGCCGGGCCTGCTCGGCCTCGCGGGCCGCCTCCTCGGCCTCCCGCCTGGCCCGCTCCTCCTCGGCGACCCGGCGGGCCTCCTCGGCGCGCTGCCGGGCCTCCTCCGCCTGGCGTTCGGCCTCGCGGCGGCGGGCCTCCTCCAGCTCGCGGGCCTTGCGCTCCTCCTCCTCGGCGCGGAGCTTGGCGAGCTGGGCCTCCCGCTCGCGCTCCAGCCGCTCCTCCTCGGCCTTGCGGGCCGCCTCTTCCTCGGCCTTGCGCCTGGCCTCCTCCTCGGCAGCCCGGCGCGCCTCCTCCTGGGCCTTGATCTCGGCCTCGGAGAGCGGCAGGAGCTGGTCGAGCCGATGGCGTACGACGGTGGTGATGGCCTCGGGCTCCTGGCCCGCGTCCACGACCAGATAGCGGTTCGGGTCGGCCGCGGCCAGGGTCAGGAAGCCGGACCGCACCCGGGCGTGGAACTCGGGCGGCTCGGACTCCAGCCGGTCGGGAGCCTCGGTGAACCGTTCCCTCGCGGTCTCCGGGGCGACGTCCAGCAGCACCGTCAGATGCGGTACCAGCCCGCCGGTCGCCCAGCGGGAGATCCGGGCGATCTCGGTCGGCGCGAGGTCGCGGCCCGCGCCCTGGTAGGCGACGGACGAGTCGATGTAGCGGTCGGAGATGACGATCGCGCCGCGCTCCAGCGCCGGACGGACGACCGAGTCGATGTGCTCGGCGCGGTCGGCGGCGTACAGCAGGGCCTCGGCCCGGTTGGACAGCCCGGCCGACGAGACGTCCAGCAGGATCGAGCGCAGCCGCTTGCCGACCGGGGTGGCGCCCGGCTCGCGGGTGACGACGACCTCGTGGCCCTTGGCCCGGATCCAGTCGGCGAGCGCCTCGGCCTGGGTGGACTTGCCCGCCCCGTCACCGCCCTCCAGCGCGATGAAGAAGCCGGTCGCGGCGGGGGCCACGGCCGGGTCGCCGCCGCGCACCGCCTCACGCAGGTCGCGGCGGAGCGGTACGCCGGAGCGGTCGTCGGTCTTCGCGAGGACGATCGCGGCGACCGGCAGCAGCAGCGCGCCGATCAGCATCAGCGCGAAGGCCGCGCCGCCGTGCTCGAAGACGAAGTCGCCGGAGCCCAGCCGGTGGGTGCCGATCGCGGCGGCCAGCAGCGGACCGGCCAGCGCGCCGAGCGCGATCAGGACCCGCACGACGGCCTGGAGGTGCTCGGTGGTCCGGGCCCGCCGGGACTCCTCGGTCTCCTGGTCGGCCAGGGCGTGCCCGGTGTGGGCGGCGACCCCGGCGGCGTAACCGGCGAGCACCGCGATCATCAGCACGGTCGCGGTGTCCGGCACCAGGCCCATGACCAGCAGCGCGATCCCGGTGACGGCGGTGGCCAGGGCGAACAGGCGGCGCCGCGACAGCGTGGGCAGCACCTTCTGCGCGGTCCGGACGCCGACGCCGGTGGCCCCGGTCAGGGCCAGGACCAGCAGGGCGAAGGTGGCGGGCCCGCCGCCCAGGTCCGCGGCGTGCAGCACGGAGACGGCGGCGGCCGCGGCGATCGCCCCGGCGACCGCGGCCGAAGCGCCGACGATCAGCGGGATGGCCCCGGTGCGGCCCCGGTCGGGTCCGCCTCCGGCCGACGGGCGGCGCAGGCCCTCCAGCGGGGAGCGCGGGCGCGGGGTCTGCGTACCGGGCAGCTCCAGGAAGTACAGGGTGGAGACCGACGCCGAGAAGAGCCCGGCCGCGACGTACGAGCCGAGGGCCGCCTGGTGGAACGAGAACCACTCCAGGCCCGATCCCAGCAGCTCGCCGACGAGCGTGGTGATCAGCAGGACGACCGCCGCGGCGGGGATCGCGGCGAAGTCGGTACGGATGGAGAGCCGGCGCAGCGCGTCCAGACGGTCGGGCAGGGGACGCACCACGGCACCCTCGATGGGCGGGGCGGGCAGCAGCGCGGGGGCGGCGCCGTCCTTGGCGACCGTCCACAGGCGTTCGGCGGCGCCCGTGACGAAGACGGTGATGAGGATCATCATCAGCGCCTTGCCGGGCATCCAGTCGATCCACAGCGGCGCGACGACCAGCAGCGCGAGCCGCAGCCCGTCCGTCCCGATCATCAGCCACCGCCGGTCCAGCGGCCCGCCGGGCGTGGTGAGGGTCGTCAGGGGGCCGAGGAGTACGGCTCCGAAGATCAAGGTGGCCAGAATCCGGGCACCGAAGACCGCGGCGACGGCGAACGCCGCACCCCGGTAACCGGTTCCGAAGGAGCCCTCCAGGACCGCCGCCTGCAGCGACATCAGCACCAGTACGAGAAGGGCGAGGGCATCGCCGGTACTGCCGATGAGCTGCGCGCTCCACAACCGCTTCAGCGGGGGAACACGCAACAGCGCTCGTACGGCGCGCTCCCGTGAGTCTGCGGCAAGTGTGTCGGAGGTGGGGCTCACGACCGTTGGCTGCTCGGCTCGCGTCATCCGCCCAGCCTATCCGGAGCGGTGAGGTCCCCGGGGGCCCCGTCCGAACATACGCCCGCTCGCGCCGCCCGTTCCGTGACCCACGCGTGCCCGCGCCGCCCGTTGCGCGCCGCCGTGGCCGGGCGCACACGCGCCGGAGGGGGCCGGGAAACCCCGGCCCCCTCCGGTACGCGATCCCGCGCGGCCGGCCGGTCAGTCCTCCACGGACGCCGAGGCCGTCTTCTTCGCCGCGGTCTTCTTGGCCGGGGCCTTCTTCGCCGTGGTCTTCTTGGCGGCCGCGGTGGTCTTCTTGGCCGCCGTCTTCTTCGCGGTCGTCTTCTTGGCCGTCGCCGCGGTCTTCTTGGCCGGGGCCTTCTTCGCCGTCTTCTTCTTGGCGGGGCCCTTGGCCCGCTTCTCGGCGAGCAGCTCGTAGCCGCGCTCCGGCGTGATCTCCTCGACGCTGTCGCCGGTGCGCAGCGTCGCGTTCGTCTCGCCATCGGTGACGTACGCGCCGAAGCGGCCGTCCTTGACCACGACGGGGGCTCCGCTGACCGGGTCCGTGCCCAGTTCCTTCAGCGGCGGCTTGGCGGCGGCCCGGCCGCGCTGCTTGGGCTGGGCGTAGATCGCGAGCGCCTCTTCGAGGGTGATGTCGAAGAGCTGCTCCTCGGAGGTGAGCGAGCGCGAGTCCGTGCCCTTCTTCAGGTACGGGCCGTAGCGGCCGTTCTGCGCGGTGATCTCGACGCCCTCGGCGTCCTCGCCGACGACCCGCGGCAGCGACATCAGCCGGAGCGCGTCGGCCAGCGTCACCGTGTCCAGCGACATGGACTTGAAGAGCGAGGCGGTCCGCGGCTTCACCGCGTTCTTGCCGGTCTTCGGCGTGCCCTCGGGCAGCACCTCGGTGACGTACGGGCCGTAGCGCCCGTCCTTGGCGATGATCTGGTGGCCGGTGACCGGGTCCGCGCCGAGTTCGAAATCGCCGCTGGGCTTGGCCAGCAGCTCCTCCGCGTACTCCACGGACAGCTCGTCGGGTGCCAGGTCCTCCGGCACGTCCGCGCGCTGGTGGCCCTCCGCGTCCTTCTCGCCGCGCTCGATGTACGGCCCGTAGCGGCCGACCCGCAGCTTGATGTCGTTGCCGACGGGGAAGGAGGAGATCTCCCGGGCGTCGATCGCGCCGAGGTCGGTGACCAGCTCCTTCAGACCGCCGAGGTGGTCGCCGTCGCCGTTGCCCGCGTCGGAGGCCGCTCCCGCGCCCGCCTGGTCGTCGCCCGCGCCGAAGTAGAAGCGCTTGAGCCACGGCACGGACTGGGCCTCGCCGCGCGCGATCCGGTCGAGGTCGTCCTCCATCTTCGCGGTGAAGTCGTAGTCGACGAGCCGGCCGAAGTGCTTCTCCAGCAGGTTCACCACGGCGAACGACAGGAACGACGGGACGAGCGCGGTGCCCTTCTTGAAGACGTAGCCGCGGTCCAGGATCGTGCCGATGATCGACGCGTACGTCGACGGGCGGCCGATCTCGCGCTCCTCCAGCTCCTTGACCAGCGAGGCCTCGGTGTAGCGGGCGGGCGGCTTGGTGGCGTGGCCGTCGGCCGTGATCTCCCCGGCGGACAGCGCGTCGCCCTCGGCGACCTGCGGCAGGCGGCGCTCGCGGTCGTCCAGCTCGGCGTTCGGGTCGTCGGCGCCCTCGACGTACGCCTTCATGAAGCCGTGGAAGGTGATCGTCTTGCCGGACGCGGAGAACTCGGCGTCCCGGCCGTCGCTCGCCCGGCCACCGATCTTGACGGTGACGGAGTTGCCGACCGCGTCCTTCATCTGGGAGGCGACGGTCCGCTTCCAGATCAGCTCGTACAGCCGGAACTGGTCGCCGCTCAGGCCGGTCTCGGCGGGGGTGCGGAAGCGGTCACCGGAGGGGCGGATCGCCTCGTGCGCCTCCTGCGCGTTCTTGACCTTCCCGGCGTACGTGCGCGGCTTCTCCGGCAGGTAGTCGGCGCCGTAGAGCTGGGTGACCTGGGCACGGGCGGCGGTGACCGCGGTGTCCGAGAGGGTCGTGGAGTCGGTACGCATATAGGTGATGAAGCCGTTCTCGTACAGCTTCTGCGCGACCTGCATGGTGGCCTTGGCCCCGAAGCCCAGCTTCCGGCTCGCCTCCTGCTGGAGGGTCGTCGTCCGGAACGGCGCGTACGGGGAGCGGCGGTACGGCTTCGACTCGACGGACCGTACGGCGAAGGAGGACCCGGCGAGCGCGGCGGCCAGGGCGCGGGCGCTCGTCTCGTCCAGGTGCAGCACCTGGCCGGAGCCGGACTTCAGCCGTCCGTCCGGACCGAAGTCGCGGCCCTGCGCGATGCGGCGGCCGTCGACCGTGCTCAGGCGGGCGGTGAGCGTCGACGGGTCCGACGCGTCACCGGCGCGGCCGGTGGCGAAGGTGCCGGTGAGGTCCCAGTACTCGGCGGAGCGGAAGGCGATGCGCTCGCGCTCCCGCTCGACGACGAGCCGCGTCGCCACGGACTGGACGCGGCCGGCCGACAGGCGCGGCATGACCTTCTTCCACAGGACCGGCGAGACCTCGTAGCCGTACAGCCGGTCGAGGATGCGGCGGGTCTCCTGGGCGTCGACCATGCGCTGGTTGAGCTCGCGCGGGTTGGCGACGGCGGCCCGGATCGCGTCCTTGGTGATCTCGTGGAAGACCATCCGGTGCACCGGGACCTTGGGCTTCAGAACTTCCTGGAGGTGCCACGCGATGGCCTCGCCCTCGCGGTCCTCATCGGTGGCGAGGAAGAGTTCGTCGGACTCGGCCAGCAGCTGCTTGAGCTTCCTGACCTGTGCCTTCTTGTCCGCGTTGACGACATAGACGGGCTGGAAGTCGTGCTCGACGTCGACGCCGAGCCGACGGACCTCGCCGGTGTACTCGTCCGGGACCTCGGCGGCGCCGTTCGGGAGGTCGCGGATGTGCCCGACGCTCGCCTCGACGACGTATCCGGGGCCGAGGTAGCCCTTGATCGTCTTCGCCTTGGCAGGCGACTCGACGATGACGAGTCGGCGGCCGCCCTGTGCGGTCTCGCTGGTCGGGGACAACTTCGCTCTTCTCTCCGGTCGACGCTCGGTGGGCATCCGGGCAGCGCGGCGGCGCTGCCGATGGTGCTGTCGCTGCGGAGTGTGACGGTACAACCCGCCCCCGTGTCAAACGGCAAAAGCCCGCAACGGCCACTCGAACGGTAACCCGACTTCCGGCATTCCTGCCGCCCGGACCGCCCTATACGCCCGGTACACGGTCGCTGCCTGCGGGTTTACGAGGGTGGTCGCGGCGGTGCGGGCACGGACGACGGGCCGGGTGCGGGCCGGGCGTGTTCCCCGCCGCCTTCCGCCGCTTCCCCGCCACCGCACCGGCCGCACGGCCCGGTCCGGCCCGGCCTGGTACGCCCCCTCGGCCGCGCGCTCAGACCCGGGTGAAGCACCACACGCCGAGGACGAGAAAAAGTACGCCGAACACGGTGGCGAGGAGTGCGGAGGCGGCGGGACTCACGCCGTGCGCCACCGGCGCGCGGTGCAGTACACGCGTTCCCGTCCACAGCAGCAGCGCGGCGCCGAACAGCGCGAACGCCGCTCCGGCGAGGACCGCAGGTCCGCTCTCCATGTCCGTACGCCTCCCGGTCCCGGCCCGGCCGGGGCAGGTGCCCGTCCCGGCCAGAAGGAGGCTGCCACCCCCGGGCGTCGTTGATGCGAACCCCGGGTGAATGGCCGGATCCACCCGTCTCGCCCCGGCTTCACCGCCTCCGTGTGGTGCGTCCTATACGGAATCCGTGGACGCCGGGGTCCGTCGTCGGCGGGACACCCGAAGGCGCTGGTCGCGGGGGCCCTCCTCACGTACGAGGGCGCACGCCGGGCCGGGAGCGGAGCGCCTGCACCACACGCACCGGCGCACGCTCCGGCAGAGCCCCGACGCTCAACAGTCCTTCCCCGGCACTCTCCCGAAGCGCCCGGTTCTCCCCCGGCACGCCCTCGAAGCACCCGGGCCGACGCTCCGCCGCGTCCCGGCCGGTCCCAGGCCACCCCGGGCGCCCCCCGGGCGTTGCCCCGGAAGCGCACCCGGGCGGTCAGCCCGCCGCGGGAACCGGCTCCAGGAAGCCCTCCTCGACCAGCAGCCGGATCGCCTGCGGCGTCCGGTCGCGCAACAGCACCGGGTCCTCGTTCATCAGCTGGGCGATCGCGTCCAGGATCCGGCCCGCGGGCAGCGTCCCGTCGCAGACCCCGGCGAACCCTGCGCCCACCGCGTCGACCTTCGTCGCGCGCCGCATACCGCGGTTCTGACGGAGCACCACATGCTCCGGGTCTTCCGCGCCGGGCAGCCCGACCTGTTCCTGCACGACCTCGGCGGCCAGGACGAAGTGCCCGGCCAGGAGCGCCGCGTCGTCCTGCTCGCGGAGGTAGTCCTGACGGGCGAAGTGGGCCTCGACGGCCGGGCCGAGCGGCTGTTCCACCGCGTGCGGCCACTCCTCGATCACGACGGACGGCCGGCCGGCGGCGGCCGCGGCGGACTTGCGCAGTGTGATCCAGCCGAAGCCGACGCCCTTGGTCTTGCGGGCCTCGAACTCGTCCAGCCAGGCGTCGTACCGCGCGGCGTACTCCGCGGGGTCCGTGCGGTGGTCGCCGCTGTCGCGCAGCCACAGCTCCGCGTACTGCGTGACGTCCTGCACCTCGCGCTGCACGATCCAGGCGTCGCAGCCGTGCGGCACCCAGGAGCTCAGCCGGTGCTGCCACTCCTCGCCCTCGACGTGCTGCCAGTTGGCGAGGAAGTGGGCGTAGCCCCCTTCGTTCAGCCGCTCACCCGTCTGCTGCACCAGCGTCCGGCACAGGTCGTCGCCGCCCATCCCGCCGTCACGGTAGGTGAGGCGGGCGCCGGGCGAGATGACGAACGGCGGGTTGGAGACGATCAGGTCGTACGTCGCGGCGCCGACCGGCTCGTACAGCGATCCCTGGTGCAGCTCGGCCGGGGCGGCGCCGGACAGGGCGAGGGTCAGCCGGGTGAACTCCAGCGCCCGCGGATTGAGATCGGTGGCCGTGACGTGGGTGGCGTGCTGCGCGGCGTGCAGCGCCTGGATGCCGGAGCCCGTACCGATGTCGAGCGCGGAGGCGACAGGTCTGCGGACGGTGATCCCGGCGAGCGTGGTGGACGCCCCGCCGACGCCCAGGACCACGCCCTCCTCACGCGAACCGATGCCGCCCGCGCCGCCGACCGCGCAGCCCAGGTCGGAGACGATGTACCAGTCCTGCCCCTCGGGGCCGCCGTAGGGCCGTACGTCGACGGTGGCCCGCACCTCGTCGCCGTCGCGGGTCACCCAGCCGTCCTCGGCGCACTCCGCCAGCGGCAGCGCGGCGCGGGCCCGCTCGTACGGCACGGGCTGCTGGAGCAGGAAGAGCCGCACCAGCGTCTCGAGCGGGGAGCCGCCCCGGGTCGCGCGGAGCGCCGGGACCGTCTCGCTGCGGGCGAGCGCGGCGTAGGCGGGCGCGCCCAGCAGGTCGAGGAGGCCGTCGGCGGTGAAGGCGGCGGCGAGCAGGGCTTCGCGGAGCCGGGGCGAACGGTCGGGCGCGGGGAGGCTGGTCGTACTCACCCACCCATTGTGTCCGCTCCCGCCGACAACGGCAGCGGCCCGCCGCCCGCGGGGCCCTGCGGACCACTCGCGCGCCGCGTCACACCGGGCGCCTCCGCCGGTCCGTCACCCCTTCTTGCCGGGCGCGGCCGAGGCGGGCTCCGACGGCTTGGTGGCGCCCTCGGACGCACCGGTCTCCTTCGACGGCACCGAGGCCTTCGGCTTCTGGCAGCCCTCCTGCTTGGCCATCGCGGCACCTACCTCGCCGGACTGGAGCTTCTTCAACGACTCGTCACCACTGCTGCTGATCTTGGTGAGTTCGTTCGCGATGCCCTTGAGACCGTCGGCGAACTTGGCCTGGTCCTTCGTGTCCAGCGCGTCGACCTTCTTCTGCAGGTTCGCGTATGCCACGGAGGAGGCATTGAGCTCCTTCACGGCCTCCTTCTGCGTGGTCTCGCCGCCGTCGACCGGCGGCGGACCGGCGGCGTCGACCGCCGAGCCCAGCGCCTTGTACGCCTGCGAAATCTGCTGGAAGGCGGCCGAGTCGGTCTTCTGGACATCGACGGGCTTGCTGTTGTCCGCGGTCTGCTGCTGGATGGCGGCGTTGGCGTTCGCGATCTTCTGGAGCTGCGGCTGGACCTTGTCGCAGACCTTCTTGGACCAGTCGTTCACCTTGGCGCTGTTGTCGTCGTCGCTGCACCCCGACAGCGTCAGTACCAGTACCGCACCGCAGGAAAGCGCGGCCGCAAGCTTCTTGTTCACCGGATCGGTCCCTTCCAAGACTCTCGGCCCCGGAACTTACACGGCGAGCACCCTCTCCTCGGATGCCGGACATCCGATGAATGTGCTTTTGCAGCCATTTGCACCAAGGGAAACGAAGGAGATACACCTCACCCGCACAGCCCCCGAAGGGCGGGAACGCCTGTGCGAACCGCCACCTGAACGGGGCGGGGAATCGATGGCCTCCGGAGCGAGGGACCACGGGCCCTACCGCCCGTCCAGTCATCCGGGCGGCCAGCCGTCCGGGCATCCGGGCATCCGGGCATCCGGGCGGAACCCCAGCAGACCTGCCCCACCCGGCCGTTGACCGGACACCGGCCGCAGGTCGGCGACCACGCGAGAGCGGCCGCGGAAGAGCGGCCACCGGCCCCTATCACCTGGTGCCGGTGGCCGCGGCCCTGCTACGCGTCCTCGGCTCCCACCGCGATCCCGCGCCGCTTGGAGACGTAGACCGCGCCGACGATGACCGCCACGGCGACCGCCGCCGCCACCGCCCGCACACCGGCGCTCGCGTCCTGCCCGTAGCTGAACTGCACCACCGCCGGGGCGATGAGCAGGGCGACCAGGTTCATCACCTTGAGCAGCGGGTTGATCGCCGGGCCCGCCGTGTCCTTGAACGGGTCGCCCACCGTGTCGCCGATGACGGTCGCGGCATGGGCCTCGCTGCCCTTCCCGCCGTGGTGGCCGTCCTCGACGAGCTTCTTCGCGTTGTCCCACGCGCCGCCGGAGTTGGCGAGGAAGACCGCCATCAGCGTGCCGGTCCCGATGGCACCCGCGAGATAGGAACCCAGTGCCCCGACCCCGAGTGTGAAGCCGACGGCGATGGGCGCCATGACAGCCAGCAACCCGGGCGTGGCGAGCTCGCGCAGGGCGTCCTTGGTGCAGATGTCGACCACGCGCCCGTACTCCGGTTTCTCCGTGTGGTCCATGATCCCGGGGTGCTCGCGGAACTGCCGTCGCACCTCGTAGACCACGGCCCCCGCCGACCGCGACACCGCGCTGATCGCGAGGCCGGAGAAGAGGAAGACGACCGCCGCTCCGAGGATCAGGCCCACCAGGTTGTTGGGCTGCGAGATGTCCAGGCTGAGCGTCATCTCCCCGGCCCTGGCCCCCACGTCGTCGACCGCAGTGGCGATCGCGTCGCGGTACGAGCCGAAGAGCGCCGACGCCGCCAGCACGGCGGTGGCGATGGCGATGCCCTTGGTGATGGCCTTGGTCGTGTTGCCGACGGCGTCCAGGTCGGTGAGCACCTGCGCACCGGCCCCCGTCACGTCGCCGGACATCTCGGCGATGCCCTGCGCGTTGTCCGAGACCGGGCCGAAGGTGTCCATGGCGACGATGACACCGACGGTGGTGAGCAGCCCGGTCCCCGCCAGGGCCACGGCGAAGAGCGCCAGCATGATCGACGTGCCGCCGAGCAGGAACGCCCCGTACACCCCCAGGCCGATCAGCAGCGCCGTGTAGACGGCGGACTCCAGCCCGACGGAGACACCGGCGAGGACCACGGTGGCCGGGCCGGTCAGCGAGGACTTGCCGATGTCCCTGACCGGCCGCCGGTCGGTCTCGGTGAAGTAGCCGGTCAGCTGCTGGATCAGGGCGGCCAGCACGATGCCGATGGCGACGGCGACCAGGGCGAAGATCCGCGGGTCACCGCCGTGCGAGGTGATCGCAGGGTCGGTGACACCGTCCAGATCCGCGTACGAGGACGGCAGGTAGAGGAAGGCACTCACCGCGACCAGTGCCAGCGAGACCACCGCGGAGACGAAGAAGCCGCGGTTGATCGCCGTCATTCCGCTGCGGTCGGCGCGCCGCGGGGCGACCGCGAAGATCCCGATCATGGCGGTGACCACCCCGACCGCCGGAACGATCAGCGGGAAGGCCAGCCCCGAGTCGCCGAAGGCGGCCGTGCCGAGGATGAGCGCGGCGACGAGCGTCACGGCGTACGACTCGAAGAGGTCGGCCGCCATGCCCGCGCAGTCGCCGACGTTGTCGCCCACGTTGTCGGCGATGGTGGCCGCGTTGCGCGGATCGTCCTCCGGGATGCCCTGTTCGACCTTGCCGACGAGGTCGGCGCCGACATCCGCCGCCTTGGTGAAGATGCCGCCACCGACTCGCATGAACATGGCGATCAGCGCGGCGCCGAGGCCGAAGCCCTCCAGCACCTTCGGAGCCTCGGCGGCGTAGACGAACACGACGCACGACGCACCGAACAGCCCGAGGCCCACGGTGATCATGCCGACCACACCACCGGTACGAAATGCGATCTTCATCGCCCGGTGCGAAACAGCGGTGAGGTCCTTTTCCGGCTCGCCTTCCCCAGGAGTCGCCTCACGCGCAGCAGCCGCCACACGGACATTGCTGCGCACGGCGAGCCTCATACCGATGTATCCGGTGGCCGCCGAGAAAGTCGCACCCACCAGGAAGAACAACGAACGCCCCGCACGCTGCGACCAGTTGTCTGCCGGAAGCAGCAGAAGCAGGAAGAAAACCACCGCGGCGAAGACGCCGACCGTCCGCAGCTGCCGGGCCAGATAGGCGTTCGCGCCCTCCTGGACGGCGGCCGCGATCGACTTCATACGCTCGGTCCCCTCGCCGGCCGCCAGCACCTGGCGCACCAGCAGCCCGGCGACCACCAGCGCGGCAAGGGCGACGGCCGCGACGCCGACCACGATGGCCCGATTGCTGTCGGTGAGGACCACGGCCGCCATGGATGCGGATCGGCCGGAGGGTGCTGAGAATGCGGATTCTTGCGCCAGTACGGCCAGTGGGGTGTTGAAGAACTCCGCCATACGTCCTCCTTGAAGCTCAGCGCTCAAGACGTGGACGAATTGTAGGGAGCGGGAGCCGGTCAAAACAGCGTGCGGGTACATTTCATTACCCTTCACCGGCCGGCTGATAAATGATCGCACCCCGGGATCTACCTGAATGCAGTAATGGGGCAGGAGCGTTCTCCGCGGATTACTGATCACGCATAAACGAAAGAGGCCCTGCTCGGCAGGGCCTCAAAAACCGGATCAGCACCCCATCAGCGCCGAGGCGCTCTGCCAACCGGGGCGGCATGTCGGCAACCGGTTGGCACCGGCTCGGCATGCCGACGACCGGTTCACAGGTCGGTACCGGGCCAGAAGAGCGCGGTGGACTACGGCAGCACGGGCTCGGGCGTCTTCGGCCAGCTCATACGGATCACTCCGCCCTTGGCCCCCGACCACACCTCCACGTCATCGACGAGACCGCTGATGACCGCGAGTCCCATCTCGTCCTCGCCGTCCGCTTCGCTCTCGCGATCCGGCTCGTCGAGTCCCGCCGGGCCCGTCGTGGTGCCGCTCGCGCTGCCGGGCCCGCCGGAAACGGAATCCGCGCCCGGCCCCGGCACCTCGTCGCTGACCTCGACGGAGAAGGACTTCTCCTCCTCGATCAGGGCGACGGACACGGGAGCGGTGATGCCATGGTTGCGGTGCAGGCCGACCGCGCGGCTGCAGGCCTCGCCGACGGCGAGCCTGACCTCGTCGAGCACGGCTTCGTCGACCCCGGCCCGGCGTGCCACGGCGGCTGCCACGAGGCGGGCCGTCCTGACGTGTTCGGGCTGGGCACTGAAGCGGAGTTCAACGGTGGTCATGCGATCCCCCTCAGACGTACGGGCGTGCATCCAGGGCCCCGGGCGCACGGCCCGGCGTCCCCGTTCCTTCTTCCGCGTTCCATCTTCCGGCACCGGCGGTGTGCCGGTCGCGTCATCGCCCGCCGATCGGTACGGGTGACCGGCCACACCGAGCGGTGCGGGCGGTCAGCCACCACCGGCACGGCCGCCAGCCGCGCCTCGACGGGGCGACTGTCCCGACGACGGACGATCCAGTGACGAGCGAATCGGACGACGGCCACCGGAAACCAGAAGCCGGACGCCAGACACCGGACGCCAGACACCGGACGCCAGACACCGGACGCCTGAAGGGCGCACGGCCGAAGACCGGGCGGCCGGGCCACCGGAGAACGCCTCACCGGCCGACTGGCCGACGTTCCTCCGAACGCTCCGCCATCCGACCGGTGACACCACTGCGGACCCGACGGTCAGTCGGTGGCCGCCACGGCGTCGTCGACCGTGGTGTGAATCGGGAACACCTTGGTCAGACCGGTGATCCGGAAGATCTTGAGAATGCGCTCCTGGTTGCAGACCAGGCGCAGCGAGCCCTCATGGGCCCGGACACGCTTCAGGCCACCCACAAGCACGCCGAGGCCGGTGGAGTCGAGGAAGTCGACGCCTTCCATGTCGACAACCAGGTGGTAGCTGCCGTCATTCACCAACTCGACCAACTGCTCGCGCAGCTTGGGCGCGGTATACACATCAATCTCGCCACCGACCTCGACGACCGTACGGTCGCCACCAGGGCCGGACACATTGCGAGTCGACAAGGACAGGTCCACGGATCCTCCAGCACCTTGCTATCGAGCGGTCGCCCCTCGGTCTCCCCGGCGGAGCCGGGGAACGGATCGCCAGCCGCCATGGCATTCAATCACTTACCAGCAGCCATGCACGACGCCTTGGGACCATTGTCCGTCATGCCGGTGACACACTCGGTGTCGATGGCCAAGAATCACCGCCCCGGTCGACCACCCGGGAACAGCGACCCCAGACCCTCTCCCGCCATGGTCCTCGACCGGCTCGCCGCCGTGGCGGGCCGGGCCGCGCGCATCACTCATACGGAGCACTTGCCCCCGCGTACGGGAACCCATGCCACATGGCCCGATCGCATCCGGCCGGAAGTCGTCGCCGCGATCACGAAGGCCGGAATCGATCACCCGTGGGCCCACCAGTCGGCTGCCGCCGAGCACGCGCTGGACGGCGAATCCGTGGTGATCGCCACAGGAACGGCCTCCGGCAAGTCGCTCGCCTACCTCGCCCCGGTCCTCAGCGCCCTGCTCGACGGCTCCGAGGCCCCGAACGGCCGTGGCGCCACCGCCCTGTACCTGGCCCCCACCAAGGCCCTGGCCGCCGATCAGCGGCGGGCCGTGAAGCGGCTCGCGGCGCCGCTCGGCAACGCCGTCCGACCCGCGGTCTACGACGGTGACACCCCGGTCGAGGAACGCGAGTGGGTGCGGCAGTACGCCAATTACGTCCTGACCAATCCCGACATGCTGCACCGCGGCATACTCCCTTCCCATCCCCGCTGGTCGTCCTTCCTGCGCGCGCTGCGCTTCGTCGTCATCGACGAGTGCCACACCTACCGCGGTGTCTTCGGCTCCCACGTCGCCCAGGTGATCCGCAGGCTCCGCCGCCTGTGCGCCCGCTACGGCGCCGATCCCGTCTTCCTCCTCGCCTCCGCCACCTCGGCGGAACCCTCCGTGGCCGCGGGCCGTCTCACCGGGCTGCCGGTCCAGGAGGTCGCCGACGACTCCTCGCCCCGCGGTGAGCTGGTCTTCGCCCTGTGGGAGCCGCCCCTGACCGAGCTGAACGGCGAGAAGGGCGCCCCCGTCCGGCGTACCGCCACCGCCGAGACCGCGGACCTCCTGACCGACCTCACCGTCCAGGGCGTCCGTTCGGTCGCCTTCGTACGCTCCCGGCGCGGCGCCGAGCTGATCTCCGTCATCGCGAAGGAGCGCCTCGCCGAGGTGGACCGCTCCCTGCCCGACCGGGTCGCCGCCTACCGCGGGGGTTACCTCCCCGAGGAGCGCCGGGCCCTGGAGCGCGCCCTGCACTCCGGGCAGCTGCTCGGCCTGGCCGCCACCACCGCCCTCGAACTCGGGATCGACGTCTCCGGCCTCGACGCCGTCCTCATCGCGGGCTACCCCGGGACCAGGGCGTCGCTGTGGCAGCAGGCGGGCCGCGCAGGGAGAGCTGGCGAGGGCGCTCTGGCCGTTCTGGTGGCCCGCGACGACCCGCTGGACACCTTTCTCGTGCACCACCCCGAGGCGCTGTTCCAGCAGCCCGTGGAGTCGACCGTCCTCGATCCCGACAACCCGTACGTCCTCGCCCCCCATCTGTGCGCCGCCGCCTCGGAGCTTCCGCTCACCGCACCCGACCTGGAGCTCTTCGGCCCGGCCGCGGCCGGGCTGCTGCCGCAGCTGGAGGCCGCGAAGCTGCTGCGGAAGCGGGTGTCGGGCTGGCACTGGACCCGCCGGGAGCGCGCCGCCGACCTCACCGACATCCGCGGCGGGGGCGGCCGTCCCGTCCAGATCGTCGAGGAGGGCACCGGCCGGCTGCTGGGCACCGTCGACGAATCGGCCGCGCACACCTCCGTCCACGAAGGCGCCGTCCACCTTCACCAGGGCCGCACCTACCTGGTCCGCAAGCTCGACCTGGAGGACGCGGTGGCCCTGGTCGAGGAGGCCGTCCCGCCGTACTCGACCACCGCACGCGACACCACCTCCATCGCGGTCCTGGAGACCGACAGCGAGATCCCGTGGGGCGACGGGCGCCTCTGCTACGGCTCCGTGGAGGTCACCAGCCAGGTCGTCTCCTTCCTCCGGCGCAGGCTGATCACCGGAGAGGTCCTCGGCGAGACCAAGCTGGAGCTGCCACCCCGCACCCTGCGTACCCGCGCCGTCTGGTGGACGGTCACCGAGGACCAGCTCGACGCCGCCCGCGTCAACCCGGAGATCCTCGGCGGTGCCCTGCACGCCGCGGAGCACGCGTCGATCGGGATGCTGCCGCTCTTCGCCACCTGCGACCGGTGGGACATCGGCGGCGTCTCCGTACCGCTGCATCCCGACACCCTGCTGCCCACGGTCTTCGTGTACGACGGCCACCCGGGCGGTGCCGGATTCGCCGAGCGGGCCTTCCGCACCGCCCATGACTGGCTGACCGCGACTCGTCAGGCGATCGCCTCCTGCGAGTGCGAGGCGGGCTGCCCGTCCTGTGTCCAGTCCCCCAAGTGCGGCAATGGCAACGAACCGCTGCACAAGCGCGGAGCCGTACGCCTCCTCACCGAGCTGCTGCGGTCCGCCCCTGCGACCCCCGGAGAGCCGGAGCCGACCAGACCGGGAAAGGCCGAACCGGGGGAGACCTGACCGGGGAAGGCCGAACCGGGGGGACCGGACCGGAGGAGACCGAACCAGGGAAGGCCGGACCGGGGAAGGCCGGACCGGAGGAGACCGGACCGGAGGAGACCGGACCGGGAGCACCTGGAGCGGCCGCTGGAGGACCGGCCCGGGACCTGACCTCCGGTGTGTACGGCCCGAAGGCGACCCGGGCCGTCACATCGGCGAGCTCCCCGCTCACCACGCACCGGACCACCGCCGCTCCCTGCGCCGCGGCTACCTTCCCGGCGGCCGCACACGCCTCCTCGGGCCCTCGCAGAGCGCGGTCGGCCGCGGCCAGGGCCGCCAGATCCGCCGCACCACCCGCCCGGTGCCGGACGACCACCACCTGTCCGAGGGCCAGCACCACCGCGAACACCGCGCACAACGTGGCCGTCGTCATCGCCACCCACACCGTGGCCAGGCCCCGGTCCCCACCCCCGCTCCCGTCCCCGCCCCCACGGACCAGGGCCACTGCACCGAGCCGGACCAGGACCCCACGGAGCCGGGCCGGACCGACGGCACGCGACCGTTCGCACACAGCGGCCCGTACCCGTTCGCCCATCAGGGTCATGGCGACGCCCCCACCGTGTCCTCGGCCAGCGCGGCCGCCTCCGCGTGCAGTGTCAGGGCCAGCGGGCCCGGCCCCGGCATCGGCGCCGCCACCCGTACCCGCCACAGCTCCCCGGTCCGCTCCAGCGCGACGTCAGCCCCGTCGGGCGCCGCCGAGCGGGCGGCCGCCAGCGCCTGTGGCTCCGGCTCGGAACGAGCCGCCGCCCGCGCCCCGGCCCGTGCCGCGTCGACGCAGCGGATCTGGGCGGAGGCGGCCATCAGCGCCCAGACCAGCGTCAGGGAGAACACCACCAGCACCGGAACCGCCATGGCCGCCTCCGCCGTCACCGCGCCCCGGTCGTTCTCAGAACTTCGCATCGAGCGCGTCCTTCAGCAGCGACTGCAACGCGGCCATGACCGGCTGGCTGGTGACCACCTTGTAGAGCACCGCTGCGAAAGCACAGGCCGCGATGGTCCCCACCGCGTATTCGGATGTCGTCATTCCGTCGTCCGACCGGACTCGGCGCGCCATGCCCCGTACCCAGCTCTTGATTCGCCGCACCATTTCAAACCCCCGTGAAACTCTTGATTCATATTGAAAGTTTTTGTACGCATACTTTTCGGTCATCCGGCATGCAGTAGTCCGGTCGCCAGGCCGATCACCACCGGCGCCACCCCGATCAGCAGGAACGCGGGAAGGAAGCAGAGCCCGACCGGAGCGGTGACCGCCACACCTGCGCGCTGGGCCCGCGCCACAGCCGCACTCGCCCGTTCCGCCCGCATCGCCTCGGCCAGCCGGGCGACCGGCTCCGCCGCCGGTGCCCCGGTCGATCCCGCACGGTCCAGGCAACGGGCCAGCGGACCGGCTCCCGGTATCGCCCCGAACCGCCCCCAGGCCTCCGAAGGGTCACCGCCCAGGCGGATCTCCGCGGCCGCCCGCACCAGGCGGGCACCGACCGGACCGCCCAGCGACTCGCCCACCGCCTCGGCCGCCTCCCGGGGCCCGGCCCCGGCAGACAGGCAGGCCGCCAGCAGGTCGGCCACCAGCGGCAGCTGACGCCGGGTCTCAGAAGACTCCGCGCGCCCGGACTCCGATGCGCGTCCTCGCCGGGTCCGTTGCCACCGCCGGGCTCCGTACGCCCCGGCCAGTCCCGTCAGATACCCCAGCAGTCCGCCCGCCAGGACCCAGCCCGCTGCCACGACCCCCGGCGGCGCGGTCCACTCCCCAATCCGAGCACCGGGCACCGTTCGGCCGTGGCCGAGCCGAATCCAGGGCTTCTTACGCCCGTCGACGGCCATCAGTGCCTCGCCCCTGCGGCGCACCACCCGCTGCCGTCGCAGCCCGGCCAGAGCAAGGGCCGTCATCGTGACCGTCACCAGCACCGCGCACATCGCCGTCAGTTGCTGAACCGAGCCGCTGGTTGCCACGTTCATGCCGCCTCCCCCGCCCGTACGATCCGGGCGGCCCAGCAGAGCCCGGCGCCCTCCATCAGCCCGCCCGTCACCAGGCAGGCCAGCCCGGCCGGGGTGTGCAGCAGCACCCGCAGCGGATCAGCCCCGAGCGCCGCCCCGAGCCCAAGCCCCAGCACCGGCAGCAGGGCCAGGACGGCCACCGTCGACCAGGCCCCCGCCAGCTGGGCCCGCAGCTCCGCCCGACTGCGCAGCTCGGCCCGTAACGCGCCCTCCAGGCGGTCCAGCCCCGCCGCGAGCCCTGCCCCACCGTCCACCGCCACCCGCCAGCAGGCCGCCACCCCTGCGAGCCCTTCCAGCCCCGGCTCGCGCGCCGCTTGCCGGAGCGCCGCAGGCACATCCCCGCCAAATCGCGCCGCGGCGGACACACCGGCCTCCGCCGCCCCGAGCGCCCCGGTGTCGCGAACGGCCACAAGCAGCGCCTGCCCCGGTTCGTGCCCGGCCCGCAGCTCGCCCACAACGGCACCGCACAGCGCCACCACCCCGGCCGCCCGGCGCTCCCGTTCCCTGCCCCGGGCCCGCCGTCGCAGCCATCTCCGTACCAAGGGCACCGCCGCCACACCGGCTGGCAACGGCAGTACCGACTGCCCCAGCACCGCGACCACCGAAGCCGCCACGGGACAGAGCCATTCCCACCGCCCCGCCAGCCGCTGCCACACCCGCGCCCCGGCCCGCGCCCAGCGCACCTGTCGCACCGGCCGAGCCGTCTCCTGGCCGAACAGCGCGCCGGCCCGCCGCCCGTGGTCCCGCGCCAGGACCAGCCAGGCAGCCACCCCGGCACACAGGGCCACCACACCACTCACGCCCACCGACAGCCCCATCGGCGCTCCCCCGGTCACCAGGCACCCCCGATCAGCGACCGCAGCCGCTCCCAGCCCCGCTCCCGCACAAACCCATCGGCGCCCCAGCGCAGCGCGGGCACGGTCACGACCAGCCCCGCCTGATCACGCTCCAGAACCTGCACCTCGGCGATCCTGCGCCGCCCCGCCCGGTCCCGCGCGAGATGGATCACCACCGACAGCGCCGCGGCCAACTGGCTGTGGAGCGCCGTACGGTCCAGCCCCGCCGCCGTCCCCAGCGCCTCCAGCCGGGCCGGTACGTGCTCGGCGGCGTTGGCGTGAACCGTTCCGCAGCCGCCCTCGTGACCGGTGTTGAGCGCGGCCAGGAGTTCGGTCACCTCGGCACCGCGCACCTCCCCCACCACCAGCCGGTCGGGCCGCATCCGCAGCGCCTGCCGCACCAGGTCCCGGAGCGTCACCCGGCCCGCCCCTTCCTGGTTGGCGGGGCGCGACTCCAGCCGCACCACATGAGGATGGTCCGGCCGCAGCTCCGCCGAGTCCTCGGCGAGCACGATCCGCTCCCGCTCCCCGACCACCCCCAGCAGACTGGACAGCAAGGTCGTCTTCCCGGCCCCCGTACCACCGCTGATCAGGTACGAGACCCTGGCCTCCACCAGGGCCCGCAGCACCCGGTCACCGCCTGGCGGAACCGTCCCCGCCGCCATGAGCTCCGCCAGCGAGAAGGCCCTGGGCCGTACGACCCGCAGCGACAGACATGTCGAGCCGACGGACACGGGCGGCAGCACGGCGTGCATGCGGGTACCGTCCGGCAGCCGTGCGTCCACCCAGGGGCGGGCATCGTCCAGCCGCCGCCCCGCCACGGCGGCCAGCCGCTGCGCCAGCCTGCGCACCGCGGCGGCGTCCGTAAAGGTCACCCCGGTGAGTTCGAGACCACCGCCCCGGTCCACCCACACCCGGTCCGGCGCGGACACCAGCACATCCGTCACCGCCGGATCGGCGAGCAGCGGCTCCAGCACCCCCGTCCCGATCAGCTCACCACGCAACTCATCGGCCACCCCGAGCACTTCGGCGTCACCGAGCAGCCTCCCCTGGGCGCGCAGCGCGGCCGCGACCCCAGCGGGTGTCGGCGCCACGCCACTCTGTGCGAGCCGCTGCCGTACGGCGTCGAGCAGTTTCTCGGTCATGACGCGCCGCCGCTGGTGCTTCCCGCCACGCTCTCCGGCGCGAGGGCCCGTTCCCAGAACGCCGCGCAGAACCTGGCCATCGGACCGCGCGCGCTGCCGCCGGGCGGCGCGCCGCCGTTCTGGGCGGCCAACAGCCCGGTGTCGAGCGGCAGTTCACCGGCAAGGGGCAGCCCCAGCGCCCGCGCCGTCCACGGCGCGTCGAGGCCCGCCGCGTACGGTCCGCGGGACACCACCCGCAGGTCACCGAGGATCGCCCCGGCCGCCGACGCGACCCGCCTCGCCGCGGCTACCGCGCGGAGCTCGCCCGGCACCACCAGCAGCCCGAGGTCCAGTTGCGCGAGCGCCTCGGTCACCGCTTCGTCGAACCGGCGCGGCAGGTCGACCACCACGACCCCGCCGAGTCGGCGCGCGGCGGCCAGCACGGCCTGTATCGCCTGTGGCGGGATGACCACCCCGTCGTCACGGCCCCAGCTGAGCACCCGCAGCCCGTGCAGCTCGGGCAGCGACTCCTCCAGGGCACCCCCGCCGACCCGCCCCTTGGAACGGGCGAAGTCCGGCCATCGCATCCCTTCGGCCCGTTCGCCGCCGAGCAGCACGTCGATGCCGCCACCGAGCGGGTCGCCGTCGATCAGCATGGTCCGCCGCCCGGCTCCGGCCGAGGTCACCGCGAGGGCGCAGGCCAGCGTGGAGGCGCCCGAGCCGCCCCGGCCACCGATCACGCCCACGGTGAGTGCCGGTCGGCCCACGCCCTCCGCCGCATTGGCGATCTGGTCGACGAGCCAGCTCTCCGATTCGGGCAGCCGCAGAACATATTCGGCCCCGATCTCCACGGCGCGGCGCCAGACCTCCGGGACGTCCTGTCCCCGGCCGACGAGCATCACGCCCCGCCTGCGCACCGCCCCGCGGCATCGCCGGGCGGCGTCGTCGCCCACGAGAACCATCGGGGCCCGCTCCCAGCCGCCCCTGTCCTCGGGCGGCGAGGGCAGCACGTCCGGCTCCGCCCCGGCCGCAGCGCACAGCCGCAGCAGGTCGTCGAGCAGGTCCACATCCTCGGTCACGATCAACGGTCCGCACCGCCGCGCTCCGGCGGCAGGCGAAAGATCCCGCGCAAGGGTCTCGGCCACGATCTCCACCCCTTCCCACTGCACCTCCGTCGTGGTTCGCGGTGCCCCGGGTCGTTCCGGGTCCGGCGATTCCACGACCCGCGGACTTCGCGGCTGGAATCACCGTGCAGCGATGCGGAAAATCGTGTGGATCTTGCTTGAAAACTGTGGATAACTCCGCCGTTGTGAATAACTCAGTCGCTCAAACCGGCGACTCTCGGAGCGCAGCCCTTCCACTACGCACGGTAGCGAGGCAGGGTGGTTACGGGCGGATCGACCAGCGGGCCGTCGCAGTCGAAATGGAGGCGGAATGCTTGATCCCGAACGGAAGAAACGCGTCCGGACATGCGACGACCCCCGCCGGGGGGGAGAGCGGGGGTCGTCCCCACGGCCGACTCGGGGGGGGAGGAGCCGGACCGGGTTAGCACGGTCGCGAACGATCCGTGACTTCCATGGTGTACCCGAGAGCCTTCTCAAGCAAACCCACGCGCCGGGGTTTACGCCGAATGGCGTCCCCCTATGCTCTGCCTTGTGGAAAACCGCTTCTTGCCGCGCACAGCTGCCTTCTTCGACCTGGACAAGACGGTCATTGCGAAGTCTTCGACGCTGACCTTCAGCAAGTCCTTCTACCAAGGCGGGCTGATCAACCGCCGCGCAGTACTGCGCACTGCGTACGCACAGTTCGTGTTCCTTGCCGGGGGTGCAGATCACGACCAGATGGAGCGGATGCGGGAATATCTCTCCGCGCTCTGCAAGGGCTGGAACGTCCAGCAAGTGAAGGAAATCGTTGCCGAGACCCTCCACGATCTGATCGACCCCATCATCTACGACGAAGCCGCGACGCTCATCGAAGAACATCACACCGCCGGACGCGATGTGGTGATCGTGTCGACCTCGGGCGCCGAGGTCGTCGAGCCGATCGGCGAACTGCTCGGCGCCGACCGGGTCGTCGCGACCCGCATGGTCGTCGGAGACGACGGCTGCTTCACCGGCGAAGTCGAGTACTACGCGTACGGCCCCACCAAGGCCGAGGCGATCAAGTCCCTCGCGGTGTCGGAGGGATACGACCTCTCGCGCTGCTACGCCTACAGCGACTCCGCGACCGACGTACCGATGCTGGAGTCGGTGGGCCATCCGCACGCGGTCAACCCGGATCGCGCGCTGCGGCGCGAGGCGACTCTGCGCGAGTGGCCGATTCTCGTGTTCAACAGGCCGGTCCGGCTCAAGCAGCGGCTACCCACTTTCTCCCTGCCGCCACGCCCGACGCTGGTCGCGGCGGCAGCGGTGGGAGCGGCGGCCGTCACGGCCGGACTCGTCTGGTACACCTCCCGCCGACGCGCCGCCGCGGGCTCCGCCTGACGTACGCCCCCGGCGCACAGGGGGACGTGGCTCCGGCCCACGTCGGCCCGCGTGTCCGTCCCTCCTCGCGATCCGCCGCCCCGCCACTCACCAGGGCGGCGGGACGCGGGGTGCCGAATTACCCAACCCGCCCGTAATTGAACCTAAAAGTAAAGAAGTGGGGCCTCCACTACCGCTCATCCCGGCTCTGGAGTACAAATGACTCAACGGCCCGCGAGACCAAGGACATCCGAGAGGATTACCTGTAACGCAGAGACGGCCCCACGGACCGAGCATGAAAACCGAGCACCCACGCGACGTCGACCCGTCGATTACGGGCCAGCCGCACCAGGGAACGGGCAAAGCATCCCGACCTGATGGGCACATATCGAGGACGCATGGTAACTGGGTAGACATGCCAGCGGCGGTACCGAGGACGGTACCGCCGCAACCTTTTCCACCCGGTCGCGGAGTCACGTCGACCCCTCGGCTCAATGCTCCGCGTCACCGTCTCACATCGGTGTCTGGAGAATTCTTCGAAACACCTCGGTGAAGTTACTCCAGTGGATTTACCAGGCCGCGCCCAGCGCCCCAGCGATCCACCGGCCGCCGTGCAGTCAAACGGCCGTGCGATCCACCGGCCGCCGTGCGGTCAGACGGCGTGCGGTCAGGCGGCTCCGCGCTGCAGGGCCTCACACACCGCCGTCGACTCCCTGACACCCAGCTCCACTGAGCGTCCGCAGTGCGCGATCCAGGCCGCCATCCCGTCCGGCGTCCCGGACAGATAGCCCTCGAACGCCGCGACGTACGCCGCCCGCCCCTGCTCGGCGTGACCCACCTCGGCGGGGCAGATCGACTTGGGATCGAGACCGCTCCCGATCAGCACGATCCGCTCAGCGGTCCGCGCGACGAGACCGTTGTACGAGCCGAAGGGGCGCAGGGCCAGCAGCTCACCGTGGACGACCGCCGCCACCACCAGCGCGGGCGCGGACGTCCCCGCGAGCATCAGCCCGGACACCCCCTCCAGCCGACCGGCCACTTCCTCGGCCGACGGCAGCGGTGCCTCGATCAGCGGCTCGTCCACGGGCTCGCCCGCCAGCCTCGGGCGGCCGACCGCGTCGTCGGGGGCCGCTCCACCGGCGGCGACCAGGTGCAGCCTCGCGAGCACCCGCAACGGCGACTGCCGCCAGATGGAGAGCAGTTGCCCCGCTTCGGCCGTCAGTCGCAGGGCCGCCCCGATCACCTGCGCCTCGCCGTCACCGCTGAAGTCGGCGCGCCGACGCACCTCCTCCAGATTCCAGTCGGCGCCCGAGAGTGCCGCCGATCCGCGAGCGCCGCGCAACGCGGCCTCCGCGGTGACCTCATTGCTGCGGCGCCGCATGACGCGGTGACCGTAGACCCGGTCGACGGCCTTGCGTACGGAGTCCACCGCATCGGCGACACCCGGCAGGGCGCCGAGGGCGGCGAGCGGATCAGAGGCAGTCGTACTCATAAGTAGGGAGGCTACGCGCCCCCCGTGCCGATACCGCCCGGGAGTGGCCTTCTTCACGAAGTGCGACAGCGGATCGCGATCACCCGGCTACCCTAGGTGAACATGAAGATCGCTTTCGTAGGGAAGGGCGGCAGCGGCAAGACGACGCTGTCCTCGCTCTTCATCCGCCATCTCGCCGCCAATGAAGCCCATGTCGTCGCCGTCGACGCCGACATCAACCAGCACCTCGGGGCCGCGCTCGGCCTCGACGACCAGGAGGCCGCCGCGCTGCCCGCTATGGGTGCGCACCTGCCGCTGATCAAGGACTATCTGCGCGGCGCCAATCCGCGTATCGCCTCCAGTGAGACGATGATCAAGACGACACCACCCGGCGAGGGCTCCCGGCTGCTGCGGGTCCGCGAGGACAACCCGGTCTACGACGCCTGCGCGCGTACGGTCAGGCTGGACGACGGGGAGATCCGGCTGATGGCCACCGGCCCGTTCACCGAGTCGGATCTGGGCGTGGCGTGCTACCACTCCAAGGTCGGCGCGGTCGAGCTCTGCCTCAACCATCTCGTCGACGGTCCCGACGACTACATGGTCGTCGACATGACCGCCGGTTCGGACTCCTTCGCCTCGGGGATGTTCACCCGCTTCGACATGACGTTCCTGGTCGCCGAACCGACCCGCAAGGGCGTCTCCGTCTACCGCCAGTACAAGGAGTACGCGCGGGACTTCGGGGTCGCGCTGAAGGTCATCGGCAACAAGGTTCAGGGCGAGGACGACCTGGAGTTCCTGCGCTCCGAGGTGGGTGACGACCTGCTGGTCACCGTCGGGCACTCCGACTGGGTACGGGCGATGGAGAAGGGCCGCCCTTCCCGCTTCGAACTGCTGGAGGCGGAGAACCGGATGGCGCTCCAGGCCCTGCAGAACGCCGCGGAGGACTCGTACGAGCAGCGGGACTGGGGGCGCTACACACGGCAGATGGTGCACTTCCACCTGAAGAACGCGGAGAGCTGGGGCAACGAGAAGACGGGCGCCGACCTGGCCGCCCAGGTCGACCCCGCCTTCGTCCTCGACGAGCGCTACGCGCAGGACGGCGCCGCTCAGCCTGTCTGAGTCCCGCCGGGGAGCCGGTGTCCGCCCGAGGTGCCTTCTGGCGGACCCGGCTCCTGGCCCCCGCTCTAGCGACCGGCCTCGCCCGTACCGCCGAGGAACGCGGTCCACCCGCGCTCGGGAGCCTGGCCGACGTCGAGCGTGCCGAGCTTCGCCAGCGTCGCCGGGTCTTGCGCGTCCAGCCAGTCGGCCAGTTGCCGGAAGGACACACAGCGCACATCTTTCCTGGTGCAGACCGTCGCGATGGTCTGCTCGACGGCGCGCATATAGGTACCGCCGTTCCAGGACTCGAAGTGGTTGCCGATGATCAGCGGGGCGCGGTTCCCGTCGTACGAGCGGTCGAAGGCCCGGAGCAGGCCGTCGCGCATCTGGTTGCCCCAGTACGCGTGCATGCCCGGGTCGCCCTGCGTCACGCCTGACTGATTGAACATGAAGTTGTAGTCCATCGACAGGGTCTCGAACGCGCGGCCCGGCACGGGTACGAGCTGCATCGAGAGGTCCCAGACGCCGTCCTTCTTCTGCGGCCAGACCTGGTTGTTGACCCCGCTGGAGTCGTAGCGGAAGCCCATCGTCCGCGCTGCGGCCACCATGTTCTCCCGCCCTTCGAGACAGGGAGTGCGGCCGCCGATGAGTTCCTTGTCGTAGTCGAAGGGGAGCGGCTTCTCCCGCGCGAGACCGGGATCGTTGGACTTCCAGTTCTTCACGAAGGCCTTGGCCTGGCTGATCTCGCTCTTCCACTGGCCGACGGACCAGGTGCCGCCACCTCCGGGGCCGCAGAAGTGGCCGTTGAAGTGCGTGCCGATCTCATTTCCGTCCTGCCACGCCCCGCGCACCTGGGTGAGGGTGTCGCGGATTCCTCCGGTGTCGTTGAAACCGATGTCGGAGCTGCCCGCGTTGTGTTTCGGCGGGTCGTACAGCTCCCGCTTGTCCTTCGGCAGCACGTACACGCCGCTGAGGAAGTACGTCATGGTCGCGTGGTACTTCTTGCCGACCTCACGGAAGTGCGAGAAGAGCTTCTGGCTGTCCTCACCCGCGCCGTCCCAGGAGAACACCACGAACTGCGGGGGTTTCTGACCGGACGCCATGCGGACGGCCACGGGCTGCCTCGGCTGGCGGCCGGTGAAGGCGGTGGAACCGTCGCCGATGAGCCGGAGCACGGTGCTGGGCGCGAAGTCCGGGGCCTGCTTCTCCGCACCCGCGAGCGGCTGCTTCGGGCCGGGGGCCAGCTTCGCCGCCCCGGGCCCGCCCGCCCCGGCTCCGGCATCCACACCGGAGGAGCACCCGGCCACGCCCGCGGTCAGCGCGACGGCCGCGGCGCCCAGCGCGAAGCGCCCGGTGACGGCCCGCCTCGCAGGCCCTTTCTTCGCGGTCCCCTTCCTCGCAGTCCCCTTCCTCGCGCAAACGCTCCTCGCGGGACTCCTCTTCGCAGCGACTCTCCTCGCGGCGGCTCCCGTCATGGTGGCTGCCATCAGCCCACCTCTTCCCTGCAGGTACTTTGCGCCGAAATGCCGACGCGGCGCGGTCACGTTCGCACACAGTTCCGCAGGATCGGCACGACAGTCCGAATGAAAAGATGCTTATTCACCCGATTGGGTGGCTGAATCGGATATTTGAACTCAAGCATGGACACAGATCTTTACTCTCCATTACGGTCTATTTACCGAGAGTTGAGAAATCCCGCCGCTGCATGCCGTGACCCACGGCCGCGTCCCACATTCCGCGACCGCGCTGCCCCGGAGGAGACGGGAACATGTCTGCTTGCGTCCCCACTCGCCGTAACCGCACGTCCCGCTGCTCGCGCCCCCCGCGCGACTCGGGAGCCAAGCAACCGCACAGCCCGCCGCCATCGCGCGGCGGACGCTTCCGTATCGCGGGCTCCGATCTGTCCGCATCGATCACGGTCTTCCTGCTCGCCGTCCCCATGTCGCTCGGCCTCGCCGTCGCCATGGGCGCACCGCTGGAGGCCGGTCTCATCTCCGCCGCGATCGGCGGCATCGTCGCCGGACTGCTCGGCGGCACCCCTCTGCAGGTCAGCGGCCCGTCCGCCGGCCTGACAGTCGTCACCGCCGAGCTCATCCAGATCTACGGCTGGCGCACCACCTGCGCGATCACTATCGGTGCCGGACTTCTGCAGGTCCTGCTTGGGTCGCTACGGGCGGCGCGCAGCGCCCTCGCCGTCAGCCCCGCCATCGTCCACGGCACCCTCGCCGGCATCGGCGTGGCCATCGCCCTGGCCCAGTTGCACATCGTGCTCGGCGGCTCCCCGCAGAGCTCGGCCGTCGCCAACACCCTGGCTCTTCCCGATCAGTTGGCCCGGGTGGGCCCGGCCGCCCCGCTCATCGGTTTGCTGACCATAGCCGTCCTGGTGCTGTGGCCCCGGATTCCTGGCCGGATCGGCAGGGGCGTACGCCGTGCTCCGACCGCCCTCGCCGCAGTGGTGACAGCTACGGCCGTAGCCGCGGTCGCCGCCCCCGGCATCGCCCGGGTCGACCTGCCGTCCTGGCGCTCGCACGCCCTGCCGGAGATGCCTCAGGGCCCGGTCCTCGCCCTGGCCACCGCCATGTTCACGATGATGCTGGTGGCCAGTCTGGAGTCGCTGCTCGCGGCCGTGGCGGTGGACAAGCTGTCGGCCGCGTCCTCATCGTCGTCCTCGCCCGCCACGTCCACCGAGTCCACCGCGCCCGTGCTGCCCGCCCGGCGGTCCGATCTCGATCGTGAGCTGCGCGCCCAGGGCATCGCCAACGTCCTGTCCGGGCTGGTGGGCGGGCTGGCCGTGTCCGGTGGCGCGGTGCGCAGCTCGGCGAACGTACGCGCCGGGGCCAAGACGCGGGCCGCCACCGTGCTGCACGGCGTCTGGGTCCTGCTCGCCACCGGGCTGATGGTCACCGTGCTGGAGTGGATCCCGTTGGCCGCGCTCGCCGCGCTGGTGATGATGGTCGGCATCCAGATGGTGAGCCTCGCCCACATCCGCAACGTCCATAAGCACCGTGAGTTCCTGGTGTACGCGGCGACGATCACGGGCGTGATCCTCTTCGGTGTACTCAAGGGGGTGACGATCGGCATCGCGGTGGCGGTGGCGGTCGCGCTGCACCGGCTGGCCAGGACCGGGATCACGGTGACCGATCAGGGCAACCGGCATCTGGTCGTCGTACGAGGACAGCTCACGTTCCTCGCCGTGCCCCGGCTCAGCCGTACGCTCGGCCAACTGCCTCAGGACGGGGATGTCGTCGTCGAGCTGGACGGCTTCTTCATGGACCACGCGGCGTACGAGGCGATCCATGACTGGAGCACCGCCCAGACCGCCCATGGCGGCAAGGCCGTGTTCACCGGCCGGTCCGGTGGCCGGATCTCGGGGCGCACCTCCGCGGCGCACTCCTGCTGCCGCCCCTGGACACCGTGGCGCAACCACCACTGCCACGACGGGCCCGGTGTCCCCGTACGTGCCCCGGCCCCCACGCCAGGCACCGCACCGGGCACAGGCACAAACCCGTGCGCGGGTCCGGGCCCTGCCCAGTGCGCGGCCCCGGACCCGGCCGCGGCCGAGAGCGCACCCCTCGCCAGCTTCCAGCACCACACCGGCCCGGCACCCGCACCCCACGCCCCGCCTCATGCCCACCCCCACGCCGGTTCCCGCGACAGCGCCCCTGACGACGTCGGCCTTCCCGCCGGCCTCCGCCCCGGGGCCGACGCCGGAGCCGCTCCCGGGGCCCCGCGCCGCCCGGATGGCCATCGGCTGATCAGCGGCCTCAGTTCGTTCCAGCGCAACACCGCCCCCCTGGTGCGAGCCGAGCTGGCCAGGCTGGCCGTCGAGGGCCAGCGTCCGTCCCAGCTGTTCATCACCTGCGCCGACTCCCGCCTGGTCACCAGCATGATCACGGCGAGCGGGCCCGGTGATCTGTTCACCGTGCGCAACATCGGCAATCTGGTGCCGCTGCCGAACGCCGAGTCGGGCGACCATTCGGTGGGCGCGGCGATCGAGTACGCGGTGGACGTGCTGAAGGTGGAATCGATCACCGTCTGCGGGCACTCCGGCTGCGGAGCGATGCAGGCACTGCTCGGTGCAGGACCCGACGCGGACAATCCCCCCACGTCCCTGTGGCGGTGGTTGAGACACGGGCTGCCGAGCCTGAAACGGATGGCGTCCCGGCACCACGCCTGGGCCCGGATCTCCGGGCGGCTTCCGGCCGATGCGCTGGAGCAGCTCTGCCTCACCAATGTGGTCCAGCAGCTGGACCATTTGCGGGCACACGAATCGGTGGCGCGACGGCTCGCCGAGGGAACGCTCCGGCTGCACGGGATGTACTTCCACGTCGGCGAGGCGCAGGCGTATCTGCTGGCCGAGGGCGCGAGCAGCGGGCTGGATCCCGACCAGGTCTTCGACCGTGTGGATCCGGCGGATCCGGGCGGACCCACCGGTTCGGACGAACGCGAACGCACCGGCGTCTGAACCACCGCCGTCCCCGGTCCGTGAGAGCTTGTGGTCCTGCCCCCGCATCGCACCACACAGGTCGCGCCGCCCCATGCCGCACGGCATCGCGTCGTACGCGGCGCGGACGGCAGGGCCATGTCCCGGCACATGAGACGCACCGGATGCACGCACCTCACGGGACACAGGTCTAAACCATTTCCGGGCAGACCCTTGTCACCTGGCCTTTGGCCTGATGAGCTATGCCCGGGACACAACGGACACCCTGGGAATGGGAGATGTCGTGAGCAACGAAAGCCTGGCCAATCTGCTGAGCCTGGCTATGAACGACTCTCGTTGTCTGGCCTGCAACTATGCGGCGGAACGCGGTCCCAGCAAGGCCGGGGCAGGTTCCCAC
>NZ_JBHVVM010000020.1:0-160722 GCF_042883525.1 Streptomyces sp. NPDC058195
GGTCGCACGCGTGCGCGGCCGACGGCGGGAGCCGCCGGGATGTCTCACTCCTTGACGCCGATGCCTCCGAACGCGTCGACGTCCGCGGGCACTTGCGCGCTGTCGGCGTCGGGCTGCCACTCGCTGAGCCGGACGAAGCCCGGGTCGAGGATCCGCAGCCCGTCGAAGAGGGTGGCGATCTCCGCGGGCTCGCGGACGTAGTACGGCACCGCACCGCTCTCGATGTACGCCTTCTCCGCGGCGATCATGCCCTCGCTGGTGCGGGTTCCGTCGTACACCACCAGGTAACTGCCGGACGGCAGCCCGTCCATCAGCCGGCCGACCACCTCGCGGGCCTTGTCGAAGCTGTCCGCGTGGCCGAGGATGCCGAGCAGCATCAGAGCTACCGGACGGTCGAAGTCGAGGGTCGCGGCCGCCCCGGCGAGGATGGTGTCCGGGTCGTAGAAGTCGGCGTCGATGTAGTCGGTGACGCCCTCGGGGGAGCTGGTCAGCAGCGCCCGCGCGTGCGTCAGCACCAGCGGGTCGTTGTCCACGTACACGATGCGCGCCTCGGGCGCGAGGTCCTGGGCCACCTGGTGGGTGTTGTCCGCGGTGGGCAGACCCGTGCCGATGTCCAGGAACTGCCGTACGCCGTGGTCGCGCACCAGGTGGCGGACCGAGCGGCCCAGGAACTGACGCCCGGCCACCGCCACATCGACCAGGCCGGGGAAGAAGGCCTTGATCTGGTCACCGATCTCCCGGTCGACCTCGTAGTTGTCCTTGCCGCCGACGAAGTAGTTCCAGAAGCGGGCGGAATGAGGCCGGGTGGTGTCGATCCGGTCGGACACCCGCTGGGCGGACGGGGTGACGGGCGACTGCTGCTCGCTCATGAGGCCTCCGGGCACGAAAGTGATCAAAATCTGGCCCTAACCTACCTGGACGTCACGCGAGTTAACGGGCCGGATCCCATGAAGCGCGGCGGCACCACGGTCCCCGCCCGGCAGGAGATCGTCACCGCACGCGCCGAGGACGTACGGGCGGCGCACGAGGAACTGACGGAGGCGCACCGGCCCAAGGAGCGGCGGCGGGCCCACGGACCGTACGGCCCGGCGGGTCCGTTCACCGCGCGCCCTGCCGTTCCGGCTGCGGCCAGACCGTCGGCACCAGATGTCTACCCATGGGTAACTCCCTTTGCTTGGATGGGGACGCGCCACCATCCGCCCCCTCTTCCGCATCAGGAGACCCCGTGCCGAACCCCGCGATCCGCCGCCTCTCCGGCGCCGTTCTGGCCGGAGCGCTCGCCGCGGCGGGCCTGTCCGCCACCGCGCCGCAGGCCGCGGCGGCCGACACCCCGTCGCTGCGCGTCCTCACGTACAACACGTTCCTCATGAGCAAGAACCTGTACCCGAACTGGGGCCAGGACCACCGCGCGGCGCAGATCCCGAAGACGACGTTCTTCCAGGGCAACGACGTCGTCGTCCTCCAGGAGGCGTTCGACAACTCCGCCTCGGACGCGCTGCTGCGCGCCGCCTCGGACCGCTACCCCTACCAGACCCCGGTGGTGGGCCGGAGCAAGAGCGGCTGGGACGCGACCGGCGGGGCGTACTCCGCGCTCACCCCGGAGGACGGCGGGGTCACGGTGCTGAGCAAGTGGCCGGTCGTGCGCAAGGAGCAGTTCATCTACAAGGACGCCTGCGGCAGCGACAGCTGGTCGAACAAGGGGTTCGCCTACGCCGAGCTGGACGTGCGGGGCGTCCGGGTCCACGTCGTGGGCACGCACACCCAGTCGACCGACTCCGGGTGCAAGGCGGGTGAGGCGGCTGCCAAGCGCGCCCTGCAGTTCCGTCAGATCGACGCCTTCCTCGACGCCAAGGACATTCCGGCCTCCGAACAGGTCATCGTGGCGGGCGACTTCAACGTCGACTCGCGCTCCTCGGAGTACGCGTCGATGCTCGGCAACGGCGGACTGTCCGCTCCCGACGCCCGCACCGGACACCCGTACTCCTTCGACACCCGGGACAACTCGATCGCCGCCGACCGCTACCCCGACGACCCGCGCGAGGACCTCGACCACGTGCTGCACCGTGCCGGGCACGCGCGTCCAGCCGGCTGGACGAACGACGTGGTCAAGGAGGAGAGCGCGCCCTGGACCGTGAGCAGCTGGGGCACGAGCTACACGTACACCAACCTCTCCGACCACTATCCGCTGGTGGCCTCGGCCCGGTAGCCCACCGGGCTCCGGGCGGCCGGTGCGCGGTCCTCTACGATCGTTCGGGTGTGCGCACATGTCATAGTCGCCGAGGACGACGCGAAGCAGGCCGAACTCGTCCGCCGCTACCTCGAACACGAGGGTCATACGGTCACGGCCGTCGGCGACGGGCTCTCCGCCCTCGCCGAGGTCCGGCACCGGGAGCCCGATCTGCTGGTACTCGACGTGATGATGCCGCGGGCCGACGGCCTCGACGTCGTACGGGTCCTGCGGGCCGAGCAGCGCGAGCTGCCGGTGCTGATGCTGACGGCCCGCAGCACCGAGGACGATCTGCTGCTGGGGCTCGACCTCGGCGCGGACGACTACATGACCAAGCCGTACAGCCCCCGTGAGCTGATGGCCCGGGTACGGACCCTGCTGCGGCGCAGCCGCCGGGGCGGGCCGGGCACCGGCCCCGCCGCGGACCCGGCGCTGCGGGTCGGTGCGCTGCTCGTCGACCCGGAGCGGCACGAGGTCCGGGTCGAGGGCCGGGCGGTGGACTGCACGCCGGGCGAGTTCCGGATCCTGGTCGCCATGGCGACCGAACCCGACCGGGTCTTCACCCGGCAGCGGCTCCTGGAGGAGCTGCACGGCTTCGACCGGTACGTCAGTTTCCGCACGGTCGACGTCCACATCATGAACCTGCGCAAGAAGATCGAGCCCGCGCCGCGCCGCCCGGTGCGGCTGCTGACCGTCTTCGGCGTCGGCTACAAGCTGACGGACCCGGCCGGGAGCGCCCCGCGTGCGTCGTGAGGAACGGCGGCGGGTCCGGCTGTCGCTGCGCGGGAGCCTGTTCGGGCGGCTGCTGACGGTGTCCGCGCTGGTGGCCGCGTGCTCGGTGGCGGCCACCGCCTGGATCGCCGTACAGACCACCTCCGGCGCCATCAAACAGGAACAGGGCCAGAATCTGACGGCGGACGCCCGGATCTACGACACCCTGCTCGGCTACGCGGCGGCCCACCCCACCTGGGACGGCGTCGACGGCACGGTACGCGAGCTGGCCCGGCAGTCCGGTCGGCGGATCGCGCTCACCACGCAGCGGCGCGCCCCGCTCGCCGATTCCGCCGCCCGCCCCTCGTCGCCCGAGCTGCCGCCGCAGGCGTCGGCGATCGTCGATCCGCTGTCGGTGGACACCGCGCTGTCCCGGACGGCCGAGGGGACGGGCGGCGCCGCCGGGCGGGTCGACCCGCGGGCGGTCGGCCCGTTCCTCCTGCCCGTCGCCGAGCGCACGGCCCTGCGGCGCACCGCCGAGCGGTACGCGGCCTGCCTGAGCCGGATCGGGATCGCGGCGGACGTGGTCCACGGCCCGAGCGGACGCCCCCGGGTGCAACTGGTCGGCAAGGACCCGGACCGGGTGCCGGACGACCGGTGCGCGTCCACGGAACTGGACGCCCCGACCCCGGCCGAACGCACGGCGCTGAACGCGCTCGACGCTCTCGCCAACGCCTGCCTCAAACGCCAGAAACGCGCAGGCATCCACCTCAGCCCGGATCTGTCCTGGGACGACGGCACCCGCGCGAGGCCGGCCGGCGTCAGCATGGCCTCCCGGCAGCCTCCCGCCCCCGTGCCGAGCGTGCGCACCGGAGAGGACGACCGGGCCACCGCCTCCTGCGTGGACACCGCGCGGCGCGAGCAGCTCAGCTCCTATGTCGCCTCGCCCGCGCTGCTGTTCATCAGCACCGAGGACGGCACGACCGTTCCGGGTTTCGACCTCTCCCCCACGAACACCGCGAAGATCGCGGGCGCTGCGGCGCTCGTCCTGGCGCTCACCGTCGGCGCCACCGTCCTCGCCGGGTCACGGCTGGTACGGCCGCTGCGCGCCCTGACCGGCGCGGCGCAGCGGATGCGGGACGGGGCCGACTCCGCGCCCGTACTGGTCAGCGACGACAACGAGATCGGGCGGCTCGCCGCCGCGTTCAACGACATGGCCGACCACCGGGCGCGCCTGGAGGCGCAGCGCAAGGACATGGTCAGCGATGTCGCCCACGAGCTGCGGACCCCGCTGAGCAACATCCGCGGCTGGCTGGAGGCGGCACAGGACGGCCTGGCGGAGCCGGACCCGGCGTTCATCGCCTCGCTGCACACGGAGGCCGTGCAGTTGCAGCACATCATCGACGACCTCCAGGACCTCGCCGCGGCGGACGCGGGTGCGCTGCGGCTGCACCCCGAGCCGGTACGGGTCGAGGACGTACTGGCCCAGGTCGCCGCGGCGCACCAGGGGCGGGCCGAGACGGCGGGGGTCGCGCTCACGGCCGAGGCCGCGGCCTGCGGTGTGCTGTGGGCCGATCCGGTGCGGCTGCGCCAGGCGATCGGCAACCTGGTCTCCAACGCGGTACGCCACACCCCGCCGGGCGGGCGGGTGACGCTGCGCGCCCACCGCGCGCCGGTGCCGCCGGACGGGGACGACCTGGCCGGGGAGGTCGTGATCGAGGTCGCCGACACCGGCAGCGGGATCCCGGCCGAGCATCTGCCGTACGTCTTCGACCGCTTCTGGCGCGCCGAGAAGTCGCGCAGCCGCCGCACCGGGGGCAGCGGGCTGGGGCTGGCGATCGTACGGAAGCTCGTGGAGGGGCACGGCGGTTCGGCGGGGGTGACCAGTACCGAGGGGAAGGGCTCGGTGTTCACCCTCCGGCTGCCCGCCGCCGGAGCCGGTGCGGACGCGGCCGACGGGGATGACCGCCGGGGCGCCGGCCGGGCCTGATGCCCCGACCACACGGATCTGACAGCTTCCTCACAACTTCACGCCAGCCTGTCGGCATGCCTCGCGCCCGCTACCGAACGGTTCCGGACAGCACCGAGGCCGACCTGGAATGGAGTCATCCCATGCCCCACCGTCTCCTGCGCACCACTGTCCTCGCCGCCGTCGCGGCGGGCGCGGTACTCATCCCCTCCGCCGCGGCCTTCGCCGACACCACGCCCAAGCCCGCCGCCCCGTCGGTGCAGCGGTCCGCCGCTGCGGCGGACCGGGCCAAGGCGTCCGCCGGAACCACCTCCGAGGTGACCGGACGCCCGGCGGTCGTCCCGCGGGGCGGGGTCGCCGCGGGCGAGAGCCCGACCCCGGTCCCGGCCAGGACCGCGGCCGGGGCGGGCACCACCCCGCGCGGCGGTGTCAACGCCGGTGAGCGCCCGGCCGGGGCCTCCGGCGACCACACCACCGCACTCGCCGGACCGGCCGCCGGCGCGCTGCTGCTCGCCGGGGCGGGCACCTTCGTCCTGCGTCGCCGCTCGGCGGCCCAGAACAACGGCTGACCTGCCGAAATCCCCATGTGGCGCCGCCCGTTCCCGGGCGGCGCCACCCTCGATTCCCCGCCCAGACCTGGAGCTCCCATGCCCCGTACCCCCTCCTCGCTCCGGCGTGCCGCGCTGCCGCTGTCCGCCTGCCTGCTCCTCGCCGGCTGCTCCGCCGCCGGGGACGACGCGTCCGGAACCTCACCCCGCAGCGGTACGAGCGCCGCCCCCGGCGCCGGGCGGGAGGCGGGTACGGCGGAGAGCCGGACGCCCGCGGGCTCCCGGTCCCCGGCGGCCGTCCCCGTCCGCGTCGCCGTCCCGTCGCTCGGGATCGACAGCGAGCTGATGCGTCTCGGCCTCAACGAGGACGGCACCGTCGAGGTCCCTCCCGCCGAGAAGGGCATGACCGCGGGCTGGTACACCGGCGGCGCCACGCCCGGCGAGCCCGGTGCGGCGGTCATCATCGGGCACAACGACACCCGCTTCGGGAAGGCCGTCTTCCACGACCTGAGGAAGATCGCCAAGGGCGCCGACATCGCGGTGCGCAACGACCGTGGCGCGGAACTCCACTTCAAGGTCACCGGCACCGAGACCGTCAGCAAGAAGGCGTTCCCGACCCGGAAGGTCTACGGCGCCACCAGCGCCCGCACTCTGCGCCTGATCACGTGCGACGGAGCCTTCGACGCCCAGGGCCACCCGGTGGACAACCTCATCGTGTACGCGAACCGGAGCTGAGCGGTCCCCGCGCCGCCCGGACCGGGACCGCGCCGTGATCCGCGGTCCCGCCGGGCACACCATCCAGCCAATTCTTGACGCGCACCTGACATTCATCGGCATTTCTGGGACCGTCCCTGGCACACGCTCGTCCGCTCCCCGCCGCGCACGCGGACGAGGCACCGCTCGCCCCCACACACACAAGGACGCGGCACGAAGGAGTGACATGAGGCTCACACCGAAAATCTCCTGCGTCACCGCTCTGGCCGTCGCAGTCATCGTCGGCGCCTCGACGGCGGCGAGCGCGCTGGGCCCCACGGCCTCTCAGGTCGACGGCAGCATCACGGCCGCGGGCAGCACCTGCACCTGGGCCGGGGCCACCGCCAGCGCGGCCCCGCCCGCGGCCCTGACCATCGACCGCACCACCGTCAACAGCGGCGTGAGCTGCGGCGGCGGTGCGAGCGCCACCCTCAACAACAACCCGGCGGTCACGTTCAACGACGCGGCGGGCCTCGCGACGTCCGACCTGATCGACATCACCGTCAAGCAGAGCATCATCTCGTGCAGCTACCGTGCCACGAACGTCGGCTGGACCCGCGACGGTTCCACCCGCTCCTACAAGAACCAGACCTTCACGGCCTCCAAGAGCTCCGGCAGCTTCCTCTGCCCGGGGTCGATCACCGCCGAGCCCGGCTCCGCCTCCCTGACCTTCCACTGATCCCCGCGCCGCCACGGCACCGGCCGGGCGCCGCCTTCGAGGAACCTCCGCCTGAGGGCGGTGCCCGGCCGGCCGGGCACCGCCCTCAGGCCCCTCGCAGCGCCAGGGCCGCCAGAGCCTCGGGGGCACCCCTCGGGCCGCGGATGCCCGGAAAGGCGTTGACGTCGACGACGACGGGCCCGCCCTCGCGGTCCAGCAGGTCGACGCCGTAGACGTCCAGGCCGAAGAGTTCGCCCACGCGCAGGGCGGTCGCGGTCCAGGCGGCGGGCAGGTCACGCACCAGCGGGGTACGGTGCGCGACCCGGGGCGGGGCGTCCACCGGCGTGGGCCGCACCGCGGTGAACACCTCCCCCGCGATCACCCACAGCTTGTGGTCCCAGCCGCTGTTCGGGACGAAGTCCTGCAGGACGACCGGCTCGTCGGGCCAGGCACCGGCCAGTTCCCGCAGCCCGTCGGGGCTGTCGGCGCGGGCCACCAGGTCGGCGCGGCGGCTGTGGCGGCTCTTGACCATGACCGGATAGCCGTGCTCCGGCCGCTGCGCGCCGGAGAGGACGTCGGCGAGGGCCGCCAGGGTCCGGGTGCGGGGCACCGGCAGGGCCGCGGCCTCGGCCACCTCGGCGAGCCGTGCCCGGTCCTGGCACAGCGCGGTCGCGGCGGCGGAGTTCACCACCCGGGCGCCGTGCGCTTCGAGGCGGCGGGCCAGGGCCAGCGCCGCCGGGGTGTGCGCCTTGAGGAGGTAGACCTCGGCGAGACCGTCCGGCGCGATCAGGTCCCAGGGGTCCACGGGCCCGGCGTCCGGGTCGAGGAAGGTCACCCGGTGTCCCGACCGGTCCAGCAGCGCGGCCGTCGCGGCGAGCAGCGGGTGGTCCGGCTTGTCGGTCAGCAGGCACACCCTCATAGCTGGACGGCTCCCGGCGCGGCCACCGGCCGGGGGTGGGAGTAGGGCCGCCCGAGGGAGAACTGCGGCGCGGCGGGCACGTGCGCCGCCGGAGCCCGTACGCCACGCCCGGCACCGCCCCCGGCCCTGGCCAGGTCGAGCACGGCACCGGCCACCCGGGACACCGCGTCGGGCACCTGGCGGAAGCTCGGGAAGTCGTTGATGTCGACGATCACCGGACCGTCGGGGCCGAGCACCACGTCGATGCCGTACAGATCGAGGCCGAAGACCGCTCCCACCTCGGCCGCCATCGCGGACACCTCGGCGGACAACGGGACCGGGCCTTCGTCGGCCGGTCCGTCCGGGTGGATCGGGGACCGCCGCAGGGTCGCGTGGAATTCGCCCGCGAGGCAGTAGACCTTCAGGTCCGTGCCCGGGTTGGGGACGTAGGGCTGGGCGATCAGCTGGCCCCCGCCCGGCTGCTCCGCCTCCGCCAGACCCGCCGGGTCCGTCACCAGCCGCACCCCGCGCCCCGAGCTGCCGTCGGCAGGCTTGACCACCAGGGGGAACAGTTCCCCGGGGACGTCCGCGAACATCGAGGCCCGCGGCGCCGAATAGGTCAGCGGAACCGGCAGCCCGTGCTGGCGCGCGATGATCGAGGTGAGGACCTTGTCACGCACCGCGCGTATCGACCGCGCGTCGTTCACCGTGGTCAGGCCCACGGCCGCGGCGGCTTCCAGCAGGGTGAGCCCGGGGCCGCCGGACACGGTCTTGAGCACCCAGGCGTCGTGCGTCCCCGCCCGGACCTCCTCCGAGACCCGCAGCAGTGAGCCGCCTGGCCGCACCACGTCCACCTGATGACCCCACGACGACAGTCGCCGGACCACGTCGAGCGGCATGCCGTCACACCGGTACAGCTCCTCGACGAGGAAGCAGAGCTTCATCCCAACACCCCTCGAAGCCCTCACGGTGATGAGGGCACAACGATGCTCCGCGGTGCCTTGCGGGCACCACCAAAAGGGCAACGCTACGTCACCCTCATGCCAACGCCGCTCCGCACGGTCCGACCTGACGGTACGTTGCCCGCTTTCCCGGGGCCCCGCGACGGCCGCCGCAGACCGTCCGTCCCGGGAGCGAGCCGGAGACCAGACCGGGAAGTGCGGCGGACACCCCGGTCCCGGCTCCTGGGTCCTGGCTCCCGGAACCCGGCTCCCGACACCTGGCACTGGCACTGGCACTGGCACTGGCACTGGCACTGGCACTGGCTCACTGTGCCCGCAGCCGGTCGTGCAGGGCGCGGGCCACATGCGCCATCACGGCCTCCGCCGTCGGCTGGACCGCCGCGGGCACGGTGGATTCCGTCAGGGCCGCGACGGCGTACCGGGAGCCGTCGTCGTGTTCGACCACCCCGATCTCGTGGCGCAGATTGAGCAGGGTGCCGGTCTTGGGCGACCAACGTGAGGCGTCCGAGCTGAAGTCGGGGGCGAGCCGGTGCCGGATGACGTTCAGGCCCATGAGGGCGCGCACCGGTGCGGCGACCGCGTCGGGGACACGGGTGGGAACCCACAGGGCCTGGAGGAGGTCGACGCAGGCCCGGGCGGTCCCGGAGTTCGCACGGCTGACGTCCAGCTGGGGGACCGGGTGCCCGCGTCCGGCGGTACGCGAACCGATCGCCAGCGCCTGGGCGAGGTGGACCTCGCGTGGCTCGAACCGCTCCACCGGGGTCCGGGTGAGCTCGTCCATCGCGTGGCGCACGGTGATGCCGGTGATCCCGGACCGCGCCAGGACGCGGTTGACCTCGGCGGGCGGGACCAGGCCGAACAGAACGTCTGCCGCGCTGCTGTCGCTCATCGCGGTGGCGAGGTAGAGCAGGTCCTCGACCGCGATCCGGGCCGGGTGCCGGAACCTGCTCAGCCCGACCGGACCTGGTGTCGTGACACACCCGGGAGGCACGTCGGTCATGGCCGCCGCGTCGATCCGCCCGCTCTGGATGTGATCCGACACGGCCAGGGCGAGCGGTATTTTGGCCAGCGACGCGATCGGCAGCTCGATGTCCGGGGCGATGCCGAGCTCGTCGCCGGTGTCCAGGTCCCGGACGAGGTAGGAGCCGGACAGTCCCGCGTCCTTGAGCATGGCCTGGAGCTCCCGGACGGCCTGGTGGACGGTCATGGCCGCACCCGGCCTTCGGAGGGCACACCCAGACAGCGCGCGATCTGCGCCCCAAGCCCGTCACGCACGCCCCGTACGTCGACGCCGCCGCCGGCGCGCAGCTGGTAGCCGCGGGCGACGGGATCGCCCGCCAGCGCACGCCAGGACAGTCCCCACTCGTCGGCCTGCGCGGACGAGCACAGCAGCAGGGCGTCGGCCCGGAGGGTCTCGGACACGGCCGCGGTGAGCGAGGGCGCGAGCGCGATCTGCGCGGGCAGCAGGGCCGCACGGTGGCCAAGCTGCTCCAGGTGATCGCGGATGTGGGGCAGGCCGTCCTCCGGCTGGATCCATATCCGCCGGAACGTGCGCCGTGCCCGCCGGGGCCGCAGCGCCTCGATGCTCAGGGGCCACCGGTCGGTGCCGGACGATGCGGCCACACCCAGGGGGACGGCCCAGGTGGCCTCGCGCGGCGGGACGGCGACGAGGGCCAGGCGCACCTCATGGGCGTTGAGCATGTCCAAACGCGCGGCGGGGCCCGCAGGCCGGAAGCCGAGGACCATGCCCAGATCGCGGGCGGCCGCGTCGAGTACGGCCAGCGGCCGGACCGGGCAGATCTCGGGAACCGCGAAGGGCAGCGGCCTGAGCCTGGCCTGCTCGGCATCGCACTCCAGCGCGTCCGCGAGCTCGACCAGGCGCTTCGCTGACGGGAGCAGGTCCCGCCCGAACGGGGTCAGCGCGGCCCGGCGGCCGGACCGGTCGAACAGAAGACCGCCCAGGTGCTTCTCGAGCGCGGCGACCCGCCGGCTCGCGACAGGCTGCGGCACCCCGGACGCCGCAGCGCCCAGGGTGAAGCTCCCCCGCTCGCCCACCTGCACGAACACCCGGCACGCCCCCACCAAGTCCACCACCGCATCGTATGCGGAGAACGCATGGAAGAGGTCAATTCCGTCTTTGCGCACATGGATTGGCTGACGGCAGGCTGTCGGCCATGCTCTTCGCGAAGCCCCGCACCGCCCGGCTCGCCGCCCCGCTCCTCGCGGCCGCGCTGCTGACCGGATGTGCAGGAACGCCCCCGGCGCCCAGGCCCGAACCCTCCTCCACCACCACCTCCGCAGTCCCTGCCGCTGACTCCTTCCACCGGCTTGAGCAGCGCTTCGACGCCCGCCTCGGCGTGTACGTGCTGGACACCGGCAGCGGCCGGGAGGTCACCTACCGCGCGGGCGAGCGGTTCGCGTTCGCCTCCACCATCAAGGCCCTGACCGCCGGGGCCCTGTTGCGCCGCGTCTCCGACGCTGGCCTGGACAAGGTGGTGACCTACCGTCAGCGGGACGTGCTGGCGTGGGCGCCGGTCGCCTCGAAGCACGTGGCCACCGGAATGAAGGTGCGCGACCTGCTGGCCGCATCCCTGGACTACAGCGACAACACCGCGGCCAACCTCGTCACAGCCGAGCTCGGCGGCCCCGAGGCCGTGCAGCAGGCCCTGCGCGGCCTCGGCGACGCGACCACCGACGTCAGCCGCACCGAGCCGGCCCTCAACGAGACGGCCCCGGGCGACCGCCGGGACACGAGCACACCCCGCGCTCTCGCCGACGATCTGCGCCAGTACGTCCTCGGCGACGTCCTCCCCGCCGACCGGCGGCAGTTGCTCACCGGCTGGATGCTCGCCAACACCACCGGCGGCCCGTACGTCCGGGCTGGCGTCCCCGCCGGCTGGAAGGTCGGCGACAGGACCGGCAACGCCGACCACGGCACCCGCAACGACATCGCCGTCGCCTGGCCCGGCGGCGGCCGAAAGCCGGTGGTCATCGTCGTCCTGTCCGACCGCGACCGGCGGAACGCCCCCTCGGACGACGCCCTGATCGCCCAGGCCACGAGGGCCGCGCTGAACGCGCTCGGCTGATCACACACAAGAGGAGAACCGCAATGGCACCTTCGCCCCGGCACGACACGTCCGGTCCTCTCTCCAGGCGCCGCTTCGGACAGCTCGCCGCCCTCGCCCTGGCCGTCGGCGCGGGCCCGCTCGCCCTCCCCGGACCGGCCGCCGCACAGAGCACCGGTGCGCAGACCTTCTACGACCACGCCCGCGAGCTGGCCGGGGACGACCCCGTCCCGTGCGCACTGGTGACGGCGCTGACCCCCGGCATGACCTTTCCCCTCCCGCCCGCATCCGCGCCGGTGAGGCTCTTCGACAACATCACCATGCTGAGCGCTGGCTGGGTCTCCGCGATGGCCGTCCTGACCGACGACGGCATCGTGCTGATCGACGCGCTCACCTCACCGGAGGAGGCCGAGAGCATCCTCGTCCCCGGGCTGCGCGCCCTGGGTGCCGACCCGGCGACGATCAAGTACATCGTGCTCACCCACGGCCACTACGACCACGTCGGGGGCGCGCAGCTGCTCGCCGACCGCTACGGGTCACGGGTGCTGATGTCCCCGGCCGACTGGGACCTCCTCGCCCGCACCCGCCCCGACAACGCTCCCGCCCGGGACCTGGACATCATGGACGGGCAGCACCTCACGCTCGGCGGCACCACCATCCGGCTGCACTACACCCCGGGCCACACCCCGGGCACCGTCTCGCCGGTCATCCCGGTACGCGCGGGCCAACGACGCCACACCGCCATGATGTGGGGCGGCATGCTCCCGCCCACCACGCTCCCGGAGCTGCGCACCTACCTCGCTTCCGCCCGGTCCTTCCGGGCTTTGGCCGTGCGGGCGGGGGCGGACGTGGAACTGTCCAACCACCCCAACGACTACGGTCTCGAACGCGCCGAACAGCTTCGCGACCAGCCGGACGGACCGAATCCCTTCGTGCTCGGCCGACCGAGGACCGAGCGGTTCATGGCGGTGATGGAGGCCATGCTGAGCGGCCGGATCGCCGACGCCGAAGCCACCGGAGTCCGGGACTGACCACGCCCGCAGGTGGCGGGAGCACAACGGGCTCCGGCCCCGCACCCGTTCAGGAGCGCGGACAGGTGACCGGGCGGGCCGGGCGGGCCGCCCGGCGGCCGGGAAGGAGCTGGCGCGATGGCGGAGCGGTCGGTCTCGCGGGCCGGGTGAACAGGCCGCAGGCCCCGGCCGACCGGATCGTCCGGCACCTGGCTGGCCGGTCCAGGGCCCTGGAGACGGCCTTTCGGCCAGGACCTGCCGCGGTGTCGGCAACGCCCCGTCACCGGCACGCGGACGCCGTGCGGGGAACCGTGGCCGGGCCCGATCCGTCTGTCGCGGATGTGAACAAAGCGATAACTGAGTTGTCCGAAGAACACCGGCAGTGGCTGCGTGACCTCTCCGGGATAGCCAGCGGCTACCCCTCTCTGTCGGTCGATCCGCTGTCCGAACTCGGGGCACTGGCCGAAGAAGCCGCCGGGACACCGGCACGGCTCGGTACCCCGCAGGGCCTCAGGGAGCGGACCGCGTACACCCTCCTGCTGTACGCGACCAGCGACTACGTCACGGGCTGTCTCGGCGCGCTCTCCGTGTTCAGGTCGTACATCCGGGCCCTGGACGGCATCCGGGCCACGCTCGACCCGACGGCCTGTGCCTGTCCGGACGGCGCTCACCCCGGCAGCGTCGACGGAGAGGCCGGGACGGAGGCCGGGGTTCACCTCATGACCGAGACGGGCAGGGCCGCGTTCGCCCGTCACCTCACTCCGCAGACGCTTGCCGCGTACGACTGCGAGGTATTCCTCGGCGCGCTCGCCGACCGCGCGGTCGGCGCCCTGCGGGAGGCGTTCGACCAGACCTTCGGTGACGTCGACGTCTCCTGCCTCGACGCGAAGTTCGGCCGGGGCGACGGCCGCGTGGACATCGTCGCGCTGCAGAAGGCACTCGGCCGGGAATGGGAGGACAACGCGGCGCCGGTGGCCTTGTGGTCGGCCCGTCGCTGGCTGGCCGGAGACGTCCGGGAGAAGGAGCGGACCGGCCTGCTGCTCAGTCTGTGGATGGGCAGCGACCGCACGGACGGTGGGCTGCCACCCGCCTACGCGCGATACGCCCGCGCCGCCCTGGCCAGCATCGGCACGGACGCCACCTGTGAGCATCCGCGGCACCCCTGGACCGCGGTCGGCGGCAACTGGATCGCCCAGGAGCGGGCGGTCATGCACCTGTACATGCCCGGCGGCCACCCCCAGAACCCCGTTCCTGACGAGCTCTCCGACCGCGCGTTGTGGGACTGCCCGGCCCAGCACGCCGAGTTGGCCCGGACCGCGCTGGCACGACTCGGCGGTCCCGGGAACAGCGAGGACACATAGACACGGCCCGGCCGGGCCACCGTCTCCATCCCACGGCCCCCGTCCCCGGACCCCGGCTGGCCGCTCCTTGCCGCAGACCAGTGCGGCGAACCGCACGCGGGCGGTGGACGCCGGACCGCCGGCCGCCCCGCGCCAGTGGTCGCGGAGCCCGGCGCGCAGGGCCCGGCGGCACGGTCGCGGAGCCGTTCCACGGCCCGCAGCCGGGCCGGGCCAGCCGCCGCGTGGGTCAGGCCCGGGGCGGGGGGAGGCGCCGCGGGGGAGCCGACGGGCAGCCACAGAACCAACGGCACGCGTCGGCCCATGGCTTCAGCACCGCACCAGCGCGCGGCGCCACCCCGCCCGACGGCACATACACCCCGGCCTGGCAGGGATCAGACATCGGATCGTGTCCCGAACACCCGAATGCTCCCGCCCACGCGCACCTGGCCGCCGTCACCCCGCACGCCGGGCACCGAAGTTCCACGGCCCCACGTGCGGGCTCCTACGGCCGGGCGCCTGGGCTTCCTGGAACGTGCGCGAACCCCACCGCGCGCCGGAAGCGGGAACGGCTCCGGCCAACGCGGGCATCCGCCGTGGCTTGAGGTCTAAGGGCTGGCCCGTCATCCCTGGCGGGCGTGCGACGACAGCCACGGCACCTCGCCGCGTTGTCGGAACGCCCGGATACATCCAGCATTCGGACGTCCCTCCGCCGTGCGACGCACCGCGTCTGACGCCGCACGGCGATCCACCAGAGATGACGGGCCAGCCCTTATTCTCACGGGAGTTGACATTCCCCAGCTTCGGGAGGACGACCCATGGCCGTGCACGTGACCGTGTGGGACGACCGCGACCGGCCCGCAGGAGACCGGACCCCGACGGCTCCGGTGGCCCCCGTGCCCCCGGAGGCCGCCGCCCCCGCCCTCTTCATCCACAACATCTTCACCTGGGGCAGCGACCCCACGTACGGGTTTGCCGGGCAGCGGCCCCTCGCGGACAGCCGACGGCTCCTTCTGATGGACCGCCGGGGATACGGCGACAGCCCGGACACCTCGCGCAGCGACTTCGACGTCGATGCCGAGGACATCGTGGGGATGCTCGGCGACGGGGCCTTCGCTGGAAGCCCCGGCGGCGCCCACCTCGTGGGACACGGGAACGGCGCCGTCGCCGCGCTCATCGCCGCCGCGCGCCGGCCCGGCCTCGTCCGCTCCCTCGCCCTCATCCAGCCCTCCGCCTTCACCGCCGCCGCACACCATCCCGTCGTCGCCAGCCTCCTCGACCGGGTGCGCGACGGCGCCGTGGGCGTCCCGGACGGTGTCACGCCAGAGCAGTACCTGCGCGCGTCCACGGAGGGGCTGGGGATGGCCATGCCCGAGGCCACGCCGCGTCGGCTCCGTGCCGTTGCCACCTCCATGAGGGAGCGGCCCGTCTGGGAGGCGGACATCCCGCTGGAGGCGATCCGGGGTGCCGCCCTGCCGACTCTGGTGATCTGCGGAACCTGGGAGCGCGCGCCGGTCGCGTACCGCGAGCACGTGGGGCTCCCCCTCATGACCGTGGCCGAGTCCCTCACGGACTCCCTCGCGGGCCGCCTCCTGCGGGTGCCCGGGTACTACCCGCACACCCAGGAGCCCGCCGTCGTCAACGCCGCCCTGCGGGAGTTCTGGGGCTGACCCGGCCCCGCGCCGACTGCCGGTCCCGCGTGGCCCCCCAACGGCCGCCTCCCCTTCACCGACGTCCACCCGGCTGGCCACGACGGGACGATGACGCTGGGGATCGATGCCGCGGTCGCCGGACCGTACGACCTGCTGCCGCGCCTTGAGGTGGTCGTTGCATGAACAGGGCGTTCCGCTCACGGTGCGGAGCGGCCGGTCTGCCCGTACGCGCAACAACGAGAGGCGGGTCAGCAGGGACCTGGGTGGTTCGGGAAACGGGATCGCACAGAGGGCGGGTCGACCGCAGTGGTGGCTACGCAGGGTGCGCGCGGCTGGCTGGAGCTTTTGCGGCGTCGAGCGCATCCTCTGGGCGATGGCCCTTCCCGAGCAAGGCGCCTAGGAGAACAGCACCGAGCGTAAGGAGGGCGGCAGCGACGATGAGCGCGAGTGAGAAGCCTCCTGTTGCGGTCGCGGCGTCGCTTCGGCGCGAAGCCAGAGCGACAAGCACCGCCACCCCCACGGCCCCGCCGACCTGTTGGACGGAGCTCAGGACGGCCGAGCCGAGTCCGGCGTTCTCCTCGGTGGTGCCCGTGAGTGCGGCGACGGTCAGGGCGGGCAGGCTCAGTCCGCATCCGAGGCTCGTGACGAGCATGCCGGGCAGCACTCCGGAGGCATAGCCGTCGCTCGGTGCCACGCCGGACAGCAGGAGCAGTCCAGCCGCGCTGATCAGGAAGGACATGACGAGGGCCGAGCGCATCCCGAGCCGGAGCACCGCCCGGGAGGAAAGCCACATGCCCACAAGGATCCCGGCACCATAGGGCAGGTAGGCGACACCGGCCGCGAGCGGGTGGTAGCCCAGCACGGTCTGCAGGTGCACCATCAGCAGGAAGGCCATCGCGTACATGGCCGCGGAGAACAACAGTGTCGCCCCGTTCGCGACGGCGCGGATCCTGAAGGACAGAAACGACAACGGCACCAACGGCTCGGCGCTCCGCGCCTCGGCCGCGACGAAGGCAACGGTCAGGATCACGGCCAGTGCCAGGGGCCCTGCAACAGCAGGGTCGCCCCAGTCCGATGCCCCGGTCCGGAGCAGCCCGTAGACCAGGGACACCACGGCACCAGTGCCGAGGACCGCACCCGATGTGCCGAGGCGCCCGGCGCGCCCGGCGCGGCTCTCGGGGACCAGGCGCGGGAGCAGCACAACGGCTGCGACAGCCACCGGCAGGTTGATCAGGAAGATCCAGCGCCAGGACGCGAGGCCGGTCAGCGCGCCGGAGATGACCAGGCCCATCGTGCCGCCCAGCGCTGCGATGCCGCCCCAGATGCCAAACGCCCTGGCGCGCTCCTGGGTACCGGGGAACAGCAGCGTGATCAGTGCCAGCGCCGCCGGGCTGGCCATGGCCGCGCCCGTCCCCTGGACGAACCGTCCGGTCACGAGCTGCCAGGGTTCCTGCGCGAGCCCGCAGACCAGGCTCGCCGCACCGAACAGCGCCACACCGGACAGGAAGACGCGCCTGCGGCCCAGCAGGTCGGTCATACGTCCGAACAGCAGCAACAGCCCGCCGAAGGCGAGGAAGTACGCGTTGACGACCCAGGCCAGGCCCGCGGTGCTGAAGCCGAGATCCTGCCGCATGCTGGGGAGCGCCACGCTCACCACGTTGTCGTCCAGGACGAGCATGAACTGTACGAAGCACAGCACTACCAGGGCTGGCCCTCGGCGCCCAAGTGCGTGGGCAGTGGCTGTGGTGGGGACCGGCGTCATTCCGGGCGTCCTGTCCTCGTGAACGGTCCCTGCGCACTGCGGTAGCGCCCAAGGCGCGGTGGGTGATTGATCGGCATGCGCATGACGCTATGCACAGGCCGCGCTGACCGCGATGCGCTACCAGGCCGTGTTGTATCGCGTTGAGGACATAGGCTGTTGGTCATGACCAAGGCCGTTGTGGGAGCCGTCCCGCCCGGGGTGGGCGCAATCGTCGTCGGGAGCTTTCCGCTGGCGTACGGGCAGTGGTTCATCCCGCACAGCCACCCACAGCACCAGTTGGTCTGGGCGCGGCGCGGTGTGCTCGGCGTCGCGGTCGATGACGCCTACTGGGTCCTGCCACCCACGCGGGCGCTGTGGTTGCCCGCGGGGGTGGTCCACCGGACCGGCGCGACCCGCGAGGCGGTGCTGTGCAGCCTCTACTTCGAACCAGACAGATGCGCCCTGGGCTGGGCGGACCCCACGCCAATCGGCGTCGACGGACTGCTGGCCCACCTCATCGCCCACCTCAGCCGCAAGGACCTCCACGATGCCCCGCGGCTACGGGCCGAGGCGGTCTTCCTGGATCTGCTGCGCCCCTTGCCGTCCACCCCCATCGACGTCCCGCACCCCACCGACGACCGCGTGCGCGCTGTAGCCGACGCGCTGCTCGACAACCCCGCGGACTCACGGAGCCTTGAGGCCCACGCCCGGGCCATCGGGGTAAGCCGACGTACCCTGACCCGGCTGTTCGTCCATGACACCGGCATGCACTTCGACCGCTGGCGCACCCATGTACGACTGCGTGCCGCGCTTCCACTGCTCGCCGAGGGCCAGCCCGTTTCCCGGGTCGCACACACCGTGGGATACGCGACACCGAGCGCCTTCCTCGCGGCGTTCCGTCGAACTGTCGGCACGTCCCCGGGCCGCTACCTCAACGGCGACGCTCCGTTCGACGCATCCGCCACGAGCGCCGCCGATCCTCCGGAAAGGCTGCGTCCGGACGGGATGGCCGGAACGTGAGCCGAGGGCGATTCCTCAGCCTTCCGGCCTTCGGGCGACGCCGATGACACACGGCGAGCCGGGCGTTGCGCGGCCGTCGACGAGGAAGTCGAGGTGCCGTGCCCGCTCACTCGTGAATCCGGCGTCCATGACGGCCCGTTCGCTGTCCCGGTCAGCCCTTGAACGATGTTGATCCCGCGTTGTTTCCGCGCGAACCGGGGGTCGGCGGAGCGGATGTGCTCGTAGAAGTACAGCTGGCCGCCGGGCCGCAGTACGCGAGCGGCCTCGGCCAGTGCCCCTTCGACATCGGCGATGCCGCACAGGACAAGCGTGACGGCCACGCCGTCGACGGAGCCGTCCGCCACGGGCGGATTCTCCGCCCGGCCCCCGCGGACCTCTACGGGAACGGATGAGTCGGCCGCCGCCCGCGTGGCGAGTGCCCGCAGTCGTGGCTCAGGCTCGTCATCGGCCGTCGCACCAGCGACCACAGGTACCGCTGCCAGACCGGCCGGGCTGAAGGCTCCCTGCCGGTTTCGGGGCAGGAATGCCGCCGGGTTCACCCCTCCGGTCCCAGTCCGCCACCCGGCGCCGGGGCTCAACGGCGCGCTCTCGGACCGGCGCCGACGCGGCCGGACGGTCTCAGCGCCGGTCGGGTACGGGCACGACAGCGGAGGGGCGCGACGTGAGGAGCAGGTCCTCGTAGGTGTGGTGGCGGCGGGTGGTGGTGCGGTGGTGCAGCAGGGCGGCCGCGCGCGCCTGGTCGCCCGCGTCGACGAGAGCACGGGCGAGGGTGTCCTGGATGATCTCGCGCTCCACCCGCACCCCGCCGATCCGCTCCGTTTTCTCACCCAGGCCGCTGAGCAGGTCCACCGCCGCACGGGGGTGGCCTGCGGTGATCTCCGCCAGCGCCCGAACCACGGGGGCCAGGACCTCGGCGTAGTCGGGGCGGGCGTCGGCGGCGGCCCGCCGGGCCAGGACGTGCAGGTCGTCGGTGCTGGCCTCCACGGCCAGGGCCAGGGCCAGGTTGAAGGTGTGGAAGATCTCCGCCATCCCGCCCGGCTCGGCGAGCAGTTCCCTGATCCGGTCCGGATCGCCGCGGCCTGCCGGGGACTCTCCGGCCAGGAGCAGGCGCCAGTTCGTCGCGGCCCGCATGCCGACATCCGTACGCGCCAGTGCCTCGTCCGCCCGGCGGCGCGCGTCCGGGAAGTCTCCGCAGGCGATGGACTGCAGCGCGGCATGCCAGTTCAGATGCCGTGCCTGCACCGCCCCCGGATCGGCCCGCAGCCACGCGTCCAGGAAGTCGGCGCAGGCACGGCCACCCCCGAGTTCGTGTTCGGCGTGCGCCAGGGCGTGCACGGCCACGCCCGAGCGGGGATACCAGGTCAGCGCCCGCTCGGCCATTCCGTGCGCCTCGCGCACCCGGCCCTGCTCCGCCCTGGCCGACGCCAGCCAGCTCGTCCACGGCCAGCTCTCCGGGCCTGCCGCCTCCGCCTGCCGCTCCATCAGGGCATCGCCCTGCGCGCGGTAGGCGGCGTCCCCGCAGGCGGAGAACGCGCCCAGCATCAGACCGGCCAGCTCGTCGGCGGGCCAGCGTTCGAAGTGGCCCAGCAGGTGATCGGCCGTCAGCCGGTACTGCCGGTGCGCGTGGAGGAACACCCCGTACACCAGACTCGCCTCCCGCTCACCGGCGGACAGCGCGTCCCGGTGCGCGAGCCCCAGCTGCTCCTTCAGGACGGCGTCGTCCCAGCGGTCGCCGGTCGCCAGAGCCAGCAGCGCCCGCGCCACACCGCAGCCCGGCTCCTCCCCGACCCACTGCCGCAGCAGGGGCAGCGCCCGCCCGCTCAGGGACAGCAGCGCCTCCACCGCCCGCTCCTCCACCGGTACGCGGGCCACCGCTCCGCTCACCGCCATCCGACCGGCCACCCGCCGCTCACACGCTCGACATGAACACGGCCGTGCAGACGATGCCGCTGTTGCCGCAGTGGTTGCGCGGCAGGCTCAACGGCAAGCCGATCTGGTTGCCGCTGCCCACCCCGCTCCCGGCCGCCGTGGCGCCCGCGGCCCGGGCACCGGCCTGGTTGACGCAGGTGTTCCCGAACGCCGCGTTCCCGACCCCGATCACACTCGCGTGAGCGGCGCCGACCGGAAGCCACGCCGCCCCCGCCACCGCGCCCAGCACCGCGGCCCGCACACCCATCCGCCCCGCACCGCCGCCCGTACTCCGCGTCTGCGCATCCATCGTGTTTCCTCCTTCGCCCGAGGACTGTCCCGGTGTCCGTACAGGCCCTGGCCTGCCGGACAACCCCGGTCTTTCACTCCCACCAACGACAGAGTCCAGCTCCCGACACGCGCCCCGTCCGGTCCTGCGTCTGGAGCGGGAGGCCGACCGGGAACAGCTCGCCGCACGCCACCGGCTGCTCGCTGAGGTCACCAACCGCATCATCGAAGCCTCCCTCGCCCTGGCCAGGCCGGTGAGCGAGGAATTCCGGGACGGCTCGGCCGCCGTCGATGCCGCCCCGGTCCGGACCTGCTCACACGGTGTCAGCGCCACCGGCCCGGCCACGCCACCGACCCCCGGCGCCGCCTGGTACGTCCGCGAAGGCAGCCACCGCGACCCCGTCACCACCCCGCATGCGGGACACGGCTCCCACCACCGCAACAAGACCAGGAAGGCCACGTCCACCACAACGAAAAAGCCGGTCAAAGCGACAAAGAGTCGCTTTGACCGGCTTCATGTGGTCGTTTGACCTTGGTGTCCGAGGGGGGACTTGAACCCCCACGCCCGATAAAGGGCACTAGCACCTCAAGCTAGCGCGTCTGCCATTCCGCCACCCGGACTAGGTGGTCGGCCCCGGTTTCCCGCGGCGACATGGAAAACAATACCAGGGGTTCGGGGTGTCCCTCACCCACGTTTCCGGTGGTCAGTGCGGTGCGACCGTTCGGAGCGGGCCATTTTCGAGCCGCTTCCCCACCCCGGGGCACCGTACGTGTGCGTACGGCCACGCACGGTGCTCCCGGTCCGTCGTGGAGTCAGTCATTGCCGCCGAACGCCGCGTCGAAGGATGCCGTCGGCGGCGCGAAGTCGTACCGCTTCAGGGTGGCGAGGGCTTCCGGCGCACCGGCCAGCCGGTCCATCCCGGCGTCCTCCCACTCCACGGAGACCGGTCCGTCGTAGCCGATGGACCGGAGCATCCGGAAGACGTCCTCCCAGGGAACGTCGCCGTGCCCGGCCGAGACGAAGTCCCAGCCGCGCCGGGGGTCACCCCAGGGCAAGTGGGAGCCGAGGCGGCCGTTGCGGCCGTCAAGGCGCTTGCGGGCCTCCTTGCAGTCCACGTGGTAGATCCGGTCCCGGAAGTCGTACAGGAAACCGACCGGGTCCAGGTCCTGCCAGACGAAGTGGCTCGGGTCGAAGTTCAGTCCGAAGGCCGCCCGGTTCCCGACGGCGTCGAGCGCGCGGCGCGTGGTCCAGTAGTCGTAGGCGATCTCGCTGGGGTGCACCTCGTGGGCGAAGCGGACACCCTCCGCGTCGAAGACGTCGAGGATCGGGTTCCAGCGTTCGGCGAAGTCGGCGTAGCCGCGTTCGATCATGTGCGGGGGTACGGGGGGGAACATCGCGACCAGGTGCCAGATCGACGAGCCGGTGAAGCCGACGACGGTACGCACTCCGAAGGCGGCGGCGGCCCGCGCCGTGTCCTTGATCTCCTCGGCGGCCCGGCGGCGGACCGCTTCGGGCTCGCCGTCGCCCCAGATGCGGGCGGGCAGGATGCCCCGGTGCCGTTCGTCGATCGGGTCGTCGCAGACGGCCTGCCCGACCAGATGGTTGGAGATCGCCCAGCACGTCAGCCCGTACGCGTCGAGCAGGCGCCGTCGGCCGTCCAGGTAGCCGGGGTCGGACAATGCCCTGTCGACCTCGAAGTGGTCGCCCCAGCAGGCGAGTTCGAGACCGTCGTAGCCGAAGTCCCGGGCGTACCGGCAGACCTCCTCCAGCGGCAGATCGGCCCACTGGCCGGTGAACAGGGTGAAGGGGCGGGGCATGAGCGGACCTCCTAGGGGGTCACGGGGGTGTGGACGGAGTTCCGCGCGGCGCTCTGCTCCACCGCGGCGAGCACCCGCTGCACCTGGAGCCCGTCGGCGAAGGACGGGGCGGGGGCGGTGCCGTCGGCGATCGCCCGTACCAGGTCGCGGGCCTGGTGGACGAAGGTGTGCTCGTAGCCGAGGGGGTGGCCGGGCGGCCACCACGCCTCCAGGTACGGATGCTGGGGTTCGGTGACCAGGATGCGCCGGAACCCGGCGGTCGCGGCGGGTTCGGTGTGGTCGTGGAAGGAGAGTTCGTTGAGCCGTTCCAGGTCGAAGGCGAGCGAACCGCGCTCCCCGTTGATCTCCAGCCGCAGCGCGTTCTTCCGCCCGGCGGCCATCCGGGTGGCCTCGAAGGAGGCGAGTGCGCCGGAGGCGAGGCGGCCGGTGAACAGCACCGCGTCGTCGACGGTCACCGCGCCCCGCCCCGCCGTCTCCCCGCTGCCGGGGAGACCGGCCGGGGCGCCGGGGGCCCGGGGCCGTTCGCGCACGAAGGTCTCGCTCACCGCCGACACCCCGACGAGCGGCTCGCCCGCCAGGTACTGGGCCAGGTCGACGAGGTGGGCCCCCAGGTCGCCGAGTGCGCCGGAACCGGCGCGTTCCCGCTCCAGCCGCCAGGTCAGCGGGGATTCCGGGTCAACGAGCCAGTCCTGGAGGTAGGCGGCCCGGACATGGCGCAGGGGGCCGAGCCGCCCCTGGGCGATGAGCCCGCGGGCGCAGGCGATCGCGGGCACCCGGCGGTAGTTGAAGCCGACCATCGCGACCTGGCCCCGGGACTCCGCGCGCGCTGCCGCCGCCGCCATCGCCTCGGCCTCGGCGACGGTGTTGGCGAGCGGCTTCTCGCACAGCACGTGCTTGCCCGCCTCCAGAGCGGCGATGGCGATCTCGGCGTGGCGGTCGCCGGGGGTGCAGATGTCGACGAGCCGGACGTCGTCCCGGGCGACGAGGGCGCGCCAGTCGGTCTCGGCGGCCGCCCAGCCGTGGCGGGCGGCGGCGGCGTCGACGGCTGCCCGGTCGCGGCCGCAGATCGCGGCGAGGGCCGGTCTCATCGGCAGGTCGAAGACGTGTCCCGCGGTGCGCCAGCCCTGCGAGTGGGCGGCGCCCATGAACGCGTATCCGACCATGCCGACGCCGAGCTCCGGCACCTGCGCGGGCGACGTCGCGGCCGCCTGGTCGGTCTGCCTTCCCCGGGTCATCGGGGCTCCTTCTCGTCGGTCGTTGCGGGGCTGCGGGGGGGGTGGGAGGGGTCAGCGGAAGCCGGTCGGCAGGTACTGGTCGACGTTCTCCTTGGTGACCACGGCCGAGTAGAGGGTGAGACCGGTCGGGATCTCCAGCTCGGCCAGACCGCCGATGCCCTTGCCCTGGGCCAGCGCGCGGGCCAGGTCGATGGCGGAGGCGGCCATCGTCGGCGGGTAGAGGACGGTGGCCTCAAGGACGCTGCCTCCGGCCTTGATCGCGTCCATCGCGGACTTGGCCCCGGCGCCGCCGACCATCAGGAACTCGTCGCGCCCGGCCTGCTGGACGGCGCGCAGCGCGCCCACGCCCTGGTCGTCGTCGTGGTTCCACACGGCGTCGATGCGCTTGTGCGCCTGGAGGAGCTGGGCCATCTTGGCCTGGCCCGACTCCACGGTGAAGTCGGCGGCCTGGCGGGCGACGAGTTCGATGCCCGGGTAGTTCTTCAGCGCGTCGGCGAAGCCCTGGCTGCGCTGTCGGGTGAGTTCCAGGCTGTCGATGCCCGCCAGTTCGACCACCTTGGCGCCGGTCTTCCCCTTGAGGCGCTCGCCGATGTACGTACCGGCGTTGAGACCCATGCCGTAGTTGTCGCCGCCGACCCAGCAGCGGTAGGCCTGCGGGGAGGCGAGGACGCGGTCCAGGTTGACGACGGGGATCCCGGCGCGCATGGCTTCCAGGCCGACCTGGGTGAGCGCCTTGCCGTCGGCCGGGAGGATGACGAGAACGTCGACCTTCTTGTTGATGAGGGTCTTGATCTGGCCGATCTGGGTGGCGGTGTCGTTGGAGCCCTCGGTGGTCTCCAGGGTCACTTCGGGGTAGGCGGACGCCCGTGACCTGGCGTTCTCGTTGATGGCGTTGAGCCAGCCGTGGTCGGCCTGCGGGCCCGCGAAGCCGATGGTGACGGGCTTGCCCGGCTTGTCATCGGCGGCGGGACCGCTGTTCTCCGCGGTGCCAGTGGTGTCGGCGGCCCTGGGCTCGTTGCTGGTGCAGGCGGTGAGGAGGGTGCCCGCGGAGACGGCCGCGGTGCCGAGGAGCAGTCGTCTGCGGCTGGTTTCTGGCATGGCTGTCGAACCCTTCATCTGACGGTGCGTGACATGTCACATGGGGTGGTGCGTCAGGTCTCCCCGTACGCCGAGGTGCGGCGCTGGACCAGTACGGCGGCGACGATGATCGCGCCCTTGGCGATCTGCTGGACGTCGCTCTGGAGGTTGTTGAGGGCGAAGATGTTGGTGATGGTGGTGAAGACCAGGACACCGAGTACGGAGCCGAGGATGGTGCCGCGCCCGCCGCTGAGCAGGGTGCCGCCGATGATCGCGGCCGCGATGGCGTCCAGTTCGTACAGATTGCCGTTGGTGTTCTGGCCGGAGCCGGACAGGATGATGAGCATGAAGGCGGCGATGCCGCAGCACAGTCCGGAGAGCAGGTAGAGCAGGAGCCGCTGGCGCCGCACGTCGATGCCGGCCAGCCGGGCGGCTTCCGCGTTGCCGCCGACCGCGACGGTGTGCCGCCCGAAGGTCGTGCGGTTCAGCACCAGCCAGCCGGTGGCGGTGACCGCCGCGAACACCATGACCAGCGGCGGGACGCCGAGGACGTACGAACCGGGCAGCCCGAGGTCGAGGACGGACCGGACGGTGACCAGCTGGGTCCTGCCGTCGGTGATCTGGAGGGCGAGCCCGCGCGCCGAGGCGAGCATGGCCAGCGTGGCGATGAACGGCACCACCCGTCCGTACGCGATGAGCAGCCCGTTCACCAGCCCGGTGGCGAGACCGACGACGATCGCGGTGAACAGGACGCCCGCGAAGCCGTACTCCTGGGTGGCGACCGTGGTCGCCCAGACGGAGGCGAGCGCGACCGTCGCGCCGACCGACAGGTCGATGCCGCCGCTGGTGATGACGAAGGTCATCCCGACGGTGACCACACCGATGACGGACGCCTGGGTGAGGATCAGCTGGAGGTTCCCGGTGTCCAGGAAGGTGTCGGGCTCGGTGATCCCGCCGACCGCGATCAGTACGGCGAGGACGCCGAGGAGCGAGAGGGTGCGGAGGTCCACGGAGGGGACGGGCCGCGTCATGACGTCGGTTCTCCTTCCATCACCAGATCCAGTACGCGGCGCTCGTCGAGGTCCCGGGCGGGTGCCGTGTGCACGACGCGGCCGTCGCGGAGCACCAGAACCCGGTCGGCGAGGCCGAGCACTTCGGGCAGTTCGCTGGAGACGAGCAGGACGGCGAGGCCCTCGTCCGCCAGCCGGCGGATCACGGCGTACAGCTCGGCGCGGGCGCCGACGTCGACCCCGCGGGTGGGTTCGTCGAGCAGCAGGACCCGGCAGCCGCGCAGCAGCCAGCGGGCCAGCACCGCCTTCTGCTGGTTGCCCCCGGACAGGGCGCGGACGGGGGTGCCGGGGTCGTCGGGGCGCAGCGACAGTGCGCGGGTGGCGCCGCGGGCGGCCCGGAGTTCGGCCGCGCGGTCGATCCAGCCGCCCCGGGCGAAGCGGGACACCGAGGAGACGGAGACGTTGCGGGTGACGGATTCGAGCATCAGCAGTGCCTGCGCCTTGCGTTCCTCGGGGGCGAGGCCGATCCCGGCGGCGACGGCCGCGCGGACGCTGCCGGGCCGCAGCCGCTTTCCGGCCACGCGCACGTGTCCGGCGCCGGGTCTGCGGGCCCCGTAGACGGTCTCCAGGATCTCGGAGCGTCCGGAACCGACCAGTCCGGCCAGTCCCACGATCTCTCCGGGCCTCAGCTCCAGGTCGAAGGGCTCGAACTCGCCCTTCCTGGCCAGGCCTTCGACCGTGAGGACGGGCGCGGCCGCGTCGGCCGCCGCACGGCTTGCGGTGCGGGGCGGGAAGGCGTACGCGACCTCCCGGCCCGTCATCAGGGTGACGATGCCGGGCGTCGGGGTGGTCCGGGCGGGCAGCCCCTCGGCCACGGACCGGCCGTCCTTGAGCACGGTCACCCGGTCGCCGATCCGGCGGATCTCCTCCAGGCGGTGGGAGATGTACACGACGGCGACACCGTCGGCGGTGAGGGCGGCGACGGTGCGGAAGAGGTTGTCGACCTCGTCGGGGTCGAGGGCGGCGGACGGTTCGTCCATGACGAGGAGCCGTACCTCGTGCGAGAGCGCACGGGCCATGGAGACGATCTGGCGCTGGGCGGCGGGCAGTCCGGCGACCGGGCGGGCCGGGTCGATCTCCGGGTGGCCGAGCCTTTTCAGCAGGGCCGCGGTGGAGTCGCGGCCCTCGCGGGTGCGGACGACGAAGCGGGCGGTGGTGGGTTCGTGGCCGAGGAAGACGTTCTCGGCCACCGACAGGCCCTCGACCAGGTCGAGTTCCTGGTAGATCGTGGCGATGCCCAGGCGCATCGCTGCGATCGGCGACTTCGGCGCGACCGGTTCGCCGCGCCAGGTGATCTCGCCGCCGTCGGGCTGGTGAGCCCCGGCGAGCACCTTGATGAGGGTGGACTTCCCGGCGCCGTTCTGCCCGAGGAGACAGTGGACTTCGCCCGCCCGTACCTCCAGGTCCACGCCGTCGAGGGCGCGCACTCCGGGGAACGATTTGGTGATGCCGGACATGGTGAGCAGGGATGGTGCTGATGCCATGACGATCCCCTCGGCAGTGGGGTCTCCCCTGTTCCGGCGCGGCCGGGAGCACGGGGAAGGCCGGTGAGCGGGCAGGCTGCTTGCTGTACCGGTGCGGATGATGACGCGTGCTGCGGATGCTGCGGATGCCACGGGCACTGCGGTTCTCTGCGGATGCTGCGGGTTTCTACGCGTGCTGTCCGGGGCGGTCAGGCCGGTGAGAACAGGTGGTCGCTGATGAGACGGGCGGCGCCGGTGACTCCGGCGACCGGGCCCAGTTCGCCCAGCACGATGGGGAGGTTGCCGGTGGCCAGCGGCAACGACCGGCGGTAGACCTGGGTGCGGACGCTGGCCAGGAGGGTGTGACCGAGGCCGGTCACACCGCCGCCGATCACCACCAGAGCGGGATTGAAGAAGCTGACGAGTCCGGCGATGACCCGGCCGACCCGGTCGCCGCCCGCGCGGATCAGGTCGAGCGAGGCGGCGTCGCCCGCGGCGGCCGCCGCCGCCACATCGGCGGCGGTGAGCGCACCGGCGGCTTCGAGCCGGGCGGCGAGCTCCGCCGACCGCCCGGTGCGTGCCGCGTCCTCGGCGTCCCGGGCGAGCGCGGCCCCGCTGAAGTGGGCTTCCAGACAGCCCCGGTTGCCGCAGGCGCAGGGACGGCCCCCGGGTTCCACCTGGATGTGGCCGATGTCCCCGGCACTGCCGGTCGCACCCCGGTGGACCGCGCCGCCGACGACGATGCCGCAGCCGATCCCGGTGCCGATCTTGACGCAGAGGAAGTCGTCCACGGAGCGGGCGACGCCCGCGTGCTGCTCCCCCATCGCCATCAGGTTCACGTCGTTGTCGGCCATGACCGGGCAGCCCAGCTCCTGGCCGAGCACCTCGCGTACCGGGAAACCGTCCCAGCCGGGCATGATCGGCGGGGCGACGGGCACGCCTTCGGGGAAGCGGACCGGACCGGGTACACCGATGCCCGCGCCGTCGAAGCCTTCGGCAAGCCCGAGGGCCCGGAGTTCGGCCGCCATGGACAGCACCCGCTCCAGGACGGCGACAGGGCCCTCGCGTACGTCCATGGGGTGGTTCAGGTGGCCCAGAACCTCCAGTTCGGCGTTGGTGACGGCCACATCGACGGAGGTGGCGCCGATGTCGACGCCGAGGAACCGCAGTCGTGGCGCGAGCCGGATGTTGTGCGAGCGGCGCCCGCCACGGGAGGCGGCGAGCCCGTCGGCCACGACGAGTCCGGTGCCCAGCAGCCGGTCCACCTCGACGGCGAGCTTGGAACGGGAGAGATCGACCCGGTCGCCCAACTGGGCCCGGGACTGAGGGCCACCGTCACGCAGCAGCCGCAGCAGCCGTGCCTGGTGCGCGTTGGCGGGCCGTGCCGTCATACGTCTCACGCGCCCCTCCCGCCGCATCGGCCTCTCCGTGGGACTTTCGAGGGGAACGTAGCAGCGGTTGCCGGGAGGGGGAAGAAGTCATGCAGGAATCCGGACGACTTTCTCCACTCCAAGGACAAAGCCAGGGAGCCAGCCGGTGACGCGTCCGGTGGAACGGGCTGTCCCGGCGCAGGACACGGGCCGTCTCAGGACACGGGCCGTCTCAGCGCAGGATTCCGGCCTGCCGGGCGGCGCGCAGCCAGGACGGGAACTCGGACAGGACCCGGTCGTAGAGCTCCTGGTCGGAGATCTGCTCGATGTCGTCGACGGCGAAGAAGCCGACGTTGTCGACCAGGCGGCCCGGCATGGTGTCGAACCGTTCCAGCACCCCGTACTGGGATCTGCCGAGCCCGACGAACTGCCAGAACACCGGTTCTTCGGCGGCCGCCCGCAGCTCCTGCTCGATCTCGCGGTTGCGGTGCACGCCGCCGTCCGAGAAGAAGAGCACCAGCGTCGGTTCGGGCAGCGGGTGCGCGCGGACGAAGGCCCGCACCTCGGCGATGACCTTCTGCTCCTCGTTCTGTATCCCGACCGTCCGCATGTCGATCTGGCCGGGCAGAAGCCCCTTGGGCGGCTTCCTGCGGCCGAAGCCGTAGACCTGCCCCACGCGTACGTGCAGCCGGAGCCACTCGGGCAGCTCCCCGACGGCGAGGTCGGGCAGGCGGGCGGGGTTGCTGGCGAAGGTCCACGCCTGCATCCGGCCGTCGTCGTCGAGCTGGGCCGCGACGGCGACCATCCGCTCGGCGACACCGGCCACCGTGCCCCGCCGGTAGAGCCCCGCCATCGAGCCGGAGGCGTCGAGGACGAGGACGACACGGGCGCGCACCTGCGGCAGGCCGTGCTTGCTCAGGCTGACCCGGACCTGCTCTTTGCGCAGCGACAGCCGCTGCCGCATCTCCGCGGGCAGCTGCTCCTCGCCGGGGACCTGGCCGGAGGGCGTCGCCGGGGCCACGGGAGCGTACGGCGGGGGCGCGGGAACGTGAGCGGGAGAGGGTGGCAGGGAAACGGGGGCGGGGAGGTGAGCGGCGGACAACGCTACGGGGACGGGAGCCGGGGCAGAGGCAGGGGCCGGAGCCGGGGCAGAGGCAGGAGCCGGGGCCGGGGCAGAGGCAAGGGCAGGAGCCGGGGCCGGGGTAGCCGACGGCGGTGCGTCGTCGAAGCTGATCCCGAAGTCGGTCGCCAGTCCCGCCAGCCCGCTCGCGTACCCCTGCCCGACCGCACGGAACTTCCAGCCGCCGTCGCGGCGGTAGAGCTCGCCGCCGACCAGCGCGGTCTCGGTGGCGGCGGTGATCGGGAAACTCGCCAGTTCGGCCCCGGACGCCGCGTCCAGCAGCCGCAGGCACAGCCCCGGCACCTGGCCGAACGTGCCACCGTCGGCGGACGCGCAGAGCGCGACGCGTTCGATGTCCGGCTCCAGTGCGGACAGGTCGACATCGAGCGCGTCCGCGCCGGGCCGCTTGCCCGCATGGCGCACAGCACCTGAGGCGTGCCGGGGCTGGTTGTAGAAGACGAAGTCGCCGTCCGACCGTACGCGGCCGTCGCGGGCCAGCAGCAGGGCGGAGGCGTCCACATCCGGCGCTCCGGCCCCCGCCCGCCACTCGAGTACGGCCCGGGTCGCGGTGACCGCGACCCGCGTGTTGGCGCCCTTGCTCAGTATCGTCACACCGGCCAGTCTGCCCTGCCGCCCGCCGGACCGGCCCGGGGCGCACGGCTACCGGCGGCGGTCCCGCGTCTCCGGTCCCGGGCGGAAGGCGGCCGGCTCGTGGGCCGCGACGGCGGTGCCTGGACGGGCTGAGCGCTCTCCGTCGTATCCCGAGCGCCACCGCCTCCTCGCAGCGCGCCGCGGCGGCGCGTGCGCTCGCGGTGCCGTGCCACCCCCACCGGTCCAGCTCCCCGGGGTGCGGCTGCGGGCGGCCCCTCGTGCTGCGACTGGCACGGCGCGCCCGCGACTTCGCTCAGCCTCTGTCCCCCGGGGCCGTCCGGCACGGTGGTCATGGCCGGACCGGCCGCCACTACCCGGACCGGCCGCCCCGGCTTCCGACCGACCACCCACGGCTTCCGCCCGGCCGCGGCGGCGGTCGGGTCCGGGCGGTCGGCTCAGGCAGCCGGGTCAGGGGCAGCGGATGACCTGGCCCGCGTACGAGAGGTTCCCGCCGAAGCCGAAGAGCAGGGCCGGGGCGCCGCTGACGACCTCTCCGCGTTCCACCAGTTTGGACAGCGCCATCGGGATCGAGGCCGCGGAGGTGTTCCCGGAGTCCACGACGTCCCGGGCGATGACGGCGTTGACCGCGCCGATCTTCCGGGCGACGGGCTCGATGATCCGCAGGTTGGCCTGGTGCAGCACCACCGCGCCCAGTTCCTCGGGCGTCACTCCGGCCTTCTCGCACACCTTGCGGGCGATGGGCGGCAGCTGGGTGGTGGCCCAGCGGTAGACGGACTGGCCCTCCTGCGCGAACCGGGGCGGGGTGCCCTCGATCCGTACGGCCCTGCCCATCTCCGGCACCGAACCCCACAGCACGGGGCCGATGCCGGGCTCCCCGGCCCCGTCCGGCTCCGCGACGACAACCGCCGCGCCCGCGCCGTCACCGAGCAGGACGCAGGTGCCGCGGTCGGTCCAGTCGGCGATGTCGGCCATCTTGTCGGCGCCGATGACCAGGGCGCGGGTCGCCGCCCCGGCCCGGACGGCGTGGTCGGCGGTGGCGAGGGCGTGGGTGAAGCCCGAGCAGACCACGTTGATGTCCATCACCGCGGGCGAGCCCATCCCCAGCCGGGCGGCCACCCGCGCTGACATGCTCGGGGAACGGTCGATCGCGGTCGAGGTGGCGACCAGCACCAGATCGACCTCGTTCGGAGCCACCCCGGCCGCGGCCAGCGCCTTGGCACCCGCGTACGCCGCCATCTCGTCGACCGGCTCGTCCGGGCCGCCGATGTGCCGGGTCCGGATGCCGACACGGCTGGTGATCCACTCGTCGCTGGTGTCGACCATGGCCGCCAGGTCATCGTTGGTGAGCACCTTGGCGGGCTGATAGTGGCCGAGCGCCACGACACGTGAGCCGGTCATGTACGAAGTCCCCTCGCTACATATAGGGCAGGAACCATCCAGTCTTGGTCGCTACCGACCGGTACGGGGACAGGGGTTCCCACAGGAATCACGCCGGGCCGTTGGAGACTTGACAACAGCATGTGCCTGACATCGCCCCTGGTACGGCGGCCTTCGTCGGGTACAGGACAATAGAGGCTCCGAGGTCTCCCCGGCCACGGCCACCGGGCCGGGGTTCGTACAAGCAACGGAATCGGGTTCACCGCCATGGGACGCGTCACCGAGCGCCACCGCACCATCCGTATCCGCGACGGTGCCGTGTCGGCCCGCGCGGACACACTCGTCGCCGAGGAGCCGCTGGAGATCCGGCTGAACGGCAGGCCGCTGGCGATCACGATGCGCACCCCGGGCGACGACTTCGCGCTGGCGGCCGGGTTCCTGGTGAGCGAGGGCATCATCGGGGACGGCGCCGAGGTGCGGTCGATCGTCTACTGCGCCGGTGCGACCGCCGACGGCGTCAACACGTACAACGTGGTGGACGTCCAGCTCGCCCCCGGCGTCCCGGTCCCCGACCTCACGCTCGAACGCCATGTGTACACCACGTCATCCTGCGGGCTCTGCGGGAAGGCGAGCCTCGACGCGGTACGCACCACGACCCGGCACCCGATCGCGGACGCTCCCCCGCTGCGGGTCGAGCCCGCGCTGCTCTCCGTCCTCCCCGACCGGCTGCGCGCCGCACAGCGGGTCTTCGACCGGACCGGCGGACTGCACGGCGCGGCGCTGTTCTCCGAGACGGGCGAGCTGATCGACGCCCGGGAGGACGTGGGGCGGCACAACGCGGTGGACAAGCTGGTCGGCCGGGCGCTGACCGACCACCGGCTGCCGCTGTCCCGGACGATCCTGCTGGTGTCGGGGCGGGCGTCGTTCGAACTGGCCCAGAAGGCCGTGATGGCCGGGATCCCGATGCTCGCGGCGGTCTCGGCACCCTCGTCCCTCGCCGTGGACCTGGCAACCGAGACCGGGCTGACCCTGGTCGGTTTCCTGCGGGGGGCCTCGATGAACGTGTACGCGGGCGAGCACCGCATCGTCCTGGACTCCGCCGACGCGGGCGCCGACGCACACACAGACACAGACACCTGCACCTGCGCCGGTGCCCGCAGCGGCGCGGGCACCGGCACCGGCGCCGACGCGCGAGCAGACACCGGCGCGCACGAGGACCGGGCCTGAGAGCACCGGGCCCGCGTCTGCCCGGCCCGGCCCACCACGCCCGTGTTCAGCCCACCGTGGCGGCCTCCCGGGGGGCGGCGCCGTCCGCCGGGCGCTGCGCTGCGCCCTCGGGCACGTCGCGCGAACGGCGCTTGGCGATCACGGCGCAGACCATCAGCTGCATCTGGTGGAAGAGCATCAGCGGCAGCACGGCCAGCGAGGCCTGTGCCCCGAACAGCACGCTCGCCATCGGCAGCCCCGAGGCCAGGCTCTTCTTCGACCCGGCGAACTGGATGGCGATCCGGTCCTCCCGGCCGAAACCGAGCCGCTTCGCCCCGTACCAGGTCACCGCGAGCATCGCGGCGAGCAGCAGCGCCTCGACGCCGAGCAGCACCCCGAGCCGGGCCGGGGTGATCCGGTGCCAGACGCCTTCGACCACTCCCTCGCTGAAGGCCGTGTAGACGACGAGCAGGATCGAGCCCCGGTCGACGTAGCCGAGGACCTTCTTGTGGCGGGCGACGAAACCGCCGATCCAGCGGCGCAGCAACTGCCCGGCGACGAACGGCAGCAGCAGCTGGACCCCGATCCGCAGCAGCCCGTCCGGTGAGAAGCCGCCGTCGCCGCCGAGCAGGGCGGCCGCGAGCAGCGGGGTGAGGAAGATCCCGGCGAGGGAGGAGAAGGAGCCCGCGCAGATCGCCGCGGGCACGTTGCCCCGGGCGATCGAGGTGAAGGCGATCGAGGACTGGATGGTGGACGGGACGAGGCAGAGGAAGAGGAGGCCGCCGTACAGCTCCGGTGTCAGCGCGTACGGAACCAGCCCCCGGGCCGCCAGCCCGAGCAGCGGGAACACCACGAAGGTGCAGATCAGCACGGTGAGGTGGAGCCGCCAGTGCCGTAGTCCGTCCAGCGCCTCGGCGGTGGAGAGCCGGGCGCCGTACAGGAAGAAGAGGAGGGCGACCGCTCCGGTCGAGGCCCCGCCCGCCACCTGCGCGCCGGTCCCCGACGCGGGCAGTATCGCCGCGAGCGCCACGGTGCCGATCAGCGCCAGGACGTACGGGTCGAGCGGCAGCCAGGACGGCGGCTTCGGGATGCGGCGGATCATTTCTTCCACGGATTCTCTCGGTTGCGGTCGGGTTCATTCGGTTGCGGTCGGTTGCGGTCGGGCCGGCACCATGCTGCTCCGGAACGAGGCGATCGGGAATCCTGTACACCGCTCTCACTGTCATCATGTCGCGCGATAACGTGGCGCCATGTACGACCCCGCGCAGCTGCGTACGTTCCTCGCCGTGGCCCAGACGCTGAGTTTCACGCAGGCCGCCCGGCGGCTCGGGCTGCGGCAGTCCACGGTGAGCCAGCACGTGCGGCGGCTGGAGGAGGCGACGGGGCGGCAGCTGTTCGCCCGGGACACCCACCGGGTCGATCTCACCGTGGACGGCGAGGCCATGCTGGGCTTCGCCCGGACGATCCTCGCGACGCATGAGCGGGCGGCGGCCTTCTTCGCCGGGACACGGCTGCGCGGGCGGCTGCGGTTCGGGGTCTCCGAGGACTTCGTACTGACCCGGCTGCCGGAGATCCTGGAGGCGTTCCGCAGCGACCACCCCGAGGTCGAGCTGGAACTGTCGGTGGAGCTCTCCGGGACGCTGCACCAGCGGCTGGCGGCCGGCCGGCTCGATCTGGTGCTGGCCAAGCGGCGCGTCGGCGACACGCACGGCGAGCTGGTCTGGCGGGACACGCTGACCTGGATCGGGGCACCGCGGCTGCGGATCGACCCGGACCGGCCGGTTCCGCTGGTGCTCTTCCCGCCGCCCGGGATCACCCGGGCCCGCGCCCTGGAGGTGCTGGAGGAGCACGGCCGGTCATGGCGCGTGGCCTGTACGAGCACGAGCCTGAGCGGGTTGATCGCGGCGGCCCGCGCCGGGCTGGGCGTGATGGCGCACAGCCGTGGGCTGATCCCGCCCGGACTGGTGCCGCTCCCGGCCAGGGCCGGGCTGCCGGAGCTGGGCGGGGTGGATTTCGTGCTGTCGCACGGCCGCCGCCCCGGCGGAGCCCAGGAGTCCGCGGACGCCCTGGCGGCGGCGATCCTGGCCGGTGCCGACCGGCTGGTGCGGGGCGCGGGCGCGCTCGGCCCGGTCGACGGGCAGGACGGCGCCTGACCTTGCCCGTACAGGGATAACTGGCCGGATATCAACCTGGAACGGGAGTGGCCGCGGCGTACAGATTCGGTGGAGATTCCGGCGCCCGCCCCTTACGTCACGGTCCCAGCCGTGCCCGAGCGTGGCCCATCTGGCCGGATTTCGGTGGCCGAGCAGTGCATATGCCACCTTGTCCCCCCGTACGAGCCCCTCCCGAAGCGCCGTTCGGTGGGGTAGCGTCACGGCGCTGTGCGGAGCGCCACAAGGAGCAGGTCATTGCGCGAGTTCACTGTCCCCCCGATGGCGGCCGCGCCCCTCGTGGGCGGCCTGGCCGACACCGTGTTCGACCATGCCGAGGAGGATCCGGACCGCGTCGCGCTCCGCCGCAAGGACCCGGCCGGAATCTGGCGGGATGTCACCGCCGCGGCCTTCCGCGACGAGGTACTGGCCCTGGCCAAGGGGCTGATCGCGCACGGCGTCCGGTTCGGCGACCGGGTCGCCCTGATGGCACGTACATGCTACGAGTGGACGCTCTTCGACCTCGCGCTGTGGACGGTCGGAGCCCAGTCCGTACCGGTCTATCCGACGTCCTCGGCCGAGCAGGTGCGGTGGATGCTGCACGACGCCGGGGTCAGTGCCGTCATGGTCGAGCACGAGGACCACGCGATGACCATCGCCTCGGTGATCGGCCAACTGCCCGGACTGAAGCGGCTCTGGCAGCTGGACGCCGGAGCGGTGTCCGAGCTGACCGGGGCGGGGACCGAGGTCGAGGATTCGGTGGTGCACCGGCACCGGCGCGCGGTGACGCCGGACTCCGTGGCCACGGTCGTCTACACCTCGGGAACCACGGGGCGCCCCAAGGGCTGCGTGCTCACCCACGCCAACCTCATGTTCGAGACGGACACCATGGTGGCGCGCTGGGAGTCGGTCTTCCGCTCCACTCCGGGCGATGAGGCGACCACTCTGCTCTTCCTGCCGCTGGCCCACGTCTTCGGCCGGATGGTCGAGATCGCGGCGATCCGCGGCCGGGTGAGGTTCGGCCACCAGCCGGAGCTGTCGGCGAGGGCCCTGATGCCGGACCTGGTGTCGTTCCGGCCGACGTTCGTCCTGGCGGTGCCGTACATCTTCGAGAAGGTCTTCGACGCCGCCCGGCGCAGGGCGGAGGCGGAGGGCAGGATCGGGCCGTTCGACAAGGCCGTCGACATCGCGGTGAAGTACGCCGAGGCCATGGAGGCGCGGGCGTTCGGGACGGGGCCGGGGCCGTCCGCCGGGCTGCGGATGCAGCACCAGTTCTTCGACAAGGTCGTGTACAAGAAGGTCCGCGAGGCGATGGGCGGCCGGATCAGGCACGCCATGTCCGGCGGCTCCGGGATGGAGCGGCGGCTCGGACTGTTCTTCGCGGGCGCGGGCGTCATGGTCTACGAGGGGTACGGGCTGACCGAGACGAGCGCCGCGGCCACGGCCAATCCGCCGGAGCGCACCCGGTACGGCACGGTCGGCCTGCCGATCCCCGGGACGACCGTGCACATCGCGGAGGACGGCGAGGTGTGGGTGCACGGCGACCACGTGTTCACCGGCTACCTGGGCGCCCCGGAGGCAACCGCGGCGGTGCTGCGCGAGGGCTGGCTGGCCACCGGGGACCTGGGCTCGCTCGACGACGACGGCTATCTGACGATCACCGGACGGAAGAAGGAGATCCTGGTGACCTCGGGCGGCAAGAGCGTGTCGCCCGCCGCGCTGGAGGAGCGGGTGCGGGCGCATCCGCTGATCGCCCAGTGCCTGGTGGTCGGCAACGACCGGCCGTACATCGCGGCGCTGGTCACGGTGGACCAGGAGGCGGTGGACCACTGGCTGGCGATGCAGGGGCGGACGCCCCTGAAGCCGGAGGAGCTGGTGCGCGATCCGGACCTGGAGGCGGAGATCCGGCGGACGGTGGTGGCGGCCAACACCGCGGTCTCCCAGGCCGAGTCGATCCGTACCTTCCGCATCCTGGCGCACCCCTTCAGCGAGGAGCACGGCCTGCTCACGCCGTCGCTGAAGCCGAAGCGCCGGGCGATCGAGACGGCGTACGCGGCAGAGGTCGACGCGCTGTACCGCTGAGGCGCCACGGCGCTCCAGCGGCACAGCGGCACAGCGGCACAGCGGCACAGCGGTACAGCGGTACAGCGGTACAGCGCACCTGCTTCTAGGTGATCGAGACCCGGAACAGTTTGTCCGAGCCCGCCGGCTGCTTCCCGTTGTTGTCGCAGTTGGTGGTGGAGAGCCAGAGCCGGTCCTGGCCGGGCACCTTGGTGACCGTGCGCAGCCGGCCGTACGTGCCGACGTAGTACGCGCTCGGTGTGCCGAGGTTCTCGGTGTCACCGGTGATGGGAATCCGCCACAGCCGCTCGCCCTTCAGGGCGGCCATGTAGATGACGTTGCGGACGATGGCGATCCCGCTGGGCGAGGCCTCGGCCACGTTCCACGTCTTCTTCGGGTTGGTCATGCCGTCAGTGGTGCAGCTGCCCTCGCAGACCGGCCAGCCGTAGTTCCCGCCCGGTTTGATGAGGTTGAGCTCGTCCTTCTTGCTGTCGCCGAACTCCGCCTCCCACAGCCGTCCGTTGCGGTCGAAGGCGAGTCCCTGCGGATTGCGGTGTCCGTAGCTGTAGACGTACGTGCCGAAGGGGTTTCCCGGGGCGGGCCTGCCGTCGGTGGCCAGCCGCAGGATCTTGCCGTTGAGCGAGTTCTTGTCCTGGGCGAGGTCGGGGGTCTGGGCCTCGCCGGTCGACGCGTACAGATAGCCGTCCGGGCCGAACAGCAGCCGTCCGCCGTTGTGGTACTTGTTCTTCTTGATCCCCTGGAGCAGAACCGTGTACCCGCCGAGCGCACTGCCGTCGTAGGTCATGCGCGCGATGCGATTGCCCTCGGCGGCCGTGTGCATGACGTACACGTAGTGGTTGTCGGCCCACCGCGGGTCCACGGCGATGCCGAGCAGTCCGCCCTCGCCGCCGGTCGTGACGGCCCCGGGCACGGTGCCGATCTTGGTCCTGGCGCCGTCGGGGGTGGTCCTGAAGACCGTGAAGCTGTCCCGTTCGGTCACCAGCGCGCTCGTGCCGTCGGGCATCCAGTAGGTGCCCCACGGGATGGTCCAGCCCTCGGAGACGGTGGTGATGCCGGACGGCGCACCGCCGTCGGTGGCGCAGCCGGGGGTGGTGAAGGTGACCGCGTCGCCGGGCGGTGAGGTGTTGCCCGCCGCGTCCCTGGCGACGACGTCCAGGGTGTACGGGCTGGCGCAGGCGAGTCCGGTGAGGGTGGTCGTGGTGGGCGGCGGGGTGCCGGTCACGGTCGCGTAGACGGTGTCGCCGCTGCGCACGTCGTAGGCGGTGACGGCGGTGTCGTCCGTCGCGGCCCCCCAGTTCAGGGTGACGCTGTGAGAGGAGACGCCGGAGGTGGTGAGGGCGCCGGGGGCCGAGGGCGCGGTGGTGTCGGAGGGAGTGACGGTGAGGTCGGCGTAGTCGAGGTTGGGCAGTCCGTCGGCGGTGGTGGAGGTGAGCCGGACCTTGTTGCCGCCCGTCTTGAGCGGGGCGGTGAGGGTGGAGGTGGCCCAGGTGTTCCAGTCGGTGGTGGCGTCGAACGCGCGGGCGGCCGAGACGACCGTGCCGTTCACCGCGATGTCGGCGGACCGGGCCGCCTCCGTGCCGTTGGAGTACCGGACGGCGATCTTCCCGCTCCCGGCGGCGGCCGCGGTGACGGTGAACTCGACATAGCTGCCGACGACGTTGTCACCATTGACGAATCCGGTGCCGGAGTAGCCGGAGTGGTTGGACTCGGCGGCGCCCTTGACGATCGTCGCGGACTCCGCCTCGTACCGGGCGGCGGCCGCGGCGGCCGGCTGCGGGACCGCCTGCACCAGTGCGGTGCACAGGAGCAGGGCCGCCACGGCGGCCGTCCTCCCCCGTGCCGAGGTGAGCGTTCTGGCCTGCATCTCCGCCTCCGTCACGGAACCCAGTAGTTGCCGGACGCGACGATCATCGACTGCAGCTGGACGCTCCCGCCGTAGTACAGGTCCGGGTCGACCGGGGTACCGGCCAGCTTCTTCCACAGCGCGTCCAGCCAGGCCTGGGAGCCGGAGTCGGTCAGCGCGGTCACCACGAACGGGGCGGTGAAGGCCATGTCGTTGCCGCTGTCGAAGGCCGAGCCGTTGAGGCGGTAGCCGCTGACGATCTTGTCCGGGTTGCCGCCCGTCTTGCTCTTGATCCAGGAGTTCAGCTTGCGGGCGGAGGCGAGCGAGGCGCTGTCTCCGCTGGTGACGGCGTCGGCGCCGATGCGCCACGGGTCGCGGCAGGCGTTCCAGGAGTAGTCGCCGTCGTTGGGGCCTTCGAGCACCTCGCCGGGGGCGGGCTTGGCGGTGCCGTTGGTGTTGACGACGAAGTCCGCGAGCAGCCCGGTCGAGGGGGCGTACGCGGACTGCTGGCCGGTGATCAGCTTCTGGTGGGCCGTGCGTACGGTGTCCCAGCTGGAGTCGCCGGTCGCGGTCCTGAAGGCGCGGAAGTGGTCGATCATCCAGTCCGAGGAGCGGGTCATCCAGTAGTGCGACTCCCCCGAGTCCGACCAGTCACCGAGCAGCGCCAGGTGGGTGGTGGGGTTGATCTCGCTCTTCTTGATGGCGTTGATGTGTTTGACCGCGAGGTCCTTGTAGTTGTACGTGCCGCCGGAGCCCCACTGCCGGTCGGCCAGGAGCAGCCCGTAGGCGACGTCCAGGTCGCCGTCGGTCGCCGAGTCCGAGCCGTCGACGCTCTTGCAGGAGGAGTCCTGTTCGGCGGCCAGGAGGTTGGCGTTGTTCACCGAGGGGTGCGCCAGTACGTACTTGACCATGCCGTCGAAGACGGTCTTCGCGTCCGGGTCGGCCCCCGCCATCGTGGCGGTGACGACCATCCCGTAGCCCTGGGCCTCGGCGACGTAGGGGTGGTCGGCGTCCGGCGAGATGACCTCGTACCAGCCGTTGCCGCAGTTCTTCCTGACGAAGGCGGACTTCCAGGCGTTGTACGTCTTGATCACGGCCTGGTCGAGGGACGACTGCGTCCCCGAGGGCTTCAGCGTCCCGGATGCGTAGGGAATCGTGTGGCTGCCGAAGGGCACCGCCGGGGTGGCGGCGGCCTTCGCGGGGTCGACGGCGGCGGTGGCCGCGTGGGAGCCGAGCAGGGGCAGGAACAGGCAGCTGACGCCTGCGAGGGCCGCCGTCAGGCGGCGTCGGGGGGTGGCAGGGTGCACAGTGGTCCCTTCCGATCCGATGTTAGGAAAGCTTCCTAACCGATACAGCATGGGATTCCTTGCGGAGCCTTCTGTCAATGCCCCCCGTAGGCCCAAATCCCAAGTGCCGAGGTGACGGGGGGCCGCCGAACCCGGTCAATCCCCCGGACGGATGACGCGGCACAGACGGAGCTGGACGGCCCGGCGGACGGGAATGCTGGACGTCCGATGATCGTTGGGCTGGTTGAACCAACCGACTACGTAAGGATCGACCGCTCGTGAGCCAGGTCCCCTCCATCACCCTCAACAATGGCGTCGAGATGCCTCAGCTCGGTTTCGGGGTCTGGCAGGTGCCGGACGACGAGGCCGCGAAGGCGGTCGCCACGGCCATCGAAGCCGGGTACCGGAGCATCGACACCGCCGCGATCTACGAGAACGAGCAGGGCACGGGCCGGGCCGTCGCGGCCTCCGGCATCCCCCGCGAGGAGCTGTTCGTCACCACGAAGCTGTGGAACAGCGAGCAGGGTTACGACGCGACGCTGCGCGCCTTCGACGCCTCGCTCGACCGGCTGGGGCTCGACTACGTCGACCTCTACCTGATCCACTGGCCGGTTCCCGCCAAGGACGCGTACATCGACACCTACCGGGCCTTCGAGAAGATCGCGTCCGAGGGCCGGGCCAGGGCGATCGGCGTCTCGAACTTCCTCCCCGAGCACCTGGAGCGCCTCATCGGCGAGACCTCCGTGGTCCCGGCGGTCAACCAGATCGAGCTCCACCCCCAGCTCCAGCAGGCCGATTCGCGCGCCTTCCACGCCCAGCACGGCATCGCGACCGAGGCCTGGTCGCCGCTGGGCCAGGGCAAGGGCCTGCTGGAGGTCCCGACGGTCGTCGCGATCGCGCAGAAGCACGGCCGCTCGGCCGCCCAGGTGGTGCTCCGCTGGCACCTCCAGACCGGCAACGTGGTGATCCCCAAGTCCGTGACGCCGTCCCGGATCGCGGAGAACCTGGACGTGTTCGGCTTCGAGCTGGACGCGGACGACCTGGCCGCGTTCGCCGCGCTGGACGAGGGCAAGCGCCTGGGCCCGAACCCCGGCGAGTTCAATCTCGGCGCCTGATCCGCACGGCGCCGCGAGCGGCGCACACACGACGCGGCGGACCACCGCCCGGCTTTCCCGGCCGGGCGGCGGTCCGTTTCGCGCGTGCGGCCTCCGGGCGGTTGCGGCTGGCTGACGGAACTGGTCCGTTCCCGCCCGTGCGGCCAGGCGGCGGACCGCCTCCGCGCTGCGGCGAGCCGCTCAGCCACGGCGGCCTTCGTGGCCCGTACGCCGCTCAGCCACGGCGGCCTTCATAGCCCCTACGCCGCTCAGCCACGGCGGCCCAGGTGCACGGTGCGCGCCGAGAGCAGGTAGACGTCGGGGCGTTGGCGCAGTCCGGCCGGGTCGTCGGCGTCGAGCAGCCGGTCGAGCGCGGCGACGTCCTCCGCCGTGAGCCGCTCCTGGAACATCTCACGGCGCCGGGCGAACTCGACGGTGATGAACTCGCGGGCCCGGTCCGAGAGCGGCGCCGGAAGGTCCAGCAGGAAGGTCCGGGTGCCCTGCGGGGTCAGCCCCACCGCGGCGAGGAGCGCACTCCAGTCCTCGGTCTCCCGCTTGCTGCCGGGCAGCGCCGCCCGCATGTCCTCGAAGACGTCCGCCTGGATCGCTTCGAGCCGGGCCTCCAGCCCGGGACGCCCGAAGCCGAGGTCGCGCGGGAGCCGACGGGGCTGGAGCCCGCCCTCGGCCAGGGCCACGATGCCGCCCGGACGCAGCAGCCCGGCGAATCCGGCCAGTACGGCGCGCTGGTCGCCCATGTGGTGCAGGGAGTTCCCGGCCCAGATCAGGTCGGCCTCGCCCAGGGAGCCGACTCCGTCGTGGAGGTCTGCGTGACGGGTGCGGACGCGGTCGCCGAGACCGAGGCGCTCGGCGTGGTTCCGGGCTCGCTCCAGGAGCGCGGGGGTGCCGTCGACGGCGACGACCTCCGCCTCGGGGAACACCTCGGCGAGCAGGCAGGTGATCAGCCCGGGGCCGCTGCCGATGTCGAGTACCCGGCGCACCTTCGGCGCCTCGGGGAGTGCGGCGATCCAGCGGGCCGCCTGTTCGTACTGGGGCCTGCTGAGCTCGGCCTCCAGCTCCAGCATCGGCCCCATCACGTCCCAGTCGAAGTCACCCGCGTCCTGCTGGTGGCCGTGACCGTGGTGATGACCCGCGTGGGCGGTGCCCGGGTGGTGGCTGTGCGTGGTGGATGCGTGGGGACCGTGTCCGGTGTGCTGGCTCATGGGCACCAGCTTCACCTCGACCCGGATGCCCGGCAAGTTTTGTTGCCGGTTCGGCAATCGGTGGTTGTTTCCAGACACCCGCGACTGTCCCGCGACGTCCGGCTCCGGCCCCCATCTCACGCAATGGACACCTGCATATTGCCGGTAGGCCGCCGGGCCCATAACTTGCGTTTATGGAGCTGGAGTTGCGCCATCTGCGAACCGTACGTGCCATAGCCGACACCGGCAGCCTGACCAAGGCCGCCGCGGCCCTCGGCCTTGCCCAGCCCGCGCTCAGCGCGCAGCTGCGCCGGATCGAGAAGGCACTCGGCGGTCCGCTCTTCGACCGCGACCACACCGGAGCCCGGCCCACACTCCTGGGTGAGCTGGTGCTGGAACGGGCCCGGGTGGTGCTGCCCGCCGTCAGCGAGCTCCAGGAGGAGGCGGTCCGCTTCGCCAACGCGTGGGGGGCCATGGAGCGCTTCCGGCTCGGCGGTACGCACGGTCCGCTGCTGGGCGGCCTGGTGGACCGGCTGGTCACCGCGCATCCGACGTCCCCCGTGTCGACGTACACCTCCTGGTCGGTCGCGGAGATCGCCGCCCAGCTGGTGGACGGGCGGCTGGACTTCGCCCTCATCGGAACGTGCGGGGAGAGCCCACCGCCCGCCCAGGACCGGCTGACCTGGCAGGTGATCGGCGTCGATCCGGTGTTCGTGATGCTGCCGGACTCCCACCGGCTCGCCGGTGAGCCGGAGCTGGACCTCGCCTCGCTGGCGGAGGAGTGCTGGGCGGACGTGCCGGGCGAGGGCTGCTTCGCGGACTGCTTCATCAGCGCCTGCGCCCGGTCCGGGTTCAGCCCCGTCTCGGTGTATGAGACGGACACCACCTCCGTCGTTCATCTGGTGCAGGTGGGGCGGGCGGTCGGGCTGTGCCGGGCGACGTTCCCGCCGACTCCGGGGGTGGTGACCCGGCCGATCAGCGGCGCGCCGCTGACCTGGCGCCATCTGCTGGGCTGGCATCCGCGTTCGAGGGCAGCGGGGGCGGCGGCGGGTTCGGTGAGCGGGTACACCCGGGCGGCGTACGGGGAGGCGGTGCGGCGCAGCGAGAGCTACACCGACTGGCTCTCCGCCCACCCCCGGTTCGGCGCGGCGCTGTGACGGAGTACGTGGTGCGCCGCGCCACCGGCAGGGAGTGACGCCGTGACCGGTCACAGCACGTGGCACTACCGCACGTGATGACCGGGGGCGATCGCCGCCACCCGTGCGGCCAGCGCCAGGTCGTTCCCGGTGACCGCGCCGCCCGCGTCGTGCGTGTTCACGGACAAGGAGACCGTGTTGTAGCCGAGGGTCAGGTCGGAGTGGTGGTTCAGCTCGTTCTGGATCGCGGCGATGTGCAGGACGAACGCGGCGGCGGCGAAGTGGTCGTGGAGGCGGTAGGCACAGGCGATCCGGTCGCCCTCCAGCGACCAGCCGGGCAGATCGACCAGCCCGTCCTCGATCTCCTGCCGGGACAGCGGTGCGGCGGGCATGGGGCGGCTCCCTCGTCGGTGTTCGGTACGGTCCGCGGTGCCGGTGACGTTACGGTCTGGGTATGACGACTGTCGCGCCCGACACGGGGGTAGGAACGCTGCTGCGCAGTTGGCGTGAGCGGCGCCGGATAAGTCAGCTGGAACTGGCGCTGCGCGCCGATTCCTCGGCCCGCCACATCTCGTTCATCGAGACGGGCCGCTCACGTCCCAGCGAGGAGATGATCCTGCGGCTGGCCGAACATCTCGGCGTACCGGTCAGGGAGCGCAACGCGCTGCTGGTGGTGGCCGGTTACGCACCACGCTACGCACAGACCGCGCTGGACGATCCGGCGTTCGGCGCGCTGCGTGAGGGGATGCAACGGCTGCTCCAGGCGTACGAGCCGTATCCGGCGATCGTCGTCGACGGCACCTACGACGTGGTGGCGGCCAACCGGGGGATGCTGGTGCTGGCGGAGGGGGCGGCCGAGCATCTGCTGGTTCCCCCGGTGAACGCCATGCGGCTGACGCTGCATCCGCGGGGGCTCGCGCCGCGCATCCGCAATCTGCGGGAGTGGCGGGCCGATCTGCTGGACCAGATGGAGCGTCAGATCGCCCTGGTGCGTTCGGCGGAGCTGCGTGAGCTGTACGAGGAGGTCGCGGGCTATCCCGTGCCGGAGGACAGCTCCCCCGGGCCCGAACGGTCGCTGCCCTTCGCGCTGCCCCTGCTGATCGAGCACGGCGGGCGGACGCTCTCCTTCGTCTGCTCCATCGCGACGTTCAACACGCCGATGGACGTGACGGTGTCCGAACTGGCGATCGAGACGTTCCTTCCCGCCGACCAGGCCACCGCCGACCATCTGCACGCCCTGTCCTCCTGACAGCCGGTGGCTGACGGTCCCGGACCCGGGACCGTCAGCCGTCAGCCGTCAGCCGTCAGCCGTCAGCCGTTGGACCGATGCCCTACACGCGGGCCCCGTTGTCGTGCGGGTCGCGGCGGGCCGTCTTCGTACCGGAGCGGCGTCCCGGGGACCGCTTGCGGGCGGGCGGCGGGGCCTTGCTGCTGCGTTCCAGGACCAGGGCGAGGGGCACGGCGGTCAGCACGGAGGAGTAGGTGCCGACGCAGATGCCGATCAGCAGGGCCAGGGCGAAGTCCGCGAGGGAGTCACCGCCCAGCACGGCGAGCGCGACCAGGATGAAGAGGGCGCCCATCCCGGTGTTGACCGTGCGGGGGACGGTCTGGACGATGGCCCGGTCGGCGATGGTGGCCACCGGTACGCGGCGGGCCTTCGCCCAGAGCTCCCGTACCCGGTCGAAGACCACCACCGAGTCGTTGACGGAATATCCGATGACGGTCAGGAGCGCGGCCAGGAAGATGCCGTCGATGGTGCGGCCGAGCCAGGCGAAGACGCCGACCAGGATGATCACGTCATGGACCAGGGCCCCGACCGAGGCCAGGGCGAAGGTCCAGCGGAACCGGACGGCCAGGTAGGCCAGCTGCACCAGCACCGCGATGGCGAGGGCGATCAGCGCGTTGCGCCGCAGCTCGTCGCCGAGGCTGGGGCCGATGAGCTCGTCGCGCACCTTGGTGGTCTCGCCGCCCTCCTTCGCGAGGGCGGCGCGCAGGGCGTGCTCGCCGTCGTTGTCGAGCCCGGCGGTCCGCACCGAGAGGTCGCCCGCACCCGCCGTGGTGACCTCGGCGTCGCCGAAGCCCGCACCGGCCAGGACCGTACGGGCCCGCTCCACGTCGACGGGCTGGCTGGTCGAGTACTCCACCAAGCGCCCGCCGGTGAACTCGACGCCCAGGTTCACCCCGCGCACGACGATGCCGAGGACGGCCACCGCGACCAGGACCGCGGAGACCGTCAGCCAACGGCGCGGCGACCGCATCAGCCGGATGTCGCGGCGGGTCAGCCAGGTGCGCACCCGGCCGGGAACCGCGATGCCGTTGATGCCCCGGTAGTCGTTGACGAACCGGGAACCGGCGGCGATCTCGGTGAGGGCGCGGGCGATGACCAGCGCGGAGAACATCGAGGCGATCACACCGATGGCGAGGGTGACGCCGAAGCCCTTCACCGGTCCGGAGCCGAGGAAGAAGAGCAGCCCGGCCGCGATGAGTGTCGTCACGTTGGAGTCGGCGACGGCGCTCCAGGCACCGCGGAACCCGGCGGTCAGTGAGGAGCGCAGGGTACGGCCCGGATGCTGGGCGTGTTCCTCCCTGGCCCGTTCGAAGACAAGGACGTTGGCGTCGACCGCCATCCCGATGGCCAGGACGAATCCGGCGAGGCCAGGCAGGGTGAGGGTGACCCCGAGTGCGACCAGGGCCGCGTAGGAGATCAGTCCGTAGGCGGCCAGCGCGAAGGCGGCGAGTGCGCCGAAGAGCCGGTAGACGACGGTGATGAAGAGCGCGGTGGCCGCGGCGCCGATGAGGGCGGCGCGGGCGCTGGCGTCGATGGCGGCGGCGCCGAGCGTCGGGCCGACGGTCCGCTGCTCGACGATCTCGACGGGCAGCGGCAGGGCGCCGCCCTTGATCAGCAGGGCCAGTTCCCGGGCCTCGTCCGCACTGAACGATCCGGTGATCTGGGTGGAGCCGGAGGGCAGTCCGGTGTTGCAGGCGACCGAGGGGGAGACCTGCGGCGAGGAGATGATCTGCTGGTCGAGGACGATGGCGACGCGGCGCCGCACGTCCTGCTCCGGGTAGCAGGCGGCCTCGCCGGTCAGCCGGGTCCAGTCCCGGCCCGCCTGCTTGTGGAAGTCGAGGGAGACGGTCCAGCCCGCGCCCTGCTGGGCGTCGAACTCGGCGGTCGCGTCCTTGACGCCCGCGCCGGTGAGCCGGACGGGGCCGAGGTCGAGGGCCTGCCCCTGCTCGTCGCGGAAGATCGGCCCGTCGCCGGAGGCTTTGCCGTCGCCGGTCTTCTTGTCGCTGTCCGCGGGGTTCTTTCCGCTGTCTCCCGGCTTCTCCTCGCCGTCCGCCGGGTTCTTTCCGCTGTCCGCCGTCGACTTGCCGTTGTCGTCGGGCTTCTGACCGTCGCCGTTGTCATCGGCGCCGGGGCCCTGGACCGCGTGGAAGCCGAGCTGGGCCGTGCGGCCGATGACCTCGGCGGCCTTGCGCGGGTCCTGGACGTCCGGGAGTTCGACGATGATCCGGTCCTCACCGGAGCGGGTCAGGGTGGGTTCGGCGACGCCGAGGGAGTCGATGCGCTGGCGCAGCACTTCGAGGGTGCGCTCGGTGCTCTCCCGGTCCGCCTTCGCGGTGTCCGAGTCCTTGGCCTGGAGCACCATGCGGGTGCCGCCCTGAAGGTCGAGGCCGAGTCTGGGTGACATGGTCAGCGTGATGAGCACGGAGACGAGCAGTACGGCCGCAGCCAGAACCGCCCGCACCGTGGTGGCGCGAGTCATGGGTTTCCTCCGAGGGGGCGCCGGACGCCCTCACCTCGGCGGGGGCTGAACGGCGGTGCTGTGGAACGGGACCGGTGGCAGGACCGGTGGCCGGTGAGCGGCCTTCCTCGGAGGTCCGCGCACGCCGGGGAGCGCGACGCGCAGGCGCCCGACGGCGCGTGGCGGCTCGGCGGGGGCCTGGTGGTGGGCACGGAACCAGGGCCCGCTGCCGGGGGTGCGGGGGAGCAGGGCGTCGAGTCCGGGCGGCGGGAGGTGGTGTGCCGTGCGGACCTGGTCGCTCCCGGCCCTGGGCTGGGGAGCGGGGCCGGTCTGCGGGCGGTGCGTGTGGTCGGCCGCAGCGGCCGTGCGGACACGGCGGGTGTCCTGGGCGGCTCCGGCACCGGCACCGTTTCCGGCGCCGGAGCGGGTGGTGTGGGTGGTGCGGTCGGTGTGCGGGGTGGGCCGGTGGCCGCCGGGGGCGTACGCGACGGAGGACGGAACCCCGGCGGACGGCCGGGCGGGCAGCGCGGAGCCGAGCGCCGTGGGAACGCTGCCGGTGACGGCGAGGACGGTGAGCAGGAGGGTGGCGAGGAGTACCCGGGCCGCCCGCGGGATGCGGTGGTGTGCCGGGGTGCACGGCCGTGCCCTCGGGGGCGCGTTCCCCGGGGGCGGCCCCGGGAGGGGGGTCACCCTGCTCGGCCGGTCGGGACCGTGGCCGTGGCGGCCGGGCGGAGCAGGGAGCTGAGGACCATTCCCGCGCCGCGGACGACGGCGGTCGCCGGGTCATCGGCGAGGCGCACCGGAGCCCCGAGGCTGGCCGTGATCCGGTCGGTGATGTCGGGGCGGGCGGCGCCGCCTCCGGTGAGCAGCGGGCCCTTGCGCAGGGCCCCGAGGACGGCGCCGTGCCGGTCCTGCTGCCACATCCCCAGGATCATGTCCAGGACGGTGCGGACGACGGCGGTGGGCGCCCGGTCCGGGTCGAGATCGTCCAGTCCCGTCTCGGCCTGGCGGGCGTCGCGGACCTGGTCGTCGACGAGGAGGGTCGCCTCGGTCAGCCCGGCGCCGATGTCGACGACGAGCAGTGGGCCGCCGTCCCGGGGACCGGCCGACGCGGCGGCGGCCCGCGCGCTGTCGAGGGCGATGACGGTGGTCGGCCCGAGCGCGGCGAGCAGGTCGTGCGCCGCCGCACGGTGCCGGGGCCCGGCGAGCACGGGGTGGCTGAGCACGATCACGGTGCCGGTGCGGTCGGTGCCCAGCGCCGTGTCGGCGATCCGGCCGAGCATCCGGCCGCAGGACTCGGGGTCGACGATGCGTCCGCGCCGGACCGGGCGGCCGTGGCCGGGCCCCGTACCGGCGTCGCCGCAGAGGTCGGTGTCGGTGTCGGCCAGGACCCCGTGTCCGGGCACCCAGACGCGGGTGCGGGAGCTGCCGAGGTCGAGAGCGAGACCGCGGGTGGCGCCCCGGTGGTCCCAGCGGGCGGACGGGCCGAACTGCGGTCCGTGGTGCAGTGAACGCATCGTCCCTCCCCCGGCTCGCCCACGCGGCCGCGCACACACCCATACGCCCGCTGATTGCGAGGCATGGTCGAGCCCTCACTATGCAATAGGGAGGCAAAGAAAGCCACTCCCGGGCAAAATCCAAGGGCTTGACCACCGTGCGCAGCCCCGCTCCCGCCCCCCGTTCCCGCCCTCGTGCCCGCCCCGACGCACCCCGTCGGCCTCGGGGCGGGCAGGGCTCACACCGTCTGGGGCAGGAAGTCGGCGATCAGCTCGGCGAACTCGTCGGGCGCGGCTATCCGTATGCCGAGGTCCTCCGCCTTGGTGCGCTTGGAACCGGCCTTCTCCCCGGCGACCAGGAGCGAGGTGCGCTTGGAGACGCTGGAGGAGGACTTGCCTCCGGCCCGCTCGATCAGCTCGTTCATCTCGTTGCGGGAGAGCTTCTCCAGAACGCCGGTCATGGCTCCGGTGACCACCACCGTCATCCCGCCCAGCGGCAGCCCTTCCCCGTCCCCGGTGCCCTCCTCTCCGGTCTCCTCCCCCGGCACGGGCGGCGGCGTGGCGCCGGGCTCCGTCATGGTGACCCCCGCGGCCACCAGCTTCTCGATCAGCGGTGCCAGCTCCGCCAGCTCGGCGACGACCCCGGCGGCCTTCTCCTTGCCGATGCCGTCGACCCGCTGGAGCTCCTCGGCGTCGGCTGCCCTGATCCGGTCCATCTCCGCGAAGTAGCGGGCGATCCGGCGGGACATGGAACGCCCGGTGCCGCGCACGCCGAGCGCGCAGAAGACCCGGGAGAGCGGCTGCGTCCGTGCCGTCTCGATGGCCGCCAGGAGGTTGTCGGTGCTGGTCTCCCCCATCCGCTCCAGGCCCAGCAGCTGCTCGCGTCCGAGGGTGAACAGGTCGGCGAAGTCCGTGACCAGCCCGGCCTCGACGAGCTGGACGACCCTGGTCGCGCCGAGGCCCTCGATATCGAGCTGGTCGCGGCCCGCCGCGTACGAGATGGAGGCGACCAGGCGGCAGGCCCGGCCCCGGACGCAGCGCCAGCGCTGCTCGCTGGTGTCTATCTCCGAGCCGCACTGGGGGCAGGACTCCGGGAACTCGATCGGCTTCTCGTCACCGGTCCGCAGATGGGCGACGGGGGCCTCGATGCGGGGAATGATGTCGCCCGCCTTGTAGACCATCACCCGGTCGCCCAGGCGCAGATCGCGGCGGGTGATGTCGGCGGGGTTGTGCAGGGTGGCGTAGCTGACGGTCGAGCCGTCGATCTCGACCGGCTCCAGCACGGCGCGCGGCGCGATGATGCCCGTCCGGCCCACGTTCCACTCGACGTCGAGGAGCCGGGTGACCTTCTCGACGGCCGGGAGCTTGTACGCGATGGCCCAGCGCGGTGCCCGGGTGCCGGAGCCCGCTTCGCGCTGGTCGGCCGCGAGATCGGCCTTGATCACGATGCCGTCGATACCGAACGGCAGCGTGGCTCGCCGGGCGGCGATCTCCTCGACCCTGCTCTGCACCTCCTCGGCGCTGCCGACGGTGCGCGGAGCGACGTCCGTGCCCGCGGCGGTGTGCACGCCCAGGCGGGCGACGTATCCGAGCACCTCGCTGTGCGGGAGTTCGGCGAGGGTGTCGGCGAGCCCGCCGGATTCGGGCAGTGGCAGCGCACCGTAGGCGAAGAACGTCATCTCGACCGTGTACGCCCGGTCCTTGGCGCGCAACGTACCGGCCGCGCCGTTCCTCGGGTTGGCGAAGGGCGCGCCGCCGTGCCCGGTGCGGGCGGCGTTGGCCTGCTCGAACTGCTCGGTGGTCATGAGGATCTCGCCGCGCATCTCGATCGTCACCGGCTCGGCGAGCCGCTCGGGCAGGCCCACGACCGTACCGATCGCGTGCGAGACGTCCTCACCGGCGGTGCCGTCGCCCCGGGTGATCAGCTGCTCCAGGCGGCCCGACCGGTAGCGCGCCGCGACCGCGAGTCCGTCGAGCTTCGGCTCCACGCTCCAGGCCGCGACGGGCCTGCCTATCCGGCGCTCCAGCGAGGCCGTCCACGTGACGAACTGCTCGGCCGAGAAGACGTTGTCCAGGGAGAGCATCGGCACCGTGTGCGGAACGTCGCCGCTCGCGGCGCCGCCCGCCACCTTCCCGGTGGGAGAGGCGTCGAGCACCTCCTGGGGGTGCTCCTGCTCGTAGGCGGCGATCCCCCGCACCAGCCGGTCGTAGGCGTCGTCGTCGAGCGTGCTTTCGCCCGTGGCGTAGTACGCGGCGGCGGCCCGCGTCGCTTCCTCGACCGCGGCGGCGTAGGCGGCGGTATCGGCGAGCACAACAGCTGAGTTCGTCATGGCCCCCATCCTGCCGTCCACCACTGACAACGCTCCTCAGCCGGCCGCCCGGAGCGGTCCGTCGGCCTCGTCCCCGCCCTGCGCCAGCGGGACCTGCGGGCCCGAGCACTCCCGCAGCCACCGCCGCAGCACCCGGTGCACCTGCTCGGCGCCGACCAGCTCCCCGCCCGGGGCCACCGGAGCGGACAGCCCGGCCGGCCACAGCAGGAAGGGCCGGGACTGCTCGCCGCCCAGGCCGCCGTGCGAGCCGATCTGCTCCTCGAAGGCGTGCACACAGCCCGTGGCACCGTCGTACATCGAGTTGACCATGATGTCGGCGACGTGCGGGAAGGTGTCCGTGCGCCGCACCGCCGCCGCCGCGCCGGGACCGAACGGGGCCAGCGGCCCCTGCCCGTCCGCCAGCTCCGGCACCGGGACCTCCGTGCCGCCACGGCCCAGCACCACCGATCCGTGGCGCTCGCTGCGGACCAGCAGAAAGCCGACGCCCGGGTGGTTGGCGAGGGTGCCGAGCAGGGCGGGGCGGCTGCGGTCGAGCTGTTCGCGCGAGGCACGTCCCCGGATGTCGGGGAAGGAGATCAGGCCGAGGTTCCCGGAAGCGAGGACCACCGGCTCGGAAGGTCTGGAGAAAGGTTCCTCCTCACCTTCGGCGACCGGCCGGTGCAGTGCGATCCGTACCGCGTCCCGCGCCTCCGAGGCGCTGCGGGTGCGCTGGGCCCGGCGCGGCACCGGCAGTCCGCAGCCCGCCCGCACCAGCTCCTTGAGGGTCAGCCCGTACGCCCCTTCGAAGGTCTCCCCGGGGCTCTGCCCGTGATCCGAGAGCAGCACGATCCGGTAGGCGCGCGGGGTGTGCTCGGCGACCTTGGCGATCAGGGCGAGCGAGCGGTCCAGCCGCGCGAGCACCCTCTCCGCGTCGTGGCTGTGCGGTCCGGAGTGGTGCGCCACCTCGTCGTACGCGACCAGGTCGGCGTAGACGGCGGTGCGCCCGGCGAACATGTCCCCGATGACGGCGGAGACCACCACATCGCGTTCGACCACGGTCGCGAAGGCCCGGATGAAGGGGTAGAGGCCGCCGCGCTTGACCCGGGGCGTCACCTTCCGCAGCCGTGCCCGGGTCGACTGGCCGATCTCCCGGCCGACCTCGGCGACGAAGGAGAGCGCGGTGCGCACGGCGTTGGCCGGGTCGGAGAAGTACGCGAAGTAACCGGCCCGGGAGCGGCGGCCCTTGCCGAAGCGGGCCGCCATGGACAGGACGAGAGCCAGCTGGTCGGCGCCGCCGCTGAAGAGGTTGCCGCGGCTGGCGCCGTCCAGGGTGAGCAGCCCGCCGTCACGGGTGCGCTCGACGGCCCGGCGCTGGAGCTCCAGGGCGCTCGCGGGACGGCTGGAGACCATGACGTCGCCGGTCTCCTTCTCGTACCAGCGGAAGGCGGGGACGTCGTGGTTGCTGCCGTGCAGGATGCCGAGCTGGCTGGCGCCGGTCTGGCTGGACCAGTCGGTACGCCAGGGGGTGAGCCGGTGGCCCTCCTCCTTGTCGGCCAGCCATTGGGCGACGGTCGGCATCAGGCCCGTCTCGGCGGCGTGGGCGAGGACGTCATGGCCGACCCCGTCGAGCTGGAGGAAGACGGTGCCGGGCGGGCCACAGCGCCCGCTGTCCGCACCGCTGCGCCGTCGGCGCCGGTCGGCCAGCCGGGAGAGCCTGCGCCGGTAGGCGTTGTCGTCACGGACGGCGAGCGCGGTGGAGGTGGCGGAGGCGACGGCGGACATCACGGCCGCGACGACGACCGCGGTCTCCGGGTTGGCCGCGCCGCGCCCGTCCGGGATCAGCCGCAGGGCGAGCAGCAGCAGCGAGCCGTTGAGGAAGAAGACGAGCAGGCCGAGGACGAGCGCGGGCACGATGAGCAGGGCCCGCACGAGGACCGGCCAGACCAGCGCGGAGAGCAGCCCGAAGGCACCGGCGCCCCAGGCCGCGGTGAACGCGATCTTGGTGATGCTGTCGCCGTCGTCCGACTGGAGCTGGAAGTCCGGCAGTATCCCGGCGAGCACCAGCATCGTGAGCGTCGAGACCGCCCACACCACGACCACTCGCATCAGGGCGCTGCCGGCCGTTCGCCATCGCCCGTCGACCACGCCGTTCCACCTCACGTCCGGACCCCGCTGTTCCGGGCCCTGGGCCCCCAGCTTTTCACAGCGGGTCCGCGGATCACCGGGCACGGCGGCCGGTGACCGGGTCAGCAGCCGTCGTAGCCGGCCGTCGGCATGGAGAGTCTGCGGTGGACGTAGGCCTTGGTCCGGGGGGTGTAGCGGGGCTCGTCCAGCCCCGCGATCTCCAGCCCCACTCCCCGCCGCTCGCACTCGGCCGCGAATTCCGGCACCGAGGTGACCGCGCGGGCCAGGACACGGTCGCTGGCGGCCACGAAGAGCTCGATCTCGCCGCTCTCCACGTCGGTCCATAACGCGTGGTGGTCGGGGCGGAGCCCGTAGAGCCGCAGCTGCCGGGTGACGACGTACCCCTTGTCGGCGGCCCAGCGGGCGCACATGTCCTGCTGGCCGCGGGTGTCCACGAGGAACGGATCGCTGTCGAGCTCTTCGAGCGGTGTGAGGCTGGCGATGGCCGCCACCCGTACGTCCGTCATGTCCCCCATGACCGTCCCCCCTGGTGCGTCGCGCCCCGGTCACGATCCGCCGGAGACGGCCCGGGACCTGTCGGCGACCCTACCGTCCGCGCGGCCGCGCAAGAAGGCGCGTGCAGGGGCCGCGGGGAGGTGAAGGGCGCGGGCCGGAACGTCCGTGCGCCCCCACCCCGTTTGACCACAGGCCCTAGGCTCGACAGTGAGACACGGCGAATGACGGCGGGAACCGCGGTGAACGGCCCGGGAGCAAGGAGGCGGCACGTGCCGGTGGAAGTCACCTGGTGGGGTCATGCCACCTGCACCATCGAGGATTCCGGGGTGCGGGTGCTGACCGATCCGCTCTTCGCGCGGCGCTTCGCCCATCTGCGCCGCCGTCGCGGTGAGCTGCCCGGCCCGGAGGCCGCGGTGGCCGACGCCGTGCTCGTCTCGCATCTGCACTCCGACCATCTGCACCTGCCGTCGCTGGCCCGGCTCGCCCCCGGCAGCCGGCTGGTGGTGCCGCGCGGTGCGGTGCGCGCGGTGCCGGGGCTGCGGCTGCTGCGTACGGTGCGCGGGCTGCGGATCACCGAGGTGGTCCCGGGCGAGGAGATCCGGCTCGGCGAGGTGCGCGTGCGGGTGGTTCCCGCGCTGCACGACGGGCGGCGGCTGCCGGTGGGCGCGCACCGCTCCCCCGCGCTCGGCTTCGTGGTCGAGGGTGAGGCGCGGACGTACTTCGCGGGGGACACCGGGCTCTTCGACGACATGGCGGAGGCGGTCGGGCCGGTGGACGTGGCGCTGCTGCCGGTGGGCGGCTGGGGTCCGAACCTGGGGCACGGCCATCTGGACGCGGGCCGGGCGGCGCAGGCCCTGGCCCTGCTGGAGCCGCGGTCGGCGGTTCCGGTGCACTACGGCACGTACTGGCCGATCGGCCTGGACGGGGTCCGGCCGCACGAGTTCCACGCGCCGGGTGACGAGTTCGTCCGGAAGTCGGCGCTGCTGGCGCCGGAGGTGGCGGTGCACCGGCTGGCCCACGGTGAGCGTGTGCGGCCGGAGGCCGCCAGGTGATCCAGCAGGTCGTGGGGCAGCTGCCCCCGGAGTCGACGCAGCAGGCGGTCGGCTACCCGTCCTTGTTCCTGCTGGTGTCGCTGGGTGCGCTGGTGCCGGTGGTGCCGACCGGGGCGCTGGTGAGCTCGGCCGGAGTGGTGGCGCTGCACCAGTCGTCGCCGTTCTCCCTGCTGATCGTCTTCGTGGTGGCCTCGGCGGCGGCGTTCCTCGGTGACCTGTGCCTGTACTGGCTGGGTCAGCGCGGCGTGCGGTCGAAGAACGGATCCCGGTGGCTGAACACGATCAGCGACCGGGCGGCGCCGGAGCGGCTCGCGCAGGCCCAGCGGAAGCTGGACGAGCACGGTGCGATGGTGCTGGTGCTGTCCCGGCTGGTGCCCGCGGGACGCATTCCGGTGATGCTGGCGTGTCTGCTGGGCCGGATGCCGCTGCGCAGGTTCGCCCGTGGCGATGTTCCCGCGTGTCTGGCGTGGGCGGCGACGTACCAGCTGATCGGCGTTCTGGGCGGTTCGCTGTTCCCCGAACCGTGGCAGGGGGTGGTCGCCGCGGTGGGACTGACGCTGGTGATCAGCGGGGGTCCGGCGGTGTGGCGGCGGGCGCGGGCCCGGTTCGCCCACTGACGTCTCCCGTGTCCGTGAGGCGCCGACCGGCAGGTCCCAGAGGAGCTCTCGGGGATGTCCGGCCCGCTGCCAGGCGGTACGCGGCCGGGCCAGTGGTTTCGCCCACGGGCTCCGCGCTGCGCAGGAAGGCGGCCCTGTGCACCGGCGCCCTCGCGCGGGCGCCGAGGCCCCGGTGGGCCAGTACGGCCGTCCCGGGGCCGGTGTGCACACCGGCTGGACGCCAGCGCGGCTCGTACGCCCCGACCGGCAGAAGGGTCAGGTCGATGCCGGGGTGGTGGCGGCCGAGCCCGGCGCACCAGTTCCCGTAGCCGGTGTCCCCGGCGGCGTGGCCGCGCTGTCCGTCGGGGGCCTTGATGATCCAGCCGCCCCAGAGCGAGCGGCAGGTGCTGGTGAGGGTGCGCCTGGACCAGTGGTGGGCCGGTACGAAGCCTCAGCGGGCGCCGCCCAGTTCTGCCGAATCCCACCAGTCGAGTCCGGTGAGGCGGGTGAGGCGGGTGAGGCGGGTGAGGCGGGTGAGGTGGGTGAGGTGGGTGAGGTGGCGCCTGCGGCGCCTGCGGCCAAGCCCGGCGCTACGAGGAAGAACGGGGCGGCCTGGGCAGTCGGCGCGGGCTGGGGGCGCCCAGGTGGTCGTATGGGCTGGGGCTGATGACGACGGCGTCCACGGGCGGCAGGCCGTCAGCGCAGTTCGGCCAGGGCCGCCCCGAAATCGCTCAGCGCTTCGGCCACGTGCGGCAAGGCGAGGGGCGCCCCGGCGGTGAGTGACTCCCGTTGCCGCTCGGGGGTCGTGCCGAGCAGCGCGCCGGTGCCCAGCCGCACCCGCAGTGCCCCCAGTTCGTCGCCGAACCGGTGTCCGCCCGGTGTCGGGGTGCCGAGGCGTTCGGTCAGGTACTCCTCCAGCTCCAGCGAGTCCGTGACGCCGCGTTCGGCCAGCCGGGCCCTGAGCGGTCCGAGGTCGGCGTAGAGGTGGCGGCCCGCCTGCGGGGGCCTGGCCAGCGCGCCGGAGGCCAGGACCGCGCGGTGGGCCGCGGCGGCGACCTGGGCCTGGAGGGCGGCGGCCCGGCGGACCCGCTCGGTCACAGCGTCCGGTTCGCGCAGCGCGTGGGCGGCGGCGCTGGCCACCGGCCCGGCGACGTGCGCGCCGAGCGCGGTGAGGATGTCGAGCGTACGGGCGTGGCGCAGCGCGGCCCGGCCCGTACCGGGAAACCGTGCGACGGCGACCGGCCAGGCGGAGGGGGTCAGTGCGCCGGCCAGGTCGCACAGGACGGTGACGTCGTCGGGGAACATCTCGGCCGGGCTGAGCAGGACGGTGTCGCGGGGCCGGTGCAGGGTGTCGCGCCAGGTCTCGTCGCTGATGATGTGCAGCCCCTCGGCGACCGCCGCCTCGCACGCCTCGCTGACCAGCTCGGGCGGGGCGACGGTGGCGGTCGGGTCGTCGACGACGCAGAGCAGCAGCAGCCGCGGCCTGCCGCCCTCGGCGCGCACCCTGCGCACGGTCTCCAGCAGCGCGTACGGGTCGGGCACGCCGCCGCACTCGGCGGGGGTGGGCACCTGGTAGGCGGGCCTGCCGAGCAGCCGGGCCTGCGGGATCCAGTTCGCGGGGCAGGGGCGGGGGACGAGCACATCACCGCCGTGCGCGGCGATCAGGGCGAGCAGCAGCGGCGAGGCGCCCGGGGCGGCGGCGACGTGTTCCGGACCGCCGTGCAGCCCGCGCCGCCGCCAGTAGGCGCTCGCGGCCTCGCGCAGGGGGCCGCCGCCGCCGGTCGGCTCGGGTGCCCCGGAGTCCGCCGCCGAGGCGAGCACCGCGGCCAGTTCGGGCAGCACGGGCAGCCCGGGGTCGGGGGCGGGCGGCCCGTAGCGGACCGGGCCCCGGTCCTCGCGTACGAAGCGACCCTCGGTCCGCTCGGTCCGCCGCCGCGCCATCCGGTCCTCCTTCACCGCCGCGCCGTCACATCAGGCCCCTCGCCTTCAGGCCCCTCGCCCTCAGGCCCCTCGCCCTCAGGCCCTTCACGCGTCAGGCCCTTTATACGAGGGATCGGGTGAGCGCGCCCGGTGGCCGGGCGCGCCGCGGCGTCAGCCCGCGAAGGCCGTCCCGGGCACTCCGCGCCCCGCGCCGGGCAGCACCAGCAGCGCGCCGGAGAGCGGGTGCGGGGCGGTGAGCCCGGTGCGGGCGGTGGTGATGTAGAGGTCGCTCAGGTCGGCGCCGCCGAAGGCGCAGGCGGTCGGGCGGCGCACGGGCAGCGGGACGATCCGGTCCAGGGCTCCGTCCGGTGCGTACCGGCGCACGGCGGCCCCGTCCCACAGGGCGACCCAGACGGCGCCCTCGGCGTCGACGGTCAGCCCGTCGGGGAAGCCCGCCCCTTCCTCGACGGTGGCGAACGGGCGCCGCCGCGTGACACGGGCGCCGTCGACGTCGAAGACGTCGATCCGGCGCGTGGGGGTGTCGATGAAGTACATCAGCCGTCCGTCCGGACTCCAGCCGATGCCGTTGCCGCACGACACGGCGGGCAGGATCTCGGTCACCGTGCCGTCGGCCGCGACGCGGGTGAGGTGTCCGCCGCCCTCGGCCCCGTCGTACCGCATGGTGCCCGCCCACAGCGATCCGTCCGGAGCGACGGCCGCGTCGTTTCCGCGCCGCCCCGGCACCGGGTCGTGGACCAGCCAGCGGAAGGCCCCGTCGGGGGCGTACAGGCCGATGCCGTCCCGCAGATGGACCGCCAGACCGCCGCCCGCGCGCGGTTTGGCCGCGCCGACGTGCTGCTCGGTGGCGAGCACCGTACGGCGTCGGCCGACCGGGTCGAAGGTGTGCACGCGTGCGGAGAGGATGTCGACCCAGATGAGGCGGCCGGTGGCGGCGTCCCAGGTCGGTCCCTCACCGAGCTCGGCCCGCTCGGGCACGGCCACGTCCAGGTGCGGTGCGTTCACTTCTGCCTCTCGTGGGGTCCGTGGCGTCGGAGGGTCCGGGCGTCCAGGCGTCCAGGCGTCCAGGCGTCCAGGCGTCCAGGCGGACAACGGCCGGAATGCCGAACACAGCGTAATCACGCGCCTTTTGCCCCGGCAACGGGCCACCATCCGAATGGCAAGACACGTATCTCATCATGCGACACGTCGGCGTACGGTGGCGGTGCCGATCAGTTCTTCACGGTTCGTGTCCCGGCCGTCGTGCGCCGGGGCGCGCCCAGCCGTGTTCCCGTTCCCGGAAAGGACGCACCGCCATGCCGAAGGAGACCGCCGTCTACACCCATGGCCACCACGAGTCGGTGCTGCGCTCGCACCGCTGGCGCACCGCCGCCAACTCCGCGGCCTATCTGACCGACCGGCTCCGCCCGGGTCTGTCCGTGCTGGACGTGGGCTGCGGTCCGGGCACCATCACCGCGGACCTGGCCGCCCTGGTCGCCCCCGGCCAGGTGACCGCCGTCGACACCTCGGCGGAGGTGCTGTCCGGGGCTGCCGCGGTGGCGGCCGAACGCGGCCTGGGCAACGTCGGGTTCGCGACCGGTGATGTCCACGACCTGGACTTCCCCGACGACTCCTTCGACATCGTCCATGCCCATCAGGTGCTCCAGCACGTGGGCGACCCGGTGCGCGCGCTGCGCGAGATGCGGCGCGTGTGCCGCCCCGGCGGCATCGTCGCGGCCCGTGACAGCGACTACGCGGCGATGAGCTGGTACCCGGAGGTTCCCGGCCTGGCCGACTGGCTCGACCTGTACCGCCGGGTCGCCCGCGGCAACGGCGGCGAACCGGACGCGGGCCGCCGCCTGCTCTCCTGGGCCCGGCAGGCGGGCTTCACCGACATCACTCCGTCCGCCGGGAGCTGGTGCTTCGCCACGCCGGAGAGCCGGGCCTGGTGGAGCGGGCTGTGGGCGGACCGCACGGTCGGGTCCGCGTACGCGGAACGGGCCGTCTCCGGCGGCTTCGCGAGCGCCGGTGAACTGGCCGCGATCGCCGACGCGTGGCGTGCGTGGGGCAGCCGGGAGGACGCCTGGTTCATGGTCCCGCACGGCGAAGTCCTCTGCCGGGCCTGAGCCGCCACCAGAGCCCGCCGGAACCGATCTCAGGGCGAGGCGCCGCCAACTACCCTTGGCCTCATGGATATTCAGGGAACCACGCTCCGGATCTGTGTCGATGACCTGGAGGCCGCGACGGCCTTCTACCAGGAGCTCACCGGCAGCCCCGCGCTCCGCTTCGAGCGCGGCGGGGTCTCGGTCGCCGCGATCGGCTGCTTCCTGCTCATGAGCGGCCCGGAGCCGGAACTGGAGATCCTGCGCAAGGTGACGGCGACGATCGCGGTGAAGGACGTCGACGAGGCGCACGCCGATCTCACCCGGGTCGGCGCCCGCATCCTCGCGGGGCCGGTACCGACACCGGTCGGCCGCAATCTGATCGCCGTCCACCCGGACGGCTCGGTCTTCGAGTACGCCGACCGGAACCCGGCACCCGGCGGGAACCGCTGAGTCCGCGTCCGGGCCGGGGGGCCTCCACGGCCCGGACGCGGACTCAGCCGGCCGGGCGCATCCTGAAGTCGTACGCGTCCGGCAGCGGCTCGTCGGTGACCTGGGCCCACACCTCGCCCAGGATCTCCGCGCCCTCGCGCAGGTCGGCCACCTCGAAGCCCGCGTCGAAGACGGCGCGGGCGGCGGCCCGGTCGCCCTCGGCGATCAGCAGCCGGGCCTCCAGCAGCCGGAAGCGGCCCCGCCGCCGGACTTCCGGGGACAGCGCGCCCCACACGGTCCGGGCCGCGGCGGCGCGCCCCGCGGCCAGCAGCGCCTCCGCCGCCTCCCGGCCCAGCGCCGCCTCGGCCGCCGTCCACTCCGCACCCTCCTCGCGGTGCGCGCGCAGATCCTCGAACGCCTCGGTCAGCAGGTCCGCCGCCCGCTCCTCCTGCCGCCCGTCCGCGGCGGCGACGGCCAGACACCGCAGCAGCGGCCAGCGGGACGGGGCGAGCGCCAGCCCGCGCTCCCAGCTGCGTACCGCCTGGGCGCGGTCTCCGGCATGCCACTGGGCGATACCCAGGTGGTATTCGGTGAGCGGGTCGGCCGGGGCCGTTTCCAGCATGTCGCGCCAGTGCGGGGAGACCAGGGAGGGTCCGGGCGGGGTGGGCCGGTCCGGAGCCGGGAGGGCGCCCAGCTCCAGCAACTCCAGCCAGGGGCGCTGCTGTTCACCGAGGGTGGCGGTGTCGAACGGTGTGCCGGGCAGCTCGAACCCGCCCCGCCGGACCTCCAGCGCGCCCCAGCCTGAGGCAGTGGCGAGCGACTCACCGGGGGCGGTGTCGGCGCAGCGCCGCCAGGCCGTGTACGCGGCGTCGACGTCGGCGCGCGGCAGTGCCGTGGCGAGCCTTTGTTCGGTCTCGGCGCGGGCAGCGGCCCAGTCCTCACCGTGCACGGTGTCCGGGTCCGCGGAGAGCGGACCGTACGACTCCAGCCAGCTGAACTCGCCGCCCGGTTCGAGCGGGACGTGCTCCAGCTGGGTGCGGGCGAGCCCGGCCTGGATCTCGGCGTAGCCGACCGTGCCGGGTGCGGTGAGCCACTCCTGCCAGCGCCGGCCGCCCGCGCCTGCGCCCCAGATGAACAGCTTCCGGCCGCGCAGCAGATCGGTCGACGTCTGGACGAGCCCGTGGCCGTGCTCGTCGAGCGAGGCTATCCAGCGGCGGGCGCCGTCGGGGACCTCGTAGAAGTAGTCGGCGGGGAAGTCGCCGCGCAGCGGGTACGTGCGGTCCACGGAGCCGGAGACGGGGACCGGCACCCGGGTCAGGGACCGTTCGTACCCGAAGTGCCACGCCTCGTCGGCGGGGGCCAGGACGCGGGTGCGTTCCCCCTCGGGCACGGCGATGTTGGACCACCAGTACACCGGTGCGGTGTGCTCGTGCGGATTGCGGACACGTACGCCGACGTGCAGGAAGTCGGAGTCCTCGGGCAGCCACAGGTCGACCTGGAACGGCAGGTCGCGCAGCCGCTCCCACTCCCAGAGGCGGACCATCTCGCCACCGTCCGGCGCCGGGACGCGGGCCGCGTGGACGGGGGCGCAGGAGAGGGTGGTGTGACCCGTGGCGCCGATGTTCCACTCGATGCCGCCGGAGAACCAGGCGCCGTTGAGCGCGAAATCGGCGGGCTGGAGGACCGGGTTGGTGTAGAGCAGTTCGCGGCCGGTCGGCTTGTGATGGAGGGAGTGCACACGGCCGCCGAAGCCCGGCAGCACGGTGGCCCGCAGCCGGTCGTTCTCGATGACGATCGTGTCGATCGCGGCGGGGGTGCGCTCGCGGCCGTAGCCGTCGAGGATGCGCACCGGCAGCACGGTGCTCAGGGGCCGGTAGCCGATCTGGCGCGCCATGTCACGGGGCAGCGCGGCCCGTTCGCGCGCGTCGACCGTATGCATCTCGTCGAGCGGCCGCAGCGCGGGCAGCGGATTCTCCGGGCCCAGCGGTGCGGCGGGCAGAGTCAGTACGGCACGTCGTACGGTCGTGGCCAAGGCAACCTCGCTCCCTCGCGCGGGCCGCCACGGGTCCGGGCGTCCCGATGACCATGGAACACGCTGGGCAACGCCCTGACCAGGGGCCCCGCTGTCAGAACTTCGGCAAAGCGGCCGAGCCGCCCGGCCTCTGCCCCGAGGGACGCGGAAATTCGGATGCGCCCCGCCCGAACCGTCGTACCCTGGCCCCGGCCATGCACGGGCCGCGGGCGACGCGGCACACCGAGCGGAACGCGGAGCGGACGACGATGAGCACACAGCACACCTACCGAGTGATCGTGCGTGGCACCTGGGACGGCCTGACGGACGCGGCCCGCACCCGGCTGCTCGCCGAGGTGGACTCCCACGGTCTGAGCGCCATGCGGTTCACCGAGGAGGGCACCCTCACCTACGACCGGGTGCTCAAGCACTTCAGCTTCCGCTACGTGGTCGTCTCCGACGCCGCGGACGGCGAGGAAATGGCGGGCGCCATCGCCGAGGACCGCGCGGAAACCTATCTGGACGGCCAGGGGTACGGCCATGGACCCCTGCGCTCCACGGTGACCGACATGGACACCATGAAGGTCAACTACAAGGGCCGCCGGACGCCAGGGGCAGCGTGACACCGGGCAGAAGACTGCCCAACAGGCGCTGACCTGCATTTCCTCTGCACCGAGCGCTGTCACCGTCCTGCTGGCTCGCACGCCGGACCGTCCCGCGAAAGCCCCCCGACCCCCCAATAGCCCCGAGCAGCCCCTGCCTCGGCTCTCAGCCCCGCTTCCGGATGACGCAACCGGGCAGGAACACCGGCCTCGCAGCCGTCCGGGCACCTCGGCAGCACCGGCCCTCGCGGCACAGAGACCGCTTGTGACCTGCCGTCACGCCACTCCGCAGGAGCCTGGACGCCGAAAACCGGGCGATGGGAGAGGACTGCTGCCTACCTGAGGCCTCCGCTAGCGCAGAGAGCACCCCGGACGGCGCCCCCAGCGCCGCAAGCTCGGTTCACCTCCGCTCGCGCGGAGAGCACGTACTCGCCGGGCTCGGTGTCGAGGAAGACCTCGGTTCACCTCCGCTCGCGCGGAGAGCACTGGCTGCTGGCGGGGGAGGAGTGGCGGAAGCCCGGTTCACCTCCGCTCGCGCGGAGAGCACGAGACCGAGTCCGGCCGCTTCCCGTCCTGAACCGGTTCACCTCCGCTCGCGCGTGGGGTTCACCTCCGCTCGCGCGGAGAGCACTGCGACCGCAGCTCGGCCGACGCGCCCGGCGTCGGTTCACCTCCGCTCGCGCGGAGAGCACGTCTGCGCGCAGTGCGGCCAGTCCGTCACGGACGGTTCACCTCCGCTCGCGCGGAGAGCATGTCAGCCCCTCCGTGTCGTCGGTGATCTCCTCCGGTTCACCTCCGCTCGCGCGGAGAGCACTGCTCCTGCCAGTGCCGGTGGACCTGGGTGAACGGTTCACCTCCGCTCGCGCGGAGAGCACCTCGTGAAGGAGGGGGACCAGCCGACGCACACCGGTTCATCTCCGCTCGCGCGGAGAGCACGTCCGGGTCGGCCAGCTCGCTGCCGTCCTCTTCGGTTCACCTCCGCTCGCGCGGAGAGCACGCTGGGCGGGCACAAGATCGACGTGCCGACCGCGGTTCACCTCCGCTCGCGCGGAGAGCACGGATCGTCCGACGGAATCGGTCAGGTTCGGCGTGGTTCACCTCCGCTCGCGCGGAGAGCACAACACGACCGCGATGGGGAGCATGTCGTGGCGCGGTTCACCTCCGCTCGCGCGGAGAGCACCCCGACGACGACAGCGACACCGGGTTCGGGACCGGTTCACCTCCGCTCGCGCGGAGAGCACCTGCGTATACGCGGGGGGTACGGCCTGGCGGGCGGTTCACCTCCGCTCGCGCGGAGAGCACGAGATCAGCCCCGAGCGGCCCCGGATCACGGTCGGTTCACCTCCGCTCGCGCGGAGAGCACGCGGGCCAAGCCCGTTGACCGCCCGGCCGTGACGGTTCACCTCCGCTCGCGCGGAGAGCACTTTTCGGGGTGCACCAGGAGGTGCGGTCAGACCGGTTCACCTCCGCTCGCGCGGAGAGCACGGAAGATGAAGTTACTACCTACCGCGACGATCGGGTTCACCTCCGCTCGCGCGGAGAGCACGCCACCGACGGCAACATTTCCACCCTCGGAAACGGTTCACCTCCGCTCGCGCGGAGAGCACGTGTGATGTGATGGTGGCGGGCATGCCGCCTCCGGTTCACCTCCGCTCGCGCGGAGAGCACTCGGTGTAGGAGATGCCTTCGTAGGTGGTCTGCGGTTCACCTCCGCTCGCGCGGAGAGCACCCACCCTCGATGATTTCGACGGCACCATCGACCGGTTCACCTCCGCTCGCGCGGAGAGCACCCGCGCGTCAGGGGGCGGCACCGAACATGCAACGGTTCACCTCCGCTCGCGCGGAGAGCACCCCTGAGCGCCAACTCAGGGGTTGCAGGTGAACGGTTCACCTCCGCTCGCGCGGAGAGCACGTTTTCTCGATGCTGACAGGCATGTGGTGCCCCGGTTCACCTCCGCTCGCGCGGAGAGGCACGTCATCCACGCGTCGATCACGGCCCAGTCGGCCGGTTCACCTCCGCTCGCGCGGAGAGCACATACCGGCGTTGATGGGCTCACTCATGGGGTTCGGTTCACCTCCGCTCGCGCGGAGAGCACGCCGTATACCCCCTGACCTGCGACGTTGGCCGCGGTTCACCTCCGCTCGCGCGGAGAGCACGTCTCCCCTCAGAAGCCTGCGGACTGACTGGTCGGTTCACCTCCGCTCGCGCGGAGAGCACGGACGCTGTTCGCGACCGTGCTCGCTGCCGCACGGTTCACCTCCGCTCGCGCGGAGAGCACAGCTGATCTAGTCGAGGCCGCCAACTATCCGGCGGTTCACCTCCGCTCGCGCGGAGAGCACAACTACCGTCACCGACCCATGAAATGCAAGGACGGTTCACCTCCGCTCGCGCGGAGAGCACTGGCGCTCATCGCCCGCTGAACTCCCGCTGCGCGGTTCACCTCCGCTCGCGCGGAGAGCACACCACGGCGACGGCGGCCGCCGTCGACCCGCGCGGTTCACCTCCGCTCGCGCGGAGAGCACAGCGCGAGCATCGCCATCGACGCCAGCCCCAGCGGTTCACCTCCGCTCGCGCGGAGAGCACCCACCCAGCGCGTGCGTCAGCGCCTTTTCGGACGGTTCACCTCCGCTCGCGCGGAGAGCACTCTCCAGCGTGCGCCTCTCTGCCCGGCAGTGCCGGTTCACCTCCGCTCGCGCGGAGAGCACAAGATCGTTTTGATCGGCTGCACGATGGCCTTCGGTTCACCTCCGCTCGCGCGGAGAGCACAGCCGGAGCCGGACGACTGGAAAGGCGCGGCGCGGTTCACCTCCGCTCGCGCGGAGAGCACGGCGCCGATGGCCAGCGGCACCGAACATGCAACGGTTCACCTCCGCTCGCGCGGAGAGCACGGCTACGCGGCCAAGCGCTTGGCCCGGATCGGCGGTTCACCTCCGCTCGTGCGGAGAGCACGGTGGACGGGTGGTGCTGGAATGGCACGAGTGCGGTTCACCTCCGCTCGCGCGGAGAGCACGGTACCTGCGCCCCGGCCTCCTCGCCCGCCACCGGTTCACCTCCGCTCGCGCGGAGAGCACTTCCGAAGCCGCTCAGCCAAACCAACTCGCGACGGTTCACCTCCGCTCGCGCGGAGAGCACGGAGGAGCACCTGCTGCGCCACGGCAAGGTGCGGGTTCACCTCCGCTCGCGCGGAGAGCACGCCGCCGCTTTCTCCGCCGACTCCTGCGCATCCGGTTCACCTCCGCTCGCGCGGAGAGCACCCTTCGCGACCTGCACTTACCCAACGCCTTTGCAGTTTCTTTGCCATCGCTGGTGATGCATTCAGCTCGATTCGTCGCAGTCGCGCAGTGATTGTAAAGCTCGGCCCTCACATTGCAAGCGCATCAGGTGATTTGGAGCTGTTGTCAGTGCGGGGTGCTATCTCTGGGCACATGGTGAAGCACGAAGGCGCTGGCTCCTCCGAGAGGTGCCTCCTGGATACTCGTCTGTGGGGCAAGGAGCACGGGCTGTCGCTGCCGTACCCAGTGATGTGTCACCTTCTGGATACCGGTGCAGTGTTCCAGGCACTCTGGGATGTCGTGTTGAGTGACAAGACCCGGGTCGCCGTAGCGGATGCACTCGGTCTGAACGTGGTGGAGGCGCGTACGCTCGTCTCGTTCTGGGCCGGGTTGCATGACATCGGCAAGATCACACCACCTTTCCAGGCCCAGGTTCCGGCTTGTTACAGCCGCGTTCGAAACGACCCCGCCTATGTCAGTGCGCCGGGCGCCGAGGCCGAGAAGAGCTTTCGTCACGAGATCGCATCCCACTGGGCCCTCGCCGAGCTGTTCGAGGCGGCGGGCTATCCCGGTGACGGGCGGCTGCCCCGGAAGTCCGTAAGCCATCAGGCCGCACAGCTTCTGGGTGGTCATCACGGCATTTTCGGAGCGGTGCTCAAAGCGAAGGAGCTCGCGCAGGCCGAAAGCTACAACCCCGGCCTCGGCGCGCGGGGTTGGGCCGACCAGCGACGCGCTCATTTCGCCGAGCTTCAACGTGCCATGGGCGCGTTCGCGGTTCCTCTGCACGGGCTCCCCGCCGGGCTGGCCGTAGTGGTGACCGGTCTCGTCGTCGTGGCGGACTGGCTTGCCAGTCAGACGTCCGCGATCGAGCCGCGCATGCCTGCTTCCGGCTGGTCGGGCACGGCGGACGAGGTAGATGCGCACTGGCAGGCCGCGGTGAAGGCCGCGCCGGAGTTGGTGCGGGCAGCACGGCTGGGCCGGGCTCAGTTCTCGGCCGAGGAGTTCGGCGCCATGTTCCCCTTCGCTCCCAACAGCCTGCAGCGGGATCTGGCGGAGCATCTTCCGCACTTGGTCGATGAGCACGGGGCGGGACTGGTGCTGGTGACGGCCCCGACCGGCGACGGGAAGACGGAGGCCGCTTTGTTCGCGTCCTCGTTACTGGGGCGGGCGGCGGGGGCCCGGGGGCTGTATTTCGCCCTGCCGACGATGGGGACGGCGGACGCGATGCAGCCGCGCGTAGCGGAGTTCGCCGCCCGGTCGTTATCCGGTGAGCGTGCGCTGATGCTGCTGCATTCGATGGCGTGGCTGAGCGCTGCGGACGGTCGCGACGGCGCGGCCCCTTCTGAACCCTTGGCCGGTGAGAGCCTGGTCAGTGCCGGGAGGAACACGGCGGTCGAGGCCGACGGCTGGTTAAGGGGTTCGAAGCGCGGGCTGCTCGCTCCGCTGGGGGTGGGGACGATCGACCAGGCCCTGAGCGCTGTGCTGCCTGTGCGGTACAACGCGCTGCGGCTGTTCGGGCTGTCGGACAAGGTGCTCGTGGTCGATGAGGCTCATGCCTACGGCCCGTGGATGCATCAGCTTCTCGTGCGTCTTCTGGAGTGGCTGGGTGCGATGGGCGCTCCGGTGGTGCTGCTGTCGGCAACGTTGACCGGCCGTTCGGCAGGCTCGCTGGTCGACGCGTACCGGCGCGGTGCCGGCTTCCCTGAGCCGTCCCGGGTGGTTCCGCGATACCCCGGCTGGCTGTTCGTGAGCGGGTCCTCGGGGGACGTGTCGCCTGCACGGGGCACCGCGAGCAACCGCGCCCGCACGTTAAGGGTGGCACGTCGGCCGGTGGTATGGGACACCGCTGAGCCAGCCGGTGCGCCGCCACGCGACGAGGGCCGCCGGGCGGCTCTGAGGGAGGTACTGGCGCCTGTCGCCGAAAAGGGCGGCACGGCTCTGGTGTGCTGCACGACCGTCGCCGAGGCCCAGCAGACGTACCGGGATCTGCGAACGGCCTTCCCCGCTCTCGCGGCTCGTCCGGGCGGGTTACGGCTGCTGCACTCCCGGTTTCCGGCGGATGTGCGGGCTTCCCGCACGGCCGACTGCGAGAGCGCGTACGGCAAGCCCCGGCCCTCCGAGGGAGTGGTCACGGCGCGTCCGGCCTCGGTGCTGGTGGCTACGCAGGTGGTGGAGCAGTCCCTGGACTTCGACTTCGACCTGGTGGTGAGCGATCTCGCCCCGCTGGCGCAGTTACTGCAGCGTGCCGGGCGCGGGCGTCGGCACGTACGCGGTCCCCTCGGCCGTCCGCGATGGGCCGCTGCGGAGAGCGAACCGGAACTGGTCGTACTCGATCCGCTGGCCGGGCCCGACGGCTCCGTCCCACGCTCGTGGGGGACGGTCTACGACGCGGGCCTGCTCGGGCGGACGTCCTTGATCCTGACGGAGTGTGCCCGTGACGGCATCGCGGTCCCGGGCGGTGTACAGCGGCTGGTGGACGAGGTGTACGAGGACGGTTTCGTCGACCGGCTGGAGGGCGCGGCCCGCCAGGAGCTGGCCCGGCTGGACGAGGAGCGGGCGGCGTCGGAGGCGGCCGAGCGGCACCTTGCGGCATGGGCCGGAATCTGTGCGCCTTCGGACGTGAAGGGCGATCTCAGCAGACTCTCGCTGCGGGATGCGGGCGTGACCGAGGAGTTGCTGACGACCCGCCTCGGTGCCGACACCGGCCGGGTGCTCTGCCTGTACGAGCAGGTAGACGGGGCGGTGGCGCTCGACCCCGAGGGCCGTGATCCCGTACCTGCCGGGGGCCGGAACGGGCTCCGTTCCCCGGAGCTGGCCGCTGTCGCACGGCGGGTGGCACCGGTGCCGGGACGATGGCTTCGGGGCGGTGAGCCCAGCGGCTCCGTCCCGAAGAAGTGGGGAACACACCCTTCGCTTCGCGATCTCGTTCTGCTGACCATGCGTCCCACGGGAAACGGCACCTGGGCGTGCGGGCACGGGCGCTACACGATCTCCATATCCGAGGTCGGCCTCGAAGCTGAATGAATTATTCATGTTTCACCGCCCGGTTCGCTTATTTCCCTTACGTTCCATGTGTGGCTCCACGCAACCGACTTCCGGCCGCCTCGGAGCCTCTCCCCGAGCCCGAGCCCGAGCCCGAGTCCGAGGACGCCGACGACGTGCTGTGACTGCTTTCGGATTCCGACCCGGTTCGGCCCTTTCTGCATGACGACAGGACACCGCTATGCCCACCGGCACGTTCAACTTGATCGACCAGCCCTGTGTCCCCGTGCGCTGGAAGCCCGGCATCGCCGTCTCCGCCGCCACGGGCGGGTTCCCGGACCAGGTGGGGCTGCGCGAACTCCTGCTGCGGAGCCACGACATCGAGTGTCTCGCCGTCGCCGACGCGCCCGCGCACGCGGCGCTGCTCCGGATCCTTTACGCACTCACCGCCCGGGTGGCCGGGCTGACCGAGCAAGGGCCCGAAGGGGACTGGGACGAACGTCGGCTGCACGTTCTCGACACGGGTCGGCTTCCGCCGAGCGGGATCGACACGTACTTCGGGACGTTCGAGGACCGGTTCTTCCTGTTCTCCCCCGATGGCCGCCCGTGGATGCAGGATCCCCGGCTGGCAGACCAGTGCGACGCCACGAAGACCGCTGGTGTCAACAAGCTCATCGTCACCCGCCCTTCGGGCAACAACCACTCCTGGTTCCGGCACGATTCGGACGCTGCCGCCGAGCCGCCCACCGCGTCCGAAGCCTTCCTCGGACTCCTGGCGTGGCACTACTACGGCCCGTCCGGCCGCTGTTCGTCCCGCGAAGTGAACGGGGTGAAGAGCGCGAGCGCCACCGCTGGTCCGCTGCGGACAGCCTTGTCCTACCACCCCGAGGGCACGTCCCTCTTCGAGACGCTCCTCGCCGGTCTGGTGCCTCCCGAGGACAGCGTGCGGGGGGAGGAGGACCTGTGCCCGTGGGAGCAGGAGGACCTGCCCGATCCGGACAGTCCGCCGAGAGCGTCGCGCGGGCCGCGTTCCCGGCACACCGGCCGGTCCCAGCACGCGCTGCTCCTGGTACCCGACGAGGACAGCAGCCATGTGCGGGACGCGTTCATCACCTGGGCGTACCGGGGTGAGCGGATGCCCCGGGAGGACGACTACCTCATCTGGCAGGTCAGCCAGAAGGGCAACCGCTATCCGCGCCCCGCCGACGCGGGCCGGGCGCTGTGGCGGGACCTGGACGCCCTGCTGCTTCAGCATCCGCCCGCGGGCAGCGCCCACCCGCAGCAGCCCCGCGTGTTCCACACCGCAGGTGAGGTGTCCGAGAACCTGCGGGTGCGGGCGCTCGGCTTCGATCAGGAGGGGCAGGCCAAGGACACTCAGTTCGTCGACGCCAGCACCCCGGCGGTCCTCGGATTCGCCGAGCGCAATGACGCTCGCACCGTCCCCGTCGTAGGCCGCCTGCGCCAGTTCGGTGAGCTGTACGGGCGCCGCCTGGACCGGGCCGTCACACGCGCGTGGGCCGCCTACGTCAGAGACACCACAGCGGACGGTGCGGCGTGGGCCGCTGAGGCAGGAGCCCGGTACTGGCCTCGCGCCGAGGCCGAGTTCTGGGCCCGTTTCCGCCTCCTGGACCGCACCGGCGACGTCGCCGACGGCGGATTCGATCCTGCGGCTACCCGCAGGGCGTTCCTGCGCCTGGCCGAGGAGGCGTACGACACCGTGACTTCCCCCGTCACCCGCACCCTGCGCGGCGCTAAGGCTGTCTCGCAGGCCCGCATCGATCTCTACGGCGGAACACCGAAAAGGAGGAACCGGTGAACCGCCCCCGGCCCCGCACGACAACCAAGGAGTCCACCGGATGACGACCACTCCCCCACCGGCCGACGGCAGCATTGACGGCGGCATGACCGGGCCGCCGGGCAGGACGGCCGGGAAGATCCCACGGCAGGGACTGGGCAGCACGCCGCGGGGCGGTCGCTCGGTCGCGTACACCGACTGGGTCGAGCGGGTCTGCCGCGAAGACTCTGGCGCCCGCAGTGCGTTGCGCAGCGGGCTGCGCAAGGATCTGGACTCGGTGCCGCGCATGCACCGCCTGGTCTCCCCGTGGCTCCCCGAACACCGCTCTGCCGACATGGAGCGGGCGTACTACGCCGTCGCCGCGATGATCGCCGCCCAGCCACGCAGCGCACCGGCAGCATGGGATGACACCGGCGACGAACCGGTGCGGCCCGGTGAGCCGAAGCCCTCCGCCAGCGCACGGCGGCGGCGCACCAGTCTGGGAACGGCATTCGCCACTGCCGTCACCGAGGGTCCGGGCAGGGAGAGGGAAATGCGGGCAGACACCGCGGAGAACCGGCTCAACCTCCTCACCCGGCAGAGTGTCAACGGCCTGCACCGGCATCTTCCGGCCTCCGTCGGATACCTGTGTGCGCTGGGCGTGGATGTCGACTGGGCGCAACTGCTCGACGACATCAGCGACTGGCGCCGTCGTTCTGGGCGGATCTCGCGCACCTGGCTCCAGGACTTCTACCGGCTGCGGGACAGGAACGCCGCGCAACAGGCCTACGCCGAGGACGAGAAGGAACTCTCGGCGATTCCGGAACTAGTTCCAGGAACGGAACCGGAACCGGAACCGGCCCCCGCCTCCCCCTGACCTCCCCCACCTCGCGCACGACCCACATGAGCCACATGAGCCACGCAGCACACCCGTCACGTGTGTCCGTACGAAGGAGTCACATCAGCATGCCCATGGCCGCCCGCTTCATCGACATCCACGTCATCCAGAGCGTCCCGTTCGCCAACCTGAACCGAGATGACACGAACTCGGTCAAGACAGTCCAGTACGGCAATGTGTTGCGTACACGGGTCAGCAGCCAGTCCTGGAAGCGGGCCGTCCGGGGCATGTTCGAGGACCGCATCGGCCAGCGGGCCCTGCGCACCCGGCGCATCGGTGAGCGCGTCACCCGCTTCCTCGCCGAGGAGCGGGAGTGGCCGCTGGATCTCGCCGCGCGAGCGGGGGCCCACGCGGCGGCAGCCAGCAGCATCAAGTTCGAACTCGCGAAGGACCCGGCGGACGCCAAGCAGATCGTCCCCAACAGGGTCCTCACCAACGCCATGGTCTACGTCCCCCAGAGCGCCGTCGCCGAACTCGCCGACCTGGCCGAGGAGCACCGCGACACGCTGGAGGGGGCGAAGGACATCAAGAAGCCCGCGGACAAGAGCATCCTGCCCGCGGACCGGGTCGAGGCCATCCTGCGCTCACGCAACGGCGTCATCAATGTCTTCGGCCGGATGCTCGCCGAGATCGACAACGCCGGTGTCGACGGCGCCGTCCAGGTCGCCCACGCCCTCACCACCCACGAGACCGACGTCGAGCTCGACTACTTCTCCGCCGTGGACGACATCACCGCCGCCTGGGGCGACCAGACCGGCAGCGGCCACATGGGCCACACCGAATTCAGTTCCGGCACCTTCTACCGGTACGCCACCATCGACCTCCGCGACCTCGCCGCCAACACGGGCGGGACCACCGCCGAACTCCGCGAACTCACCGCCGCCTTCCTCAGCGCGTTCATCCTGTCCCTGCCCCAGGCGAAGAAGAACTCCACGGCCCCTCACACCATCCCCGACCTCGCCCACATCTCCGTACGCGCCGACCGGCCTCTCTCGTACGCCGCGGCCTTCGAGAGCCCCGTCACCGCGTCCGGCATGGGCGGCTTCGCCGACGCCTCCCGCAGTACCCTCTCGGACTACGCCGGGACCGCCAACCGCCTGCTCGGCACCAGCAACATCGTCAGCTCCGGCTGGGCCGGGGTCGATGCCAAGGGCCTCGACGGACTCGGCACTCAGCACACCAGCTTCGCCGCCCTCATCGACGCCGCCCTCAGCGACGCCCTCACCGCGGCTCCCTCCGGAGACGCCGCATGAGCACCCGGCTTCCCGACCCCGAACCGGGACTCCTGCTCCGCCTGGCCGGGCCGCTCCAGTCCTGGGGCCTGCACAGCCACTTCAACGAACGTGACACCGCCGCATTCCCCACCCGCTCCGGAGTCATCGGCCTGCTCGCCTCAGCACTCGGGCGACGCCGTGAACAGCCCGTCGACGACCTCGCAGCCCTGCACATGACCGTGCGCACCGACCGGCCCGGCGTGATGCTGCGCGACCTGCACACCGTCGGCGGCGGGCTCCCCGCCAAAGCCACCGTGACCACAGCGGAGGGCAAGAAGCGCAGCGGCGACACGGGGACACTGCTTACCCACCGCTACTACCTCGCCGACGCCGCGTTCACGCTCGCCCTCACCACCTCCCGGCCGGACGCGGAGCACCACGCGCTTCTCGGCCGCTGCGCCGACGCCCTGCGCAGCCCTCAGTGGCCCCTGCACCTCGGGCGCCGGTCCTGCCCGCCCGAAGGCCCCGTCCTGCTCGGGCAGAGCGACGACGCACTGCACCACCTCGTCCACCTGCCGCTCGCAGCCCGTCCGCCAGCCGGTTCAGGGGCAGGGGGCAGGCCCGTGGAATTCCTCGCGGACCGCCCGCTGAACCGCCTGCCCGCCCCGGCCCACATCACCGGTCACGCGGGCGAGGACGGCGCCCACCCCTCCAGCGAACTCAACGACCAGCCCCTCAGCTACCACCCGCGCCGACGCGCCTACCGCGCCCGGCCGTTGTACCGACGCACCCTGTTCCTCCCGACCTCCCAGTTCGCCGGGCTCGGGAAAGAGCAGCTCACCGCACTGGGCGACTACCTCGGCACCCGGCTGAACCCCACCGAAGGGAGCCGACGATGACCCTCTGGCTCACCCGGATCGTCCCCGACCCCCGCTCCCGCGACGCCCGCCGCGACCTCGGCAACCCCCTCGGCACGCACCGCCGCGTCATGAGCCTCTTCCCGCCCGGCGCAGGTCCCGACCCCCGCGCACGTTTCGGCGTCCTCTTCCGTACCGAGGACACCCCCACCGGCCCCCACCTGCTTCTCCAGTCCACCCACGAGCCCGACACCGACCGCCTCCCCGACGGCTACGGAACCGCCCTCACCCGCCCCCTCGATGCCCTCATCGACGCCATCCGCCCCGGCCTGACCATCCGCTACCGCTGCGTCGCCAGCCCCGTACGCAAGCCCGGCGCCACCACTCGCGCCCTCTACGGCCTCCCGCCCGTGGTAGCCCTCACCGGCGCAGCGGCTGACGAATGGTGGCTGCGCCAGGCCGACCTCAGCGGCCTCAAAACCCTCACCCTTCACTCCCACCCCCTGGACGCCGCAGAGGGCGAACGCCGCCCCGACGGCGCCCCACCTCAACGCATCCGCCACGTCCGCACCCAGTTCGACGGCACCGCAGCCATCATCGACACCGACCTGCTCCGCACGAAAATCCTCAGCGGAATCGGACGCGGCAAGGCGTACGGCTGCGGCCTCCTCAGCATCGCCCCCGCAAGGCAGCCCCGATGACCCCACGACCCACGACCACGTCCGGCACCACTGGTAACGCACGGCGCAAACTCGCCGCTCCCACCGTCGCCATGCTCCCCCGCTTCACCGACTCCCTCTCCTTCCTCTACCTCGACATCGTCCGCATCCACCAGGACGACACCGGGGTCTGCGCGGAAGTCACCAGCGAACAGCGAGGGACGGAAACCGTCTACCTCCCGACCGCCGCCCTCAGCTGCGTCCTCCTCGGACCCGGTACCTCCATCACCGCACGCGCCCTCACCACCTTCGCCAGAAACGGCACCACCGTCCTCACCACCGGATCCGGAGGCGTCCGCTGCTACTCCGCAGCCGTCCCCGAATCACTCACAACCCTCTGGCTCGAACGCCAGACCCGCGCCTGGGCCAGCGACTCCCACCGCCTGGCCATCGCCCAGGCCATGTACGAACTCCGCTTCGGAGACGGCACCGCAACCGGCGGAACCAACCTCGACAGACTCCGCGGCATGGAAGGCCAACGGGTCAAGGCCCACTACCAACTCCTCGCCCGCCAATACAAGATCGGCCGCTTCCGCCGGGCCTACGACCCCGCGTCCTGGGACAGTCAGGACCCCGTCAACCTCGCGCTGTCCTCAGCCAACACCTGCCTCTACGGCATCGTGCACGCCGCGATCACCGCGCTCGGCTGCTCACCCGCCCTCGGCTTCGTCCACAGCGGCAACCAACAAGCCTTCGTCTACGACATCGCAGACCTCTACAAGGCCGAACTGACCATCCCGCTCGCCTTCTCCCTCCACGCGTCCTCCGACCCCGAAGCCGCAGCGCGGCGCTCGTTCCGCCACGAACTCCGCCTCTTCCAGCTGCTTCCCCGGATCGTCGCCGACATCCAGCGGCTCCTCGACCCCAGCCATACCTACGAGTGCCCTGACCCCGAAGAGCAGATGGTCGACCTGTGGGATCCCGTCACCGGCTCCGTGCCCGCTGGCGTCAACCACGGCAAGCCACTGTGACCCGCCCAACGGAAGGGCATGGCCCATGTCCTCAATGATCGTCATCTCGGCCACCGCCGTCCCCGACCACCTGCGCGGCGCCCTCACCCGCTGGCTCCTCGAAGTCACACCCGAGCTGTACGTTGGCACCGTCTCAGCCAAGGTCCGCGACGAGCTCTGGTCCGCCGTCGCCGACTGCACCAACGACGGCATGGCGGTCCTCGCCCACCCGTCCGACAACGAACAGGGCTTCCAGCTACGAACAGCGGGCACGCGCCGCCGCGAACCCCTCGATTTCGACGGCCTCACGCTGATCGCCTTCCAGAGAGAAACCCAAGAAATGGCAAACCCCCTCTAACGCACCAGGTCAGAAAGGGTGCTCTCCGCGCGAGCGGAGGTGAGTCGTGGCCCCCACTCGGAGGGGCCCAGCCAGGCGCGTGCTCTCCGCGCGAGCGGAGGTGAGTCGCTCGCCGCCGTTGACGTGCAGCGCGCCGCCGAGTGCTCTCCGCGCGAGCGGAGGTGAGTCGCCCTTGTTCAAGGCCGCCGACGACGTCGAGTCGTGCTCTCCGCGCGAGCGGAGGTGAGTCGAGGCCGGGGACCGGCTACGCCAGGCCCGGCGCGTGCTCTCCGCGCGAGCGGAGGTGAGTCGTCCGTTCTCGCGGTCCTCCAGCGCGGGGGGCCGTGCTCTCCGCGCGAGCGGAGGTGAGTCGGCTCGTCTCCTGGCCCGTACCCGCGCGTTGCGGTGCTCTCCGCGCGAGCGGAGGTGAGTCGATCGGCAGGAGGATGCCCGCCCCGGCCGTGATGTGCTCTCCGCGCGAGCGGAGGTGAGTCGAAGAGAGATTGGCGAAGGGCACCAGAATGTACGTGCTCTCCGCGCGAGCGGAGGTGAGTCGGCGATGGCCTACATCTACTAGCCGACAACTTCGTGCTCTCCGCGCGAGCGGAGGTGAGTCGGGGGTTGTCAGACGGTGGCGATGAGCACTGACGTGCTCTCCGCGCGAGCGGAGGTGAGTCGCGCTTCGGCGCGTTCGCATCCTCCAGCTCCCGGTGCTCTCCGCGCGAGCGGAGGTGAGTCGGTGATGGTGCGGGCTGCCAGGCCGGGGCGGTCGTGCTCTCCGCGCGAGCGGAGGTGAGTCGCCCGAGGGCGTCACCATCGCCCAGCGGTACCAGTGCTCTCCGCGCGAGCGGAGGTGAGTCGGCGCTCTCAGCCGTGCCCGGCTTCATGACGTCGTGCTCTCCGCGCGAGCGGAGGTGAGTCGTCGGCGGGAACGTCCTCCCCGCCGACGCGGGGGTGCTCTCCGCGCGAGCGGAGGTGAGTCGGTGTATGGAGACGCGACCTTTCGGTCTCGAACGTGCTCTCCGCGCGAGCGGAGGTGAGTCGGTGACGGCCCGGACCGCGGCACGTTGCGCGGTGTGCTCTCCGCGCGAGCGGAGGTGAGTCGCGGGCGTACGACATCGGCACCGACGACAACCAGTGCTCTCCGCGCGAGCGGAGGTGAGTCGGCGACTGGCCAGTCCGGGGACGCGACGCTCGCGTGCTCTCCGCGCGAGCGGAGGTGAGTCGACCGGCTATCCCTGCGGTCGGTGCTGCCGAACCTGCTCTCCGTGCGAGCGGGAGGTGCGTCGGGGTGCTGCGGTGTGGTTGCTGAGCGGTGTGTCAGGGCTACGGTCGCCCCCCGTCGCCGCCAGAAATGGGTCGTTGTGAAGGCAGGCGCGGGGCGGGGGTGGCTGGGGTGTGCTGGGTCAGGCGAGTGGGTAGCCGACGATGCTGTGGGTGGCGGCCGGGCTGTCCTCGGTCGTGTAGTAGTGGCTGGCCCGCCCGTCGAAGCGGGCGCTGTCCCCGGCGTGGAGGTCGTAGGGCACCTCGTCGACGACGAGGGTGACCCGGCCGGAGACGACCATGACGTACTCCACGGAGCCCGTGCCGTGCGAGCTGAGCTGGCTCTGGGCGTGCGGGTGGAGGCGGGAGCGGTAGACCTCGAAGCGGCTGTGGCCGTGCGCGGCGAAGAGGAGGTTGACCGCGCTCTCCCCGTCGGGCTCGTCGATCTCTCCGGCGCGCAGGATCTCCGGTTCGCGCAGCGATCCGCGCAGCAGGTCCGCGGGGTCGGTGCGCAGCACGGTGGCTATGCGGGTGACGATGTCCAGCGTCGGATTGGCCTCGCCGCGTTCGATCTGGGACAGCAGCCCCTTGCTGATCCCCGTCTCGGCGGACATCTCGCGCAGGCTCCATCCCCGGGCGAGGCGGCGGCGGTTGAGGTTGGCCGACAGGGCGTCCCGTACGAAGTCGCCGGTGGCCGGGCGGGCCGTCGCCGACTGCTCGCCGGGCGCGGGTGACAGCGGGCCTTCCTGCGCTGGCATCGCGGATGTCTCCTTCGGCCGGGTGGCGGTCCCGGTGAGCGACACCCTTGCTCCCCTGGCTCGTCGGTGCGGTGGCGTGGGTATGTGCGGGCGTCAGTTTAGGACGTGGACGCGGACGGGTCCAAGCCCGGGACGGCGTCGAGCATCCGGCGGGTCCATGGGTGGCGGGGGTGGTCCAGGACCTCGGACACCGTGCCGCGTTCGACCAGCTCTCCGCGGACCATGACCGCGACGTCGTCGGCGATCTGGCGCACCACCCCCAGGTCGTGGGTGATGAACAGCACCGCGAACCGCTCGACACGCTGCATGTCGGCCAGCAGGTTGAGGAGTTGGGCCTGTACGGAGACATCCAGCGCGGCCACCGCCTCGTCGCAGATCAGCAGTCTGGGCCGGACGGCGAACGCCCGTGCCAGAGCGACGCGTTGGCGTTCCCCGCCGGAGAGTGCGGAGGGGCGCCGTTCGGCGTGGGCGCGCGGCAGGCCGACCTGGTCCAGCAGCTCCCCGACCAGTGCGGCGCGCAGGGCGCGGCGTTCGGCCCGCGAGCCGCCGCTGATGCGTCCGGCGGTGGTCAGTGCTTCTGCCAGGGTGGCTCCGACGGTGCGCAGCGGGGGCAGCGAGGAGAACGGGTCCTGGAAGACGATCTGCACCTGCGAGGCGAGCCGTGCCCGTTCCGCGCGGGTGGGCAGCCGTCCGGCGGTCAGCGGGATGCCGCCGACCTCGACCTGGCCCCGGTCGAATGTCTCCAGGCCGACGGCGATGCGGGCCAGGGTGGTCTTCCCCGAGCCGGACTCCCCGACGAGCGCGGTGATCCGCCCGGCGGGCACGGTCAGGTCCACGTCGCGGACGGCGGGGTCTGCGTCGCTGCGGAAGCCGCGGCGTACGCCGCGCACCCGCAGGGCCGGTACGGCGTCCTCGTCCGGGGCGGGTACGGGTCCGGCCGCGGCCGGTTCGGGGGGCGGCGGGGTGAGGTCGGTGCCGATCTCGGCGAGCCGCACACAGGCGGAGAGCCGTTCGCCGGTGTCCCGCGAACCGGTCCGCGGGGGCGGCACCCGGAGCGTCACGGCGGTGGTCCGGCACTCCGGGGCCGTGTGCGGGCAGCGGTCGGCGAACGGGCAGCCGCCGGAGCGCCCGCCCGGCGGGGGTACGGAGCCGGGGACCGTGGGCAGCCGTTCGTGGCGCGCGTGCGCCGACGGTTCGGCCGCCAGCAGCGCGGCGGTGTACGGGTGGCGGGGCGCGCGGCGCAGATCGGCCGCCGGGCCCTGCTCCAGGACGGCCCCGGCGTACAGGACGTAGACCCGGTCGCAGGTGGCGAAGGCGACCGCGAGGTCGTGCGTGATGAGCAGCAGGCCCATGCCGCGCCGTTCCAGCAGGCCGCGCAGGAGTTCCAGGACGGCCCGCTGGTTGGCGGCGTCCAGGGCGGTCGTGGGTTCGTCGGCGACGAGCAGGTCCGGGTCGCCGGCCAGGGCGGCGGCGGTGGCGACGCGCTGGCGCATGCCGCCGGAGAGTTCGTGGGGGTAGCGGTCGGCGACGTCCGGGGCCAGGCCCACCTCGGCGAGCCGCCGCACCGTCTCGGCGCGCAGGGCCGCGCGCCGGGCCCGCCGTCCCCGGGCCTCGGCGAGGGCGGGCAGGTCGGCGCGGAGCCCGTCGGCGATCTGCTGTCCGCAGGTGAGCTGCGGGTGCAGCATCGTGAACGGGTCCTGCATGAGCAGGGCGATGCGGCGTCCGCGCAGGGCGTGCCGTTCGGACCGGGTCAGTTCCCCGACGTCCTGGCCGGCCAGCCGGACGGTGCCGCCGGTGACGGCGACTCCCTCGGGCAGCAGTCCGGCGACGGCGCGTACGGCGAGGGACTTGCCGCTGCCCGATTCCCCGACGACCGCGACGCACTCCCCCGCCGCGACGGACAGGGCGACACCGTCGAGGACGGTGGCGGGGCCGGACACGGGGCTCGTCGCGGCGAGCCGCAGGCCGGTGACCTCCAGGAGGGGCGTGGTACCGGCCGTCGTCGTCGCGGCGTCGGTGTGGACCTCGGTCATCAGGGCCTCCGGTCGGAGAAGTGCTCGAACAGCCGGTCACCGAGCAGGTTCACCACGACCGCGGAGACGATCACGGCGACGGCGGGTGCCAGCGCGGCCGCTGGGTTGTCGTACAGCAGGGTGCGGTTCTCGGCGAGCATCCGGCCCCAGTCCGGGGCCCCGGGCGGCACGCCCAGGCCGAGGAAGGACAGCGAGGACAGGGCGACGATCGCGCCCGCGAAGTTGAGCATCGTGTTGGCCACGACGACCGGCAGCACGGTGGGCCAGATGTGCCGCACCATGATCGTCCGGGCGGGCAGGCCGAGGGTACGGGCCGCCTCCACGTACGGGCGGTGGCGCTGTTCCAGGACCGCCGACCTCACCAGCCGGATGTCCCCGGGTGAGGTCAGCACGACCAGGACGCCGACGGCGAGCGCGTACCCGCCGCCGCCGATCCCGGCGACGACGATGGTCACGAGCAGGGCGGGCAGTGCCAGCAGCAGATCGGCCAGGCGGCGTACGGCGGTGTCGGCGGGCCCGCCGAAGTATCCGGCCGTCAGACCGAGCAGATTGCCGATGAGCATGGACCCGATGGCCACCAGCGCGGCCCCGGCCAGGGTGCTGCGCGCCCCGGCGACCAGCATGTGCCAGATGTCCCGGCCGAGTTCGTCGGTGCCGAGGAGGTGCCCGTCGCCGGGCATCGCGCCCGTGGTCAGCAGGTCCTGCCGGTTCCAGTCGGGGAACACCCACTGCCCGGCGACGGCCGCGGCGACCAGGAGGACGGCGATCGCGGCGCAGACGGTGGTGAGGGGGCCGAACAGCCGCCGGCCGGCGCGCTTCGCGGGAGCGGTGCGGGCAGCGGTGGCGGGGGTGGTGGTGGGTGTGGTCATGCCTTCACCTCGGCGAGTTCGTCCGGTGTGCTCCGGCCGGGGCGGCGGCGGGGGCCGGTGCGCAGCCGTGGGTCGACCAGCGGGTGGGTGAGGTCGGTGGCGAGGTTCGCGAGGCAGATCAGGGCGGCGAGCAGGAGCGCTTCGGCCTGGACGACGGGGACGTCCTTGAAGGTCACCGACTGCACGAGGAGCTGTCCGAGCCCCGGCAGCGCGAACACCTGCTCGACCAGCACGGTGCCGGCCAGCAGATAGGCGAGGACGAGCCCGATGCCGGTGGTGACCGGCACAGCGGTGCCCCGCAGCACGTAGCGGACGAGCACCGTGCGGGCCGGTACGCCACGGGCCAGGGCGAAGGTGACGTGTTCCCGGGCCAGTTCACGGATGACGGCGGCCCGGACGAGCTTGATCAGTACGGCGGTCACGGCGAGGCCGAGGGTGAGGCCGGGCAGCAGCAGATGGAGCAGCCGGTCGGCGCCGCCGGTGCCCGGCCCGTACGCGGGCAGCCAGCCCAGCATCAGGGAGAAGACGTAGATGAGGAGCAGGCCCCCGGCGAAGGCCGGGGTGGACAGCGCGAGGACACCGAGGCTCTGTACGGCACGGTCGACGGGCCGCCGGGCGCGCAGCCCGGCCAGTACGCCCAGGGGCAGCCCCAGCAGCAGGGCGACGGCGAATCCGGCCAGTACGAGCTGGCCGGTGAGCGCCAGCCGCTCGCCGAGCGCGGCGGCGACGCTCTCGCCGGTACGGATGGAGGTGCCGAGGTCGCCGCCGAACGCGTCGGTCAGCCACCGCGCGTACTGCGTGACGAACGGGTCGTCCAGGTGGTGGGCGGCGCGTACGGAGGCCAGTGCCTCGGGGGTGGCGCTCCGGGTGCCGAGGAGGGTGCGGGCGGGGTCGCCGGGGGCGAACCGCAGCAGGGCGAACACGGCCAGCGAGAGGACCAGCAGCAGTCCGGCGGTGCCCGCGAGCCGCCGGGTCACGTACCGCAGCGGCAGGGCGTCGCGCAGCCGGGTGTGCCAGGGGGGCGGCGGGGCGGGCCGGAGGTGGCTGGGGTCGGTCACGGTGTTTCCTTCCTGCCGTGGCGGGGCGTCGCCTCGGGTGCGGCGTACCGGGCGAGCCACCGCTCGGCGCGGGCGGTGGCGTCCAGCAGGTGGGCGGGACCGGTGAACTCGTGCCCCTCGGAGGGATAGACGTGGAGTTCGACGGGGGCCGTGGCGCGGCGGGCCAGGGCGCGGTACAGCTCGTGCGCCTGGCCGGGCGGGGTGATCCGGTCGTGCTCGCCGTGCAGGACGAGGACGGGGGTCGTGCCGCCGCCGTCGGCGAAGAGAGGGGAGCGGGCCAGGAGGGCGGTACGGCCCTCGGGGGTGCGGGCGTCGCCGAGGGCGTACGTCTCCTCGTAGCCGCCGCCGATCACGGAGGTGTGGGCGAAGCTCAGCCAGTCGGTGGGGGCGGAGACCACGACGGCGGCGCGGAAGGCGTCGGTGCGGGCGGCGGCGAGCGCGGCGAGGAAGCCGCCGTAGCTGTGGCCGAGCACGGCGGAGTGGCCGGGCAGTGCCTCGCCTTGCGCGACCAGGTGGGCGACACCGCTGAGGATGTCGTCGAGGTCGACGTCGCCGCAGGCGCCCACGACGGCGCGCGCGTGGTCCAGGCCGTAGCCGCTGCTGCCGCGCGGGTTGGGCAGCAGTACCAGCCAGCCCGCGGCGGCCAGGGCGGGCGCCAGGCCGAGCACGTCGGCCGGGGCGTATCCGGCGGACCACTGCCAGGAGGGGCCGCCGTGCAGCACCACGGCGAGCGGGCGCGCGCCGGGGGCCGTGCCGGGAGCGTCGAGCAGCAGGCCGTGCACCGGGGTGCCGTCGGTCGCGGCCCAGGCGGCCTGCCGGGTCCTGACCCGGGCGAGGTCGCGGTGGCCCCCGTCCTGGTGTGCGGCGGCCGGGTCCGGGGCGGTGACGGGCCGCCAGGTCCAGGCGTCCGGGCCGGCGGTCGGCGCGACGACGGCCCGGGGCGGTTCGCCCGGGGCCTCCCGTACGGTGGCGGCGGTCAGGCCGTCGGCACTGAGGCTGAGGGCGGGCTGGGCCCCGGCGCCGCTGAGCACGGCCTGCTCCTCGTGGAGCACGGTGACCGCCCCGGCCCGGATCTCCGCGACCCGGCTTCCGGTGCCGCTCCAGCCCGCTGTCAGGAGCCGGTCCGCGTCGTGCGGGTGGAACTGCGCCCAGGTGACGTCCTCGGCCCCGGGTATCTCCTTGACCGTGGCGTCGTCTCCGAGGCCCACCAGGAGCGGACGGCCCGCGACGATGGAGATGCCCTCGGCGATCGCCGCACGGTGTCCGTCCGGGCTGAGCGCGGGCGCCGCGAGCTGGCCCCGGGGTTCGTGGAGCGCGACGGTCCGGCCGTCGGCGAGGTCGATCCGGACCAGGCGCGCGTGGTAGTAGCCGGCGGGCAGCGGGTCCTCGGAGGCGGTGGCCACGACGGTACGGCCGCCGCGCCAGGCGGCGTTCCAGACGGTCAGCCCGGCGGGCCCGGCGTCCCGCAGACCGACCGGCGCGGGGAGCACGGATCCGTCCGGGTCACCGGCGGCCCGCAGCGGGCCGTGGAGCAGTCGGCGCCATCCGGTGTCCGGGTGGTGGGAGACCGGGGCGGGGGCCGGGCCGAGCCGGACCGGCAGGCCCAGGTTCATCCCGTCGCGTTCGGCCCCGTCGTCGGCCGCCAGCACCAGGATCTCGGTGCCGTCGTCGGAGACGTACAGCTCTTCCACCGCGCCCGGGACGGCCGCGAGTTCGCGGCGGGCGCCGGTACGGGTGTCCCAGGCGGTGAGCAGCGGCGGGCCGGGCTGCACCGGTTCGGTGACCAGCAGGACCGTCCGGGAGTCCGGCAGCCAGCGCGGGGTGTGCCGGGACCGTCCGGCGGGGTCGGACGGGGCGGTGGGCAGCGGGATTCCGGGGCCGTCGGCCGGTGCGATCACGACGTCGGCGCCCCAGGGCCCGAGGACGGTGACCGCCACGCTGCGCCCGTCCGGGCTGATCCGGCTGTCCGACGGCACGGTCAGCTCCGACATGGCCGTACGGACACGGCGAACGGCTGCGGACGGCTCTCCGGCGGCGCCGGGTACCGGGAGGGCGGAGGGCATGGGCGTTCCGTTCGTGCTGCGGGTGTGGCGGACCGGCGGTCCGGGAGGGGTGGCCGAGGGGGTGCGTGCCGGGCGGGCTCGGGGGAATGAGGGGGTGCCCGCCCGGCACGCCGTCTCAGGAGGCCGCCTTCTTGACCCTGGTGGCCCAGGGGCCGACGAGGGCGAAGGGGCCGGGCTCCTCGAACACGAGGTCCCTGGCGAAGGCCGTCGCGGTCTGCGCCCACCACAGCGGCAGGTAGGGCAGATCGGCGGCGGCGGCCGTGACGGCGGTCATCAGGTGCGCGCCTCGTGCGGCCGGGTCGACGGTCTTCCGGGCGAGGGCGAGTGCCTGGTCGACGGCCGCGTTGTCGTAGTGCGGCAGGTTCGTCGGGGCGGCCCCGCTGTCCAGGTAGGCGTTGGTGAGTTCGGCCGGGTCACCGGTGACGGGGTAGTACCAGAGGAACTGCAGGGGCTTCTTGCCGGGCACCAGGTCGGCGATCCACTGCTCCAGCGTGGTCTCCTTGACGTTCAGCGTGATGCCGAGTTCCTTCAGCGAGGCCGCCAGCGCCAGCGCCGCCTTGCCCAGCTGGGGTCCGCTGCTCGGGTACGTGAGGTCGAGGGTGAAGCCGTCCTCATGGGCGGACTTCGCGAGTTCGGCCCTGGCGAGGTCGAGGTCGAAGTCCCAGGCGGGAAGCTTGCCGTAGGCGGCGTCGACCGCGCCGTCGGAGAGCAGGTCGCCCCACATGCCGGGCGAGACGAGGGTGGACGCCACGTCGGCCTTGCCGTGCAGGATGCCCTTGGTCATGCCCGCCCGGTCGGCGGCGTGGGCGAACGCCTTGCGCACGTGGACGTCGTCGAAGGGTGCCTGGGCGGTGTCGAAGGCGAGGGCGACGACGGAACGGTCGCCCGTGTAGGTGACCTGTGCCTCGCGCTCCCAGCTCCGGGCCTCGTCGGACGGGAGGCTCAGCGCTCCGTCGACGGAACCGGACTTCATGGCGACGAGCCGGGTTCCGGCATCGGGGATGAACGACAGCTTCAGCGTCCGGGCCGAGGGGCGATCGCCCCACCAGTGGTCGTTGCGCTCCAGGGCGACGTGGTCGTCGGCGGCGAAGGACGTGATCCGGTACGGCCCCGATCCCAGCAGCAGTGTCCTGGGGGTGCCGACCTTCCCCTTGTTCCGCGCGAGGAACGCCTTGCTGCTGATCAGCAGGGTGCCGGGGGTCGGCGTCCAGGCGAAGGCCGCGTCCGCGCGCTTCAGCCGTACGGTGATCTCACGGGCGCCGGTGGCCCTGACGGAGGCGACGTCGGCCCAGGCGTAGGCCAGCCCGCTGCCGGTGTCCCGGGCGGCCTCGATCGAGGCGAGCACGTCGTCGGTGGTGACCGGGGTTCCGTCGGAGAACTTCGCTTCGCGGCGCAGGGTGTAGACGTAGGTCGTGGCGTCGGGCTGCTTCCAGCTCTCGGCGAGACCGGGGCCGAGCTTGCCGGTGGGCCCGACGGAGAGCAGCGATTCCTGGGCCAGGCAGGCGACGACGTAGTTCAGGATGCCGGACTCACGGCTGACGTCCAGGGTCGAGAGCGACGAGGGCAGCGCCAGGGTCAGCGTGTCGATCGGGGCGCCGGAGCCCCGGGCCGCCGTCCCGTCGGACGCCCCGGCCCCTTCGGGCCGCTGCGGCGCACAGGCCGAGAGGATCGCCGAGACGGTGAGCACGCCGATGCCCGCTCCGGCCGCGCGGAGCACTCCCCGACGCCCGATCCGGCCGTACTGCCCGTGTGGTTCCGCATGCATGGGAACAGCCCTTCCGTCCACCGTGAGCGTCCACTGAGAATGCCCAACTGGGCATGGAAGGTATACGCGAAACTTTGAGGGTGTCAAAGGAGTCCTAGGATTCGGCCCACCACGAGGCAATACATGCGCTTTCGCCCGGATTTGCCGCAGGGCAGCCCTTCCTGCCGGACGCCGCCCCCGCCGATCGGCCGCCGGTGCACCGCTGACCGGGCGCCGACCGGGCACCGGTCCGGCGCTGATCCGGCCAATCTCCCGGCGCACCGGGGCCCGCCCGGTACGTGCTCTGCGACCATGACCGCCGACCATCCCTGACGAGGAGCGCAGCGTGCCCCAGCCCCACGTGAGTTCGGCCGTCATGACCCATCCCGTACGCCTCGCCCAGGCCCAGGACCTCGCCGCCCGGCTGCGGCTCGACGGCCTCGCCCTCGACCCCGACCCCCAGGGCCCGCCCTCCGCCCTGCGTACGGCCCTGGTCGCCTGGTCGGCCGCACACCCGGGGGCCGGTCATCATCTGGTCGTCCAGGACGACGTCGACGCCCCCGCCGAACTGCTGCAGATCGTCGGCCGGTCCGCCGCCCGGTTCCCCGACGAGGCCCTGGTCTTCTACACCAACTGGCACGCCCGCAACGGCGCCGCCGCCCGGCTCGCCGCCCTCGCGGGGGCCTCCTGGGTGCGGGCCGTGCCTGACGAGTTCACGCCGTCCCTCGCCCTCTGCCTGCCGGTCGCGAGCGCCGCCGCGTTTCGCGCGTACGCCCGTGACAGCGCCGAACGCCACGACGACGAACTGCTCTCCGCCTTCTTCCGGGGGCGTGGCCGGATGAGCCTGCTCGCCGTGCCGAACATCGTCGAGCACATCGGCACGACCAGCATCAACGAGCACGCCGCCCAGGGCATCCGGCTCGCCGTCTGCCCCACCTCCGCCGCCGACGCCGCGCCGCTGCTGGACCACGGCCGGGTACTGGAGGAGCCGGGCTGGATTCCGTACATGCGGTACGGCGAGGGCTACATCCGGCTCGTCGGACAGGAGGGCGGCGCCGACGGCGGGCGCGGCCACCGCCACTGGCGCGACGCCCTCCCCGCGACCGGCCTCGCCGAGGAAGAGGTACGGGCCGTGCGCGTGCCGCGGGACCTCGCGACGCGGGTGGCCCGGACCTTCGGCAGCGCGTTCGCCGGGGAACTGTGGATCCACTGCCTGCTGCTGGGGCGGCAGGCCGCCCGCGCCGCCCGGACGCTGGGGCCGCTGCCCGACGGCGTGCCCCCGGACGCGCTGGACAGGCTGCGGCACTCCGCCGTCGCCACCGCCGGACCGGCCGGCCTTCCGCCCGAACGACGCCCGGAGGCGGGCCCGGACGAGGCCCGCGCGATGACCGCACTGGCCTGGGCGGCCGTCCGCGCGGGAGAGACGCTCGGCTAAGGGCTGTCCCGTACTCCCCGGTGGATCACAGGGTGCGGCGTCAGACGCGGTGCCTCGCACGGCGGAGGGACGCCCGAATACTGGATGTATCCGGGCATTCCGGCAACGCGGCGAAGTGCCGTGGCTGTCGTCGCACGCCCGCCAGGGATCGCGGGACAGCCCTTAGCCGGAGCTCTGCTCGCGGCCGTGGCGGAAGAGGAGGTCCCGGAGCTCGTCGAGGTGCTCGCCGCGTGCGGGACCGGGGCTGCCCCACCGACGATGCCCCGTGGCCGCCGGGCGCACCGGCCGCTTGGGTGAGCCGGTCCTCGCGCGGTGGCCTGCGGGGCGGGGCGCGAGCCGCTGCCTGGCCGTCCTCCCCCGGCGACCGCTCCGGTCCGCCTGCCGCCGAACGGGGCCCGCGGGCCGCACTCCTGGGCGCGGCCCGCGTACCGCTGCCGCACGGACGCCCGCGCCCGCCCCGCCGTGGGCCTACCGGGCGCAGTGCGTGATCCACACGCCCGGCTCCCAGTACGCGGCCACATCCCGCGCACGGTCCACATGGAGGAGCGCGAGGCCGCCGGGGAAGACGTACTCCCCGTCCTCCGGGAGGTCCAGGCCCGTCCAGCTCTCCCATTCGGCGACCGTGCCGGTGATCCGCGAGGAGTGCGCGGAGGCCGCCGCGAGGGTGCCGCCCGCGCTGACCTGGGTCCGGATCCACGGGTCGAACGGGGCCCCGTCGTCCCGGGTCCACGCCGCGTACCGCTCGATCGGCACCAGGGGATATCGGTCCTTCCAGGTGGGGCGCACCGGCACCAGGACCGTCCCGAGCCCGGCCCGCCGCGCCGTGTCCGTCATCGCGTCGAGCAGCACCTTGGACAGGCCCCGGCCCTGGTGGTCCTCGGCCACCTCGATACCGAGGGCGACGAGCGCGTCCGGGGCGCGCTGGGCGTCGCGGTCGGCGAAGGCCCGCGCGATCGAGTCGTCGAGGCCGGGGCCGAGGTCCGCCGCGGTGCCGTCCCAGGTGCGGGGCAGCGAGCGGCCCGCGCCGGCGATCACCTCCCGCTCCTCGTCGTACAGGAGGAACTGGAACTCCGGGAAGTCCTCGAACAGCCGGTTCCAGTAGTCGCCGTTGATGTCGCCGTGCAGGTTGTACTCGGGCACCACTCCGGCGAACCGCTCGGGGATGCGGTCCCACAGCTCGGGCCGCTGCGCGTGGCGTACCAGGACCAGGGGCATGGATTCTCCTCAGAGGGCGGGGACCTCGACGTCCCAGACGACGACGATCGGGAGGCCGTCCCAGGCGGCGCGGGCCGCGTCCGCGATGAACTCCTCGTAACCGCCGGGGGCCAGGCTCCCGTTGAACAGGGGTTCGTGGCAGCCGCGCACCCGCAGCCCGGCCCGGCCGAAGGCGTCCAGGTAGTGGCTCGGCAGGTGGACGTGGTTGCGGACGAAGGCCAGCTGCCCGGCGCCGTGCACGAAGAGGCACTGGCCCTGGAGCGCGACCACGAAGGGGTGCAGGTCCGTGATGACGATCCGCCCGCCCGGCCGGACGACCCGGGCCAGCTCCGCCACGGCGGGGGCGGTGTCCGCGAGGTGCGTCATGGCGAGCGAGCAGACGGCGAGGTCGACGGAGTCGTCGTCGAGCGGCAGCCGCTCCAGGTGGCCCACCCGGTAGTCGGCGTCCGGGGTGTGCTCCCGGGCCTTCGCGAGCATGTGCGCGGACTGGTCGACGCCGATGACGCGGTGGCCGCGGGCGGCCAGCGCCCGGGTCTGGCGGCCGGTGCCGCAGGCCGCGTCGAGCGCCGTGCCCGGTCCGAGGCCGTCGAGGACGGCGGCGACGACCGGCTCCTCCACCTCGATGTACGAGCTGGGCAGCGAGTCGTACACCGCCGACCACGACGCGTAGCCCGCCGCCGCGTCCAGCTCGCTGACCCGGGCACCGCCGTCCGGGAGCTTCTCCTCGTCGAGGACGAAGCGGCGGATCTCGGCCACCCGCTCGCGCAGAAAGTCCTCATCACCGTCCACGGCATGGCGCAGCAGCGCGAGCCCCTCGATCCCCAGCACCAGTTCCCGTACACGGAATTCACCGCGGAATTCTTCACTCATGCGAGCCCCTCAGCGGTCGACGGACGGACCGTGCCATTTCCGGACTCCGCCCTACCCAGAAGTCCAGGTGAAAAGTCCCGCCCCACCGCGTGTGGCCGAAAAAAGGGGATCGGGTGGCCTGTTGGCGGTGGCGTTGTCGCCCCCGCGGCGGCTGCCTAGCATGAGCGGCATGATTGAGGGATATCTCGGCCGTGAAAGCGTCACCGTCGGCGGCGAAGTGACGTTCCATCTCTCCACCGACGCTCCCCGTTTCCGTCTTCGTTTCTACCGGCTCGGCAGCGCACTCGTCCCGGTCGGGGAATCCGGGGATTTCCCGGGCGCCCCGCACCAGTCTCCTGCCCATCCCGACGGAATACCCGGCCTCGCCTCGCCCGCGGACGACTGGGGCTGGCCGCCGCTCACCGTTCCGGTGCCCGCGGAGTGGGAACCGGGAATCCATCTGGCCGAATTCGTCGAATGCGGGCCGGACCGTCCGGTGAATCCGCCGCTGCTCACGGCGGAGCAGCTGGAGGGGCCCGGACGGGAGTTCTTCGTCGTGCGTCCCCGGCTGCCCGGCAGCAGCTCCAGGATCCTCTACAAGAAGTCGACGTTCACCCGGCACGCCTACAACCGCTCCGACCGGCCCGGCCCGGACCGGGGCGCCAGTCTCTACGACCATCCGGTGCACCGGACCGGCGGCGGGGGCGAACCGCGAGGCCACAAGGTCAGCCTGCACCGCCCCGGGGGTGTGATCGACCTCGCCTACTGGGACGCGCCGTTCATCGCCTGGCTGGAGCGGCAGGGCTATCGCGTCGAGTACTGCACCGATCTCGATCTGCACGAGGACCCCTCCCTGCTCGCCCCGTACAACCTGCTGCTCAGCGTCGGCCACGACGAGTACTGGAGCACGCCGATGCGCGAGCACGCCGAGCGGTTCGTCCGCGACGGCGGGAACATCGCCTTTCTCAGCGCCAACACCTGCTGGTGGCGCGTGCATCCGACGGACCAGAACACCGCTTTCGTCTCCGACACCGATCATCACGTCGGTGAGGAATATCCCCATCTGCCGGCCACCGACCAGTGGTGGGTTCCCGCTCCGGACGGGGTCGGCCGCCCGGAGAACACCTTGACCGGGGTGAGTTTCCGCAATGGCGGAATGTGGCCCGCCACCGAATGGCCGGGCGACCGTCCACGCGTCGGATACACGGTGCAGCACGCCGATCACTGGCTCTACGAGGGCACCGGCCTGCGCGACGCGTCCGGCGGAAAGGCGGCGGACCGGCTCGGCTCCGGAACACCGCTCATCGGATACGAATGCGATGGGGCCGCCTTCTCCTACGACGTGGACGGAACGGCCCGTGCCACCGGTGAGGACGGCACTCCGGAATCCTTCCTCATTCTCGGGATATACGTTCTCGACCCGGTCCACGAGAATTTCCACGACGCCAGGCGGGGGCACTGGAACGGCCCGGCACGCGAGCCGTCCATCAGCAGCCCCCGGGCCGCCACCATGGGCCTGTTCACCGCGGGCGGCACCGTCTTCACCGCGGGTACCACGGACTGGCCGGTGGTCTGCGGGCACGAACAGGACCCCGCCGTCGTCCGCGTCACCCGCAATCTCCTCGACCGGCTGCGTCACCGGGGTCCAGCAACCGGATGAGGCCGGTCAGCCCGGTGATCCGCGCCACCCCCTCGGGCAGGGGCGGCGCGGCCCCCCGTACCGCCCGGTCGGGCCGGTGCAGATGGACCGCCCGCATCCCCGCCGCCAGCGGCCCCAGTACGTCGGGCACCCACATGTCGCCGACGAACAGCACCCGGTCCGCGGGCAGCCCGCACCGCTCGGCCACCGTGCGGTAGATCAGCGGATGCGGCTTGCGCGCCCCCGTCCGCGCGGAGCCCACCACCACGTCCACCGCCGCGCCGATGCCGGCCTCCGCGAGGCAGTCCTCCAGGTTCCAGAACCAGTTGGAGCACACGCCGATCAGCAGCCCCCGCTCCCGCAGCCGCGCGAGAACGTCCCGTACGTCCGGGTACAGGGCGAGCCGGACCGCCTTCATCGCCCGGTCCAGCTCGGCGACCAGCCCGTCCAGCTCGCCCTCCGGCACTCCGCAGCCGCGCGCCCGCCGCCGCAGCCGGTCCCGCTCCCAGGTGACGTACGCGGTCTCGTCGGCCGAGTGCGCCAGGTGTTCCTCGCCCTCGGCGGGGCCCACCGACCACTGGTCACCCCAGAGTTCACCCTGGGCTTCCAGGCCCCGGCGGGCGAAGACCGCGCGGTGGTCCGGCGGCAGCGGCTCGACCATCCGCACCAGCGTCCCGTAGAAGTCGAGGACGACCGCACCGGTCACGCCCGCCGCGCCCACCTCTAGAACCGGCCGTAGCGGCGCGGGAAGTAGTCCTGGAGGCCGCCGTCGCGTTCGATGTCGACGGTCGCGCAGTGCAGCCCGCCGCCGAAGGGGCCGACCGCCCGGAACGGCACCGGCACGATCTCGAAGCCGTAGGAGGACAGCTGGTCGGCGAGGCGCACCTCCTTCTCCTCCACGCACAGGGTGTTCTCGTCGAGGTTCAGCATGTTCCCGGCGAGCCACGGGCTGCAGAACGACAGCTTCGGCGGGTGGTCCCAGCTGGCGGGCTGCACCGCCTCCACGATCTCCCAGTCGTTCAGCTTGAAGAACTCCATCAGTTCGGCGTCCGCGAGCCGCTCCCCGCAGTGCAGCACCAGACCGGGCCGCAGCGGCACCCAGGTCGCGTCGATGTGCAGCGGATGGGTGTTGGTCGAGGTCACCGCGTGCACCCGGTGGTCGGGGAAGTGGCGGCGCAGCCAGTCGTAGCCGCTCCGGTTGGTGACGAACGACAGCTGGACGAACAGGTCCTTGCCGAACCGGGCCACGTCCGCGGCGTCGAAGAGCGGCTCCGCCTCGGTGAGCACCAGGTCGTACGCGCGGACCCGGGCCAGCTGCTCCTCGGTCGGCAGTTCGTTGTACGTGTCCCAGAACCCGGTCTTGTACGAGGCGTCCGTGAGCCGCGGTTTGGGCGCCGCCTCCCAGCGCATCCGGTCGTCGGCGTCGAACAGGTTCTGGAGCAGCGGCCGGTAGCAGAGGTACTCGAACCAGCGGCTGCGGTACGACATGGTCGCTTCGAGGACCTCGTTGCCGACGGTGAGCAGCAGGTCCCGGGGCGGCATGCAGCCGAACATCGAGTCGTGGTCCCACTCCGGTGTGGACACCCGCTGGCTGAAGTCGATGGGCTCGGGGCGGTCCACCCGGATGCCACGCCGCCGCAGCATCTGCGCGAAGTCGTCGAGCTGCTGGTCGGCCTCGGCCACCATGTCCTGCGGCATGGGGCCGTACGTGCCCAGCGGGAAGCCGTCGTCGGGGTAGTCGCGGCGCACCGCGTGCTCGGGGGCCTGCACCACGGTGCCCTCCGCACGGCCGACGATCACATGGCGCAGGGGATCCCAGCCGTTCCAGGCGTTGACCCGTACGGGGCGTTCGGAGCCTGCGGGAGTGGCGGACGCGGTGGTGCTCTGCTCGGTCACGTACAAGCCCTTCGATCGGGGTCACGGGGTGCCGCAGGGGCCAACCTGCGGGCAGCGCACCGTCACCGTCAAGAGCCGCCCGGCTACCGAACGTGCCATTCGCGTCAGCGTGGCCAAAGTACGGCTACCGCCTCCGGAACAGGAGCGGTCATCGGCGCAGCACAACGGGGAAACGCTCGGCCCTTCGTGGGAATCGCACCGTTGTCTTCCGGCCGAAACTCCGTGCCGTGGCGGGGTGCGCCGGTCCTCGGGGTAGTGATGAAGACCGTCGCAGCAGTCCCGTACGTTCCCACGAATCCCGCACGGAGGAACTCATGACATCACGTCTGCGCTGCCGGTCCGGGGTGCTGGGGGCTCTGCTGCTGACGCTGGCGGGGTGCGGTTCGGGCGGGGGCGACTCCTCGGGCGGGCCGGGAGGAGACGGCAGTCTGACCGTGTGGCTGACCGTGGACGCCCGCGAGAGCTGGCCGCAGATGGTGGCGTCCGCCAACAAGCGGTTCACGGCGAAGCACCCGGGTGTGAAGGTCGCGGTCCAGTACCAGCAGTGGACGACGAAGAACCAGAAGCTCGACGCCGTCCTCGCGGGACGCAACGTGCCGGACGTGGTCGAGATGGGCAACAGCGAGACCACCAACTACCTGGTGAACGGGGCGTTCGCCCCGCTGGACCCGAAGTCCTTCGAGCGGTCGGGGCAGTGGCTGCCCGCGCTGGCGGACGCCTGCCGGCTCGACGGCAAGACGTACTGCGTGCCGTACTACGCGGGCGCGCGCGTCGGGGTCTACCGCACCGACTACTTCAAGGAGAGCGGGATCACCCGCGCCCCGCGCACCTACTCCGAGCTGATCTCCGGCCTCGACCTGCTGAAGGCGAAGTACGGGGCCGATGACCCCCGTTTCTCGGCGATGTACCTGCCCGGCCGCTACTGGTCGGCGGCCATGGCCTTCGTGAAGGACGCGGGCGGCGAGATGGCCGTGGAGAAGGACGGCCGCTGGCAGGGGGCGCTCTCCTCCCCGAAGTCCGTCGCCGGGCTCACCACCTGGAAGAAGCTGATGGACGACTACTACGTCGGCGACCGGGCCAAGGACAACGGCGATGAGCCCGCCGTGGTCGGGCAGGGCAAGGTCGGGGTCTTCTACGGCAACACCTGGGAGGCGCAGGCCGCCACCGACCCCCGCTCCGGGGGCAATCCGGCGCTCAAGGGCAAGTTCGCCACCTTCGCCTTCCCCGGCCCGTCCGGGAAGCTGCTCCCGCCGTTCCTCGGGGGCTCCACGCTGGCCGTGCCCGCCAAGTCGAAGAACCAGGAGCTGGCGGCCGAGTGGATCCGGCTCTTCACCGACAGCGAGTCGCAGCGCAAGCTGATCGCCGCCAACACGCTCCCCAACAACACCGTACAGCTCGCCGATGTCGCCGCCGGGGGCGTCAACGGACCGGCCGCCCAGGCCGCCACGCGCGGCTGGGTCACTCCGCTCGCCCCCGGCTGGACCGCGGTGGAGAAGTCCAACGTCCTGCCCGAGATGCTGGAGCGGATCGCCACCGGCAAGGCATCGGTCCAGGACGCGACGCGCGAGGCCGACCGCAGGATCGACGCGGTGATCAATGAGCGCTGACCCAGCCGGCCGTAGGCCCCGCCGCCACCTGCCCTACCTGCTGATCGCTCCCGCCTTCCTGGCCCTCCTGGTGGTCCTGGCCTATCCGCTCGCCGACATGGTGACCCTGGCCTTCCAGGACATGACCCGCCGGGAGCTGTTCAGCGGGGAGGCACCGCCGTGGGCCGGTCTCGGCCAGTTCCGGACGATCCTCGGCGACGGGTTCTTCTGGACGGTGGCGGCCCGCACCGCCCTGTTCACCGTCGTCTGCGTCACCCTCACGATGGCGCTCGGGCTGCTCGTCGCCCTGCTGATGCGGCGTACGTCGTCCTGGGTGCGGGCGGTCCTCGCCGGTGTGCTGATCGCCGTGTGGGCGATGCCGGTGATGGTCGCCGCGGCCGTCTTCCGCTGGCTGTTCGACACGGACTACGGGGTGGTCAACTGGCTGCTGTCGGCGCTGCCCGGCGTCGACCTCTCCCGGCACAACTGGTTCACCGACCCGTGGCAGGGCTTCGCGGTGATCACGGCGGTCGTCGTCTGGGGCGCGCTGCCGTTCGCCACGGTCAGTCTGCACGCGGCGCTCACCCAGATCCCGGCGGAGCTGGAGGAGGCCGCCGTGATCGACGGAGCCCGGCCGTCGCAGGTCTTCCGGTTCGTCACCTTCCCGGCGGTCAAACCGCTCTTCGTGATGGTCACCACGCTGATGGCAATCTGGGACTTCGGGGTCTTCAACCAGATCTGGCTGATGCGCGGCGGGCAGCCGGAGCGGGAGTACTACCTCCTCGGCGTCTACTCGTTCATCGAGTCGTTCGCCGTCAACCGCTACAGCGCCGGAGCGGCGATCGCCCTGGTCACCGTCGTCCTGCTGCTCGCGGGCGCGGTCGTGTACCTGCGGCAGATGCTGCGGCTGGGGGAGGCCGAATGAGCCGGGCGCGCCCCGGGCGGCGGGCGGCGGGGATACGGCGGCGGCGCCTGCGCTACGACCTGCTCGGCCTGTTCACGGCCGCCGTCCTCGGCTTTCCCGTCTACTGGATGGTGCTGACCGCGTTCCGGCCCGCGACCGAGATCCTCAGCCTGCCGCCCGAGTTCTGGCCGGGCCGTCCCACGCTCGACAACTTCGCCCGCGCGATGGGCACGGAGACCTTCTGGGCCAACGTGCGCTCCAGCACCGTCATCGGCCTCGGCACCGTCCTGGTCTCCCTGCTGGTCGGCACCCTCGCCGCGTTCGCGCTCGCCCGTTTCCGCTTCGCCGGGCGCAAGGCGTTCGTCGTGGTGATCCTCACCGTCCAGATGATCCCGCTCGCCGCTCTCATCATCCCCGTCTACCTGCTGCTCAACGACGCCGGTCTCACCGACAGCCTGGGCGGCGTGATCCTCGTCTATCTCGTCTTCACCCTGCCGTTCACCGTGTGGATGCTGCACGGGTTCATCGTCGCGATCCCGGCCGAGCTGGAGGAGGCGGCGATGGTCGACGGCTGCGGGCGGCTCGGGGCCTTCACCCGGGTCGTCCTGCCGCTGCTCGCCCCCGGGCTCGTCGCCACGTCCGTCTTCGCGATGGTGCAGGCGTGGAACGAGTACGTCCTCGTCTACGTCCTGCTGTCCACCCCGGAGAAACAGACCCTCAGCATCTGGCTGGTCTCCTTCCAGACCAGTTTCGGCACCGACTACGGCGGGCTGATGGCGGGCGCCACGCTCACCGCGCTGCCCGTCGTCGTCTTCTTCCTGGCCGTCCAGCGCAAGATCGCCGCGGGGCTGGCCACCGGAGCGGTCAAGGGCTGAGCGAGGCCCTGCCGGGACCGGTGCGCCCCACGGACGACACCCGTACATTCCGCAAGAGGAGAACCTGTGACGCACGACCGCCTCGATCTCGTCTCCAAGCTGTACCAGCCCACCGACTGGCCCCGGGTCGTCCGGACCGCCTCGGGCGAGCCGTCGGCCGCGCCGCTCGTCGTGGACCTCGACCCGACCACGTTCTGTGACCTGGCCTGCCCCGAGTGCATCAGTGGAAAGCTCCTCAACCAGGGCCGGTTCACCCCGGAGCGGCTCGCCTCGCTCGCCGAGGAGCTGGTCGCCCTGTCCGTGCGGGCGGTGGTCCTCATAGGCGGCGGGGAACCGCTCGCCCACCGCGGAACCCGCAAGGTGTTACGCATCCTCGGCGAGGCGGGCCTGGCCGTCGGGGTCGTCACCAACGGCACGATGATCCGGCAGAACCTCGCCGAGCTCGCCCAGTACGCCACCTGGGTCCGGGTCTCCGTCGACGCGGGCAGCGCCGAGACGTACGGACTGTTCCGGCCCGACCGCAAGGGCCGCAGCGTCTTCGGCAAGGTGATCGGGAACATGCGGCTGCTCGCCGCCGAGAAGAAGGGCGCCCTCGGCTACTCCTTCCTGGTGATGTCGCGTCAGGAGCCGGGCGGACCGGTCGTGACCAACCACCACGAGGTGCTGCGAGCGGCCGAGCTCGCCCATGACATCGGCTGCGACTACTTCGAGACCAAGGCCATGTTCGACGACGACCATCACATCGTGCAGGTCCCCGAGACGATGCTGGAGTCGGTGGACCGCCAGCTCGCCGAGGCGGCCCGGCTGGAGAGCGACCGCTTCCAGCTCGTCAACTCCTCCACCCTCACCTCGCTGCGCGGCCAGGCCGGCCCCGTACAGCCCAAGGCGTACGACCGCTGCCGGGTCGCCGAACTCCGGACGCTGATCACCCCGTCCGGGGTGTACGTGTGCTCCTACCACCGCGGAAATCCGCTCGCGAAGATCGGCGACGCGGTCACCGACGACCTCGCCGCCATCTGGCAGGACGCGGACCGCCGGGGCATCGTCGACCCGAGCCGGGACTGCCGGTTCCACTGCGCACGGCACCGCTCCAACCTGGAGCTGGACCGCATCGCCCGCGGAACCGGCGAGTCCCCGCTGAGCGAGGACTACGACCCCTTCCTCTGACCTCCCGCGGCCACGGCCTCCGGCTCCCGCCGCACGCCCGGGGCCGCCGTCGCGGGCACCACCCGGGCCCCCGGGTGCGCGACGCGCAGCGCCCCCGTGAGCCGGGCCGCCGTCCGCTCCAGCTCGTCCGCCCGGCAGACGCCGACCAGCGCACCGCCTCCGCCGGCCCCGCTGAGCTTCAGCGGCAGGCCGGCGGAGGCCAGGGCGAGGGCCCGCAGCTCCTCCAGGAGCGGCGTCGACATCCGCTGGTGGTCCCGCATCGCCGCGTGGGCGTCGGACATCGCCGCCCCGAGCGCCGCCAGGTCCCGGCCGCGCAGCGCCGCCCACACCCGGCCCGACGCCGCGTCGGCCGCCGCCCGGTAGGCGGCCAGCGCCGGGTCGCCCGAGGCGAGCTGCGCCCGTACGTCGCGGATGTGGTGACGGGTGTCCTTGCGGGTGCCGGAGTCCACGACGACCACCCGCCACTCCCCGGGGAGGTCGAGACGGTCCCGTACGGCGGGAAGCCCCCGCTCGCGCCCGTCGAGGAGGAGCGCACCGCCCTCGACGACCGCGAGGTGGTCCATGCCGCCCCCGTTGAAGACGGCGAACTCGAACGCGTACGCCCAGCGGGTGATCGTGGCGTCCGGGACGCGCTCGCCGCGCACGGCGTAGTCCGTGAACGCCCGGAACAGTGCCACGATCCGCGCCGTGGACGAGGACAGTCCGCTCGCGGCGGGCGCCTGGCTGCGCACGGTGACGGCGGGCGGTCGCGGGGCGAGGCCGGGAAGCCGCTCGCGCAGGAACGCCCACACCTCCCGCTGCCAGCCGTCCTCGGGACCGTTCCCGGGCGCGGGGCCGGGCCCCGCCTCCACGGTCGTCATCAGGCCGAGCGCGAGGCTGACCGAGCGGCCCCCGCCGAGCCAGTCCAGGTCCTCACCGGACAGACAGGCCCGGCAGGGCACCTCGGCACGTATCGGATGTGTGGGGTTCACCGGGCCTGGAACCTTCCTTCCGCGCGGTAGGCCGCGTACATGGACAGCACCACCTCCGTGGGCGGGTGCAGGGGGCGGGGCGGGGCGTCGAGCGGCCGGAAGACGGCCCGGCGCACCTCGTCGGCGCCCGGGTCCAGCACCCCCGACCAGCGCCGGGCGGTGAAGCAGAGCGCGAAGCAGTGCGTCACGTCCCCGTTGGGATAGGCCAGGGTGTGCACCCGGGGGTCCGAGAGCGTCCCGAACGCCACCAGGTCCTCCCGCGCCACCCGCAGTCCGCTCTCCTCGGCGAGTTCGCGGACGGCCGCGTCGGCGAAGTCGCCGTCCTCCTCGCAGGCCCCGGCCGGCAGCTCCCAGACCCCGGTGTCCGCGCGCTGCTGGAACAGCCCGCGGCCCTCGGCGTCGATGAGCAGCACCTGCGCGCCGGGCACCAGGAGCTTGCGGGAGCCGACCTGCTGGCGCAGCGACCAGATGTGGGAACCCGTGTAGCTCATGGTGTGCGTGCCGCCTCCGTCGCCTTCGGTGCGCCGCGCGGGCCCGTCGGTGCGCGGCGTGTCACGCCGGATCCGCCTCCCCGTACTCCTCGGCCAGCCAGGGCGGCGTGGCCTGCGGTGTCGCCAGCAGCCAGCGCACGTACCGGTCCACGCCCTCGCGGACCCCGATCCGGGCCTGCCAGCGCAGGAGTTCGCGGGAGCGCTCGACGTCGGCGTAGCCGCCGAGCGGGTCGCCCTCCGGGCGCGGGGTGACGATCCGGCGGGCGCCGGGGAAGTACGGGGCGATCAGGTCGGCGACCTCGCGGACCGAGGTGGGGCGGCCGGTGCCGACGTTCACGGTCCGTTCGGCCATCTGCTCCTCGATCAGGGCGAGCGCGGTGGCCTCGGCGACGTCGTCGACGTGGACGAGGTCGCGGACCTGGGTGCCGCCGCCGTTGAGCCGCATGGGGCGGCCGAGCCGTGCCTGGAGCGAGAGCCAGGGCACCATCCAGGAGTGGCTGCCCGGCTTGGGGATCTGGGGGTCGCCGTAGACGGAGAAGTAGCGCACCACCGCGTATTCGGTGCCGCCCGCGGCACCGAGCATGAGCCGGGTCTGGTGTTCCGCCCAGAGTTTGCCGTTGGCGTACACGGAGACCGGGTTGAGCGGCATGTCCTCGTGGAAGACCTGCGGCCCCTCGACGCCGGGGTCGCCGTCGCCGTACACGGACGCGGAGGAGACGAGCACCAGGCGGCGGACGGGGAAGCGGGCGGCCTGTTCCAGGACGACCTGGGTTCCCTCGACGTTGGCGCGGAAGGCGATGTCGGGGCGGCGGGTGCAGGCCGCGACGTCCGCGTAGGCCGCCGCGTGGACCACGAAGTCGGCCTCCTTCAGCAGCGCCCCGACGGTGCCGGCGTCACGGACGTCCCCGACGACCAGCCGGGCTCCGCTGCGCGCCGTACCGAAGGTCTCGTGGCCGGACCCCGGGTAGGCGTCCATGCGGTCCAGGGCGGTGACGAGGGCTCCGGCGCCGTGCAGCAGGGCGACCAGCCTGCTGCCGACGAGTCCGCCGCCGCCGGTCACGACGATGCGGGCGTCGCGGAGTTTGCCGAGGCGCGAGCGGACGGACTCGTCGCCGTCGGTACGGATCGGACGGGGTAACGCGGGCATGACAAGCCTCTTTCGGCATCGGGAGGGGTACGCGGTGCTCGGTCCGGGCGTGCGGGCCGGGCCCCGGCGCGTACCGGCCCCAGCATTCATGGACCTGTCGCCCGTCTGCCAGAGGGCCATTTCGGCACTCTTGCGGGCCCTGCGCACCGCCCGTACTGTCCGAATCCGGCTGGCGGACCGGGCTCCGGAAGGGTGCTCGGCGCGGCCCGGCCGATCCTGACCCAGGGAGGACGTATGGCACGCCCACGGCTCAGCGCGGTGGTCATGACCCACCCCAGACGCCGGGCGGCGGCCGAGAAGCTGGCCCTGAGCGTGCCCGGCGGCCCGTTACGGGTCGTCATGGACCCCGATCCCACGGGCACCCCGTCGGTGCTGCGCACCGCGCTCGCCGCGTGGTCCTCGATCGAGGAGGGGGCCACACATCACATGGTGGTCCAGGACGACATGGTGTTGTCCGAAACCTTCCTGGACCGGGTGCGGGAGGCGATCGGGGAGTTGCCGGACGCGGCGCTGGCCCTGTTCGCGCTCTGGGACTCGCGCAACGGGGCGGCGGTCCGGATGGGAGCGATGGCGGGCGCCCGCTGGGTCGGCGCCGTCAACGAGTACTTCCCGTGCGTGGCGATCGTACTGCCGCGCCGGGTCGCCGAGGGGTTCGTCGGGTACGGCAGACAGCGGCTCGGCGGCTGGCCCGACGACATCCTGATGCACCGCTACCTCCGCGCCCACGATGTGCCGCGCTATGTCGCCGTGCCCAATCTCGCCGAGCACGAGGACCGCGGCTCGATCTCCGGGAACGCCTTCCGCGGGCCGCGCCGCTCGGTCTGCTTCGTGCCCGGCGACCGGCCCGCGCAGGAGGGCCGGACGCTGACCGGCCTGTCGGTGCTGCCGTTCTTCAAGCACGGTGTGGCGCAGTGCGCGGTACGCGTGACGGGCCCCGGTCCCGAACGGTGGCTGCATCTGGACGCCGAACAGTATCTGCGCGGTGCCGGACTGCCCGAGACGCTGCTGCGCCCGCCCGGCTCCGGGGCGTCCGGGGCGTTGGGGGCCTGCGCGGCCGATGTGCGGGGCACCTGGCTGACGGCCCTGGCCATGGGCTTCGGGGCCGCCCGCGCCGGGCTCGCCGTGCCGTCCGGGACATCGGAGGCGTACACGGAGGCGGTGGCGACGATCGGTACCGGCGGCATCAGCAACGCCAGCACGGAGGAGCACCTCGCGCGCCGTCGCGCGCCCCTGGCCGAGGTGGCGCACCGGGCGCTCGACGCCGGGCGCGAGGCCGCCGACGAGCGGCGCGTACGCCCCCGGCGGCCCGGTGGCCCCGTCTGGCGCGGGGCGGAGAACCCGCTCGGTGAGCATCTGGTGCGACGGCTGGCAGATCTGCGGGAGCGGTCCGCCGCCGTGATCGACCTGACCGCGCTCGGTTCCCCCGGCCCCCGGGTCACGGTCCGCCCGCCGGGCGAGCCGGTCCCGTACACGCTGCGCGTGGGCGAGTTGTACGGTCCCGGCTGTTCGCGCCGTTCCCCGGTCGGCCGGATGGTGTGGGACGCGCTGCGCAGCCAGCCGGTCGTGGCCGGGGGCGACCCGGACGCGGAGGTGTGGCCGGTGTACGTGAACGACCTCGCCGACGCGATCGCGGCGGTGCTGCGCGCCCGGCCGGAGGCACGTGAGATGTCGGCCGTCCCGGGGAAGCCGTGCACGGCGGCGGAGCTGGCGCAGGCGGTGCACGACGCCGTGCGGCCGGTGCCGGTGCGGCCCGAACCCGGTGCCGATCCGGGGTGGCAGTGCCCGGCAACGGCCCCGAGGCCCCCGGGCTGGGCACCCGCCACGGACCTGGCGCGCGGGCTGCACGCCTTCGCCCAGTGGCTCGCCTACGAGGAGGCTCCCCGGACGGTCACGTCCTCGGCGGGGTGAGCGCGCCTTCGCCGGTGGGGACACGCCTCGTCACCGGGCCCCGCCCCGGCAGGACGCGAGCCGGGCCGTATCGCGGGTGGTGCCGCAGCCGGGCCGAGGCCCCCGGAACCTCCCGCGGCACGGCGCGGCGCGGCGGCGTCGGCCCGTCCGCGCCCCACCACGCTCTTCACCCGGCGCACCCGCCCCGGGGCGGGTGCGCCGGGTGAAGAGCGTGGTGTCTAGTTGTCCGGGGCCGCGTGGTGGCCGGCCGACTGGAGATCCTTCAGCGCGTCATGCCAGCGCCGCGGGAGCGTGGACAGACCGGGAAGGGAGGAGTCCGTCACGAAGCACGCCACCGAGGTTTCGCCGTGGGTGATGATCAGTACGTTGAAGGGAAACCCCTCCGGCAGACACATCAGGGGATCGATCCGCACCACCTCGGCGCCGAGGACGGCCAGTGGGTGACGGAGCGTCAGGCTGGATACGATCGGCGTGGCCCGGGACGGCGACCCGAGCGACCTGAGCAGTGAGCTGGTGAACCGGCGGGGCGTGTTCCGGCTGAGCCGGTCGAGCACGAGCCGCACGGCGGGGTCGCGCAGCACCTGGGTCGAGGGCCGCACCTGCTCCAGGTGCCCGGCGGGAGGCGCGGGGTTCGCGGGCACGAGCACCGGGACGAGCGCCAGACGGTTGCCGGGCAGGGAGACCTGCCGGCTCGTGCGCACGTTGGCGGGTACCAGCATGCGGACCTCGTCCCGCCGCGCCGATTCCGTGGCGAACTCGTCGGCCCAGTCCCGAACCGCCCGCGCCGTCGCGGCGAGGAACACGTCGTTGCGGGTGCTGCCGGTGTCAACGGGCGGGCGGAGCCAGGCGGACGGGACGGCGACGCACTCAAGGTCCCGGGTGCTGGAGAAGCGGTGCCCCGGGGCCTGCCACGCCCGGCTCGGCCTGAGGAAGCTCAGCATCAGGCCCGCTGCCCGCAACCAGTCCCCCGGCCGTGACAGCCGCGTTCCTTCCCCCTTCCGGTACAGGGCCGACGACTCGTGCGGCTCGACGGGCGACGGTGAGAACAGTGACTCCAGTGTGTGCAGCATGCCCGTGCCGTCCTGGAAGGCGTGGTGAACCCGGTACACCAGGGCGTGCCGCCCGGACTCGTCGTCCCGCAGGAGCGTCAGCAGCCACGGGGGCGCGTCCTCGGGGAGCGGGGCGCGCAGGACGTCGCGCGCGGCGCTGTGCACGGCGCCGCCCCCGGGCGGGAGCACTCGCTCCTGCACGTGTGCGGCGAGGTCGGGGCTCTTCGTGCGCCACCTGCCGGTCCGGGCGTCCAGAGCGGTGCGCAGACCGGGGAGCCGGCTGATCCGCGTCTCCAGGTGACGGCGCAGTTCGTGAAGGTCCGGCGGCGTTCCGCGCAGGTGGAGTACGCAGCCGAAGTGCTTGTGCGCGTCGCTGCCGTGGACCGGATACTCCTGAATGGCACGGTCCAGCGGGGTCGCCCGCTCCCAGTCGCGCATGTTCCACTCCCTGCGGTCGGTCCCACACATCGCACTCGATGCGCCATCGTGGCGTCAGCCCGCCGTCGCCCGGGGCCGGATGCCGCGGCATCACCTGATCGAATGACCGGCCGACGGCCCCGCTCACGGCACTGTCGTTCCCCCACCGGGCGATGGTCATGCCCTCGGGACGACTCCGCCCGCCCTGGCCGCCCCGGGGTCAGGCCCCGGAGTCCGGAAGCCGCCAGTCGAAGGGCAGCAGATCCCGCTCCCAGCCGGGCGATCCGGCCAGCGCGTCGGCGGCCTCGGGCACGCGCAGGAGGCAGCGGTGGCGCAGCAGCTCGCGCCGCTCGCCGGGCGTCAGGAGCCGCTCCTCGGGGCTGAGGTTGTTCGGATGAGCGGGGGGCAGGTCGTCACTGCCGTCGATCGGGCGGTCCGCCGCGACGTTGAGCCGGTCGCCGGCCGGGGTCCGGTAGTCCAGCCGGAAGCTGGTGCGCCACTGGGAGTTGCCGCCCCAGCCCTGGGACAGGTCGGCCGTCGGCCGGTGGCGGCGGCGGAAGGTCCAGTACAGCGGCCCGCGGTCCGCGACGCCGCGCTGCGCGTATCCGGCACCGGCGCGGACGCGCACCCCGGCCCGGCTGAACAGCAGCTGGCCCAGCATCAGGCCGGGCCAGAGGATCTCCGTGATCTCGGCCGGCGCGTGCGGATCGCCGGCCTGTTCGACCTCGACGATCTCGTGGAGGAACGGGTCGAAGGTGTCGCCGTCCCCGAACGGCGTCATACCCAGCGAGGTGAACAGGCCGAGGTACGCGCGCTCCGGGAGCAAGGGCCACGGGTCCGGGAAGCCGGTCCGGCCAACGGACGGCCCGACAGCGGGCAGCAGCAGGTCGCTGACCCGGTGCAGGGCGTAGAGCTCCCACACGAGTGCCTGCCCGCCGGGCTCCGTTCCCTGCCCGGCCCACCACGCGCTGTCCGCGGCGGCCGTGGCCAGCCAGGCGCGGTAGCCGCCCTGGGCGCGGCCGAGCCAGGGCACGACGATCCTCTCGTGCGGCGCTGTCCCCTCGTACTCCCCCAGGGCCTCGTACAGTTCCCGCGCGTCCACCCCGTCAGACATGCCGGGAGCCTACGGGAGGCGCTGGTGGCGTCCGCGCGCAGGCCGGGCCGGACGACGGCGGTGCGCGGAGGACCGGGCCGGGAACCGCCGGGCCCCGGCCCGCCCGCGCCCGTACGCCCGGGGCCGGTCGTCACGCTGCCGTCACCGGCCGGACGGCAGCGTGGGGGAAGGGTCCAGGAGCCCGGCCGTCACCGGCCGGGGGCGCCCCCGGCCGGTTCGTCCAGGACCAGCTCGGGGTCGTACAGCTCCATCCACGCGGCCAGGTCCAGGGCGCGTTCCAGGCCACGCCGGGAAGCGGCGGTGATCTGCGGGGACTGGCGCTCGGCCGCCGCGCGGAGCCGGTCGCGGTCGACGAGCTCGAAGACGCGGTGGTCCGGGTCGGCGAGGAGCGCGCGGGCGTGTTCCTGGAGAGCCACGGCGTACTTGGGGTCCTGGGTCGACGGGTAGGGGCTCTTGACCCTGTCGTACACCGAACGGGGCAGTACGTCCGCGGCGGCCTCGCGCAGCAGGCTCTTCTCCCGGCCGTCGAAGGACTTGAGGGCCCAGGGCGCGTTGTAGACGTACTCGACGAGCCGGTGGTCGCAGAACGGCACCCGGACCTCCAGGCCGACCGCCATGCTCGCGCGGTCCTTGCGGTCGAGCAGGACACGGACGAAACGGGTGAGGTGGAGGTGGCAGATGCGGCGCATCCGGTACTCGAAGTCGCTTTCGCCGTCGAGCCGTTCGATGCCGGACACGGCGGTGCGGTAGCTGTTCTCGGTGTACGCGCCGAGGTCCAGGGCGTCACCGAGTTCGGGGCGGAGCACATCGGCGTCCTCACCGAAGTGCTCCGCCATCCGCACCAGCCAGGGGAAGGTGTCGGCGTTGCGGGCCTCCTCGTCGAAGAACTGGAGGTAGCCGCCGAAGACCTCGTCGGCGGACTCACCGGACAGGGCGACGGTGGAGTGCTCGCGGATGGCCCGGAAGAGCAGGTAGAGCGAGGAGTCCATGTCACCGAGGCCCATGGGCAGGTCCCGGGCCCGGATCATCCTGGCCCGTACCTCCGGATCGGCGAGGTCGTCGGGGTCGAGCACGATGTCCTGGTGGAGGGTGCCCGACTGCCGGGCCACGTCGTGGACGAACGGGGTGTCGGGGGTGGTGCGCAGTTCGTCGGCGACGAAGTTCTCGGTACGGCCGACGAAGTCGACGGCGAAGGTGCGGACCTTCTCACCGCTCTCGGCGAGTTGCAGGGCGGCGAGCGCGGTGACCGTCGAGGAGTCGAGCCCGCCGGAGAGCAGGATGCAGCGGGGTACGTCGGAGACCAGCTGGCGGCGCACGATGTCGTCGAGGAGCGCGCGCACGGTGGCGATCGTGGTGTCCCGGTCGTCGGTGTGCGGACGGGTCTCCAGCTGCCAGTAGGTGCGCTGGTGCGGTCCTGAGCGGTCCACGGTGACGACCGTGCCGGGCTCCACCTCGTACATGCCGTCCCAGACGGCGTGGCCGGGGGTCTTGACCATGGTGAAGAGTTCCCGCAGGCCGTCGAGGGTCACCCGGGGCCGGGCCAGCGGGTTGGCGAGGATCGCCTTGGGCTCCGAGCCGAAGAGGACGCCGTCGGACGTCGGCCAGTAGTAGAAGGGCTTGACGCCCATCCGGTCGCGGATCATGACGAGCCGGTCGTGGCGGCCGTCCCAGATCGCGAACGCGTACATGCCGTTCAGCCGCTCGGCGAGGGCCTCTCCCCACTCCAGGTAGCCGCGCAGCACCACCTCGGTGTCCGAGTCGGTGGTGAACCGGTGCCCGCGGGCCGTCAGCTCCTCGCGCAGCTCGGTGTAGTTGTACGCCTCACCGGAGTAGACCAGCGCGACCGCACCCTCGGGGGTGCCGACGCTCATGGGCTGGCGCCCGCCGGGCAGGTCGATGATCGCGAGCCGCCGGTGGCCGAGCGAGGCGTGCGGGGCGTTCCAGGTCCCCCGGTCGTCGGGGCCCCGGCAGGACATGGTCTCCGTCATCTCTTCCACTGCAATGACCTGCTCGGCCGCCCGTAGATCGCGGTCGAAGGAGACCCAGCCGACTATGCCGCACATGCGCGTCCTCCTGATCCGGTCCCGTTGCGGGCCACCGCCCGCGGCGCCGCCCGTCCGCGGGCGGGCCGGACGGCAGCGCCCCGGCGGAACCAGTTGTATTTAGCAGCTTTATGGCGAGCGTCTGCCTTCGGCCGCGTACGGTCAACACGCACGTGAGCGGCCGGTACGGTCACAGCGGCCTCTTCCGGCCGCGGTTTCCCCTTCGTAAAGCTTCGTATACGGCCTGCCGGGCCGCTGACGTCCGGCTGGGCGCGGCTCCCGTGCTCCACAGGCAGCGATATCCGGCCACGGGCAAAGTCTTGCCCAACCGGGTCGGCGGGCCCTGCGCACGGCCCCCGCGGAGGAGGAACCGCCCCGCACTCCCCCAGTATGCGGCCCGGGAGCGGGGTCGGCAGCGGGCCCGCCCGGGGCCAGGGAGGGCCCCGCCGCGCGGCCGGGGCAGGCCATGGAAGGGGCGCGCCTCCCGGCCGGGAGCGGTCATGGGAGGGGCGCGCCGCGCAGGTCGGCGTGAGCGCACGCCCCGTGCCCGCCCTTACCGGCCCGCCGTCTCCGCCGTGATGGCCCACCGTTCGTGGTCGCGCCAGGCGCCGTCGATGAAGAGGAAGTCCGGTGAGAAGCCTTCGAGGCGGAAGCCCGCCCGCCGGACCAGTGCGATCGAGGCCGTGTTGCCGGGCTGGACGTTGGCTTCGAGGCGGTGCAGTCCGAGCGGCCCGAAGGCGTGCTCCAGGACCAGGCCCAGTCCCTCGCCCATCAGGCCGCGCCCCGCCGCGTGGGCGAAGGCCCCGTAGCCGAGCGCGCCGCAGCGGAACGCTCCGGCGACGATGTTGTTGATGGTGATGAACCCGGCGATCGCTCCCGCCCGCCCGCCGCCCGCGGCGTCGCGTTCACAGACGAGGAAGCCCGCCCGGGACGGGTCGCCGGTCAGCCGGTCCGCGTAGACGGCGTACGCGGCGGCGTCCTCGGGCGGGAAGAGCCAGGGCCGGTGCAGCTCCCGGCTCTCCCGCGCCCGCGCGGTGAACTCTTCGGCGTCCTGCGGGGTGAAGGGGCGGATCGCCACCCGCCGCCCCTCGTCCGGAAATGCGCGGTCGGTCATCGGGCCACTCTAAGGGGCTGTCCGGCGGAGCCCGTCTCAGCCCGGCTGGCCGCCGACCACCGGAAGCTCCAGCACGCCGGTGTCCTGCGGGGCGCTGACCACCGTGACCGGCTTGATCCCCCGGTTGCCGACGTAGGCGCTGTCGCTCGCCGCGATCACGAACTCAAGCCGGTGGCCCGTCTCGTAGCGGTGGACGATGCCCGGGAGCCGCACGGTGAACGGGCGGGTGACATCGGGCACCCGCACCGGCGCGACGAGCCGGTTGACCAGGGTCTTGGTGCCGTCCGGGGCCACGTCGTAGACCTTGGCGAACAGGACGAGCCGGTCGGCGGCGTCGCCGCTGTCCTGCACCTGTTCCGTCGTCGGCGAGACGACCTTGAGGGTCGCCTCCGGCGCGCCGACGACATCGACGGGAGACGTCAGCGGGGCGCTGGTCCAGCCGAGGTAGGTGCCCCTGGTGTCGTACGGCCTGGGGTCGGGCAGTCCGGTGATCCCGGCGAGGGAGCTCTCCGAATGGCTGGTGGGGATCAGCCAGTTGGTGTACTGACGGCTGCCGCGGGTGACCTCGGACCGGTCGTCGACGAGCGTGCCGTCGCCGGAGAGGTACATCTTCCGCGAGAGGGCCGGAACGGAGGGCGCCGTGCCGTATCCGCTGCGCCAGTCGCGGTAGTAGGCGAAGGCCGGTCCGGTGTCGGCGCCGCGGTCGTCCCGGAGGTAGCGGCCGAACCAGGCCAGGACGCGCTGTCCGACGTAGCTGCTCTCCAGGTTGCCCCGGCCCAGGTCGAGTTCGCCGGGCGCCTGGCCGCCGCTGTGGCCCCAGGACTGCCAGATCATCCTGGTCGTGGTGCCCTGGGTCTTGAGCTGCTCGTAGGTGGCGGTGGCCTCGTTCAGGTTGAACAGGCTGTCGGTCTGGCCCTGGACGAGCAGCGTGGGGGCCCTGACCTTGCCGAGATAGCCGACGGGGGACACGCCGCGCGCGTAGTCGAGCATCGCGGCGGTGCGGTCGGCCGGGAAGCGGCCGGAGTTGAGCAGCCGGACCGTGTCGCAGGCGGGGCTCGCGAAGTGCAGACAGCCCAGGTTGTTGAACCGGGACGGGTCGAGGCTCGCGTTGAGGAGGGTCTGTCCCTCCCCCATCAGGTAGAAGCCGTTGGCCCACTGCCACTTGAAGACCCCGGCGGTGGCGGAGGACACGCCGGTGCGGGCGTCGGCCGCGTTGGGGGCGAGGGCGTACGCCAGGTCGTTCCAGGTGATCAGCGGGACGAGCGCGTCGAGCCGCCGGTCGACGGAGGCGGTGGCCAGCTGTACGGCGCCGCCGTACGAGCCGCCGATCATGCCGACCCGCGGATCCCCCTCGCCGTCCCGCACGACGTAGTCGGCGCGGGTGCCGTCGTCGGCGGCGCGGGTTCCGGCGAGGAAGTCGATGAGCGCGGCGGCCGCCCGGCCGTCGGCGGCCGGGTCGTCGAGGGTGATGAGGCAGCCGGACGTGCCGAAGCCGAGGCCGGAGTAGACGAGGCCGACGTAGCCGCGCGAGGCGAAGGCCCTGCCGATGGCGTCGGTCGTGCCGTCCGACTTGCTGCCGCCGAAGCCGTTGGTGGCGAGTACGGCGGGTGCCGGGTGACCGGCGTCGGCCCCGGCGGGGCGGTACAGGTCCGCGTCGACGGTGCAGGTGCGGTCCCCCGCCCGGACGGTGAACTCCAGAGGGGTGACGGTGTACCGGCCCGTCTCGCCGGCGGTCGCTTTCGCCGCACCGGTGAGCACCAGCGGGGCGGCGAGGGCGGCCCCGGCCACCCAGGCGAGCGACCTGCGGGACAGCGTCCGGTACCCGGACCGGGGGCGGGGCACAGCACGCGACACGAGGACCTCCACACCGAGAGCACCATACCGGCCGGTAAAGTAACGGACCGTACTCATGCTGTGACGCGCTTCGGGGGGCTGTCAACGTTCCGGGGTGCGATTCCTGAACACTGCTCAACTTCTTTACGAATCGGCACCGTTCAGCGCAGCGCGGGCTCCTCTGCGGTGAGGGTGGCCGGGCCGCCGTCCGCCGGGGCGTCCAGCACCGCACGGACGCCGAGCGGGACGGTGAGCCCCGTCGGCCCGTGCCCGAAGCCCAGCTCCTCGACGACCGGCACCCCCAGCGGGCCCAGCCGGTCGGCGAGCACGGTCCGCACCTGCTCGTACGGCCCGCAGCCCGACCACGATCCGCAGACCACCCCGGCGATCCCGTCCAGCGCCCCGGCGCGCAGCAACTGGGTGAGGATGCGGTCGATGCTGTACGGGTCCTCGCCGATGTCCTCGATCAGCAGCAGCCCGCCCCGCGCCGAGGTCCGGGCGCAGGGCGTGCCGAGGCCGGCGGCGAGCAGGCTCACGCAGCCGCCGTAGGTGATGCCGCGGGCCCTGCCGGGCACCAGGGCCCGCGCGGCGGGCAGGCCGAGGGTGCGCACCGATTCGGGTGCGAACAGCGTGGCCCGCAGCGATTCCTGGGTGTCCGGGTCCTTGAGGAAGGTCTCGGCCCCGGCCATCGGACCGTGCAGGGTGACGATCCCCAGATGGCGGGCGAACGCCTCGTGGAGCACGGTGATGTCGCTGTAGCCGATGAACACCTTCGGTCCCGCCGCGCGCATCGCCGCCCAGTCGACCAGGTCGACCATCCGGTGCACGCCGTACCCGCCGCGGGCGCAGATCACCGCGTCCACGGCCGGATCGCACCAGGCGGCCTGGAGATCGGCGGCGCGTGCCTCGTCGGTGCCCGCGAGGTAGTCGAGCCGGGGGTGGACCGCACGGGCGTGCGGGGACTCGACGGCCTCCAGGCCCCAGCCGCGCAGGACGTCCAGGCCCGCGTCCAGCCGTTCGGCGAGGACCGGGCCGCTCGGGGACACGACCGCGACCCGGGCACCGGGGCGCAGCCGGGCCGGGCGGGTCAGCGGGGTGAGGGTCACTTCTTCAGCTCCAGCGGCGGGACGTCGGCGCGTTCGGCCCCGAAGACCTGCCCGTACAGGGAGAGTTCGGCCTCCAGGGCGCGGATCATGGTGTCGGCGCGGCGGAATCCGTGCCCCTCGCCCTCGAAGGTGAGGTAGGCGTGCGGGATGCCGCGACCGTCGAGTGCGGCGAGGAAGCGTTCGCACTGGACGGGCGGGCAGATCGGGTCGTCCAGCCCCTGGAGCAGCAGGAAGGGGGTGGCGAGCCGGTCGACGCGGCCGACCGGGGAACGGTCGCGGTAGCGGTCGGGGACTTCGGCGAACGGGCCCACCAGGGACTCCAGGTACCGGGACTCGAAGTCGTGGGTCTCGTCGGTGCCCCAGCCGGTCAGGTCGAGGATCGGGTAGATGATCGTCCCGCAGGCGTAGACGCCGGTGCCGGTCAGTGAGGCGGCGGTGGTCCAGCCTCCGGCGCTGCCGCCGCGGATGGCGAGCCGTTGCCGGTCGGCCGTGCCGTCCTGTGCCAGGGCCTCGGCGACGGCGGCGCAGTCCTCGACGTCGACGACGCCCCACTGTTCGCGCAGCCGGTTGCGGTACGCGCGGCCGTAGCCGGTGGAGCCGCCGTAGTTGACCTCGGCGACGCCGATGCCGCGTGAGGTGAAGTAGGCGATCTCCAGGTCGAGGACGAGCGCGGCGTGGCCGGTGGGGCCGCCGTGCGCCCAGACCACGTAGGGCGGCAGTTCTCCGGCGGGGCCGGTGTGCCCGGGGTTGCGCGGCGGGTAGAGGTGGGCGTGGATCTCGCGTCCGCCGGGACCGGTGAAGGTGCGCTGCTCGGGCCGCGGGTAGTACGCGGGGTCGACGGCGTCCCGGTGCGGTGCCCCGATCACCCGGGTACGGCCGGTCGCCGTGTCCAGCTCGACCACTTCGTAGGCGCTGTGCGGGCTCGCCGCGACGCCGACGACCCGGCTGCCGTGCACGGTGAGCGTCTCGGCCCACTCGGTCCAGGGCCCGGCGACGTCGACGAGTTCGCCGGTCCGGGGGTCGAGGATGCCGAGCGTGGTGGTGCCCTTGCCGTGGATGGCGGCGATCAGCCCGTTGTCCATGGGCAGGAACCAGCCGAGACCGATCTTCCAGAGGGGTCCGGCGAACTCCTGCTCGCGGGGGCAGAGCGCGATCGCGCCCTGGTCCGGGTCGTCGCGGTAGAGGTTCCACCAGCCGCCGCGGTCGCTGGCGAACAGCAGCCGCCCGTCGGTGTCCCACTCGATCTGGGGCACGGATTCCCCGGGGCCGCCGAGGTGGGACCGGGTGCGGTGGAAGGTGCCGTCCCCGGCCACGTCCGCGAGCATCACCTCGGTGCCGTCCCACGGCATCCGGGGGTGGTCCCAGGCGATCCAGGCCGCCTGCCGTCCGTCCGGCGAGAGCTTCGGACCGGTGACGAACCGGTGGCTGTCGTCGCTGAGTTCGCGTACGGCCGCGCGGTCGTCGGCGGCCGAGCCGTCCAGCGGTACGGCCGCGATCACCCGGCGCAGCGCGGTGGGGCCCTCGCCGGTGAACTCCTCCAGGACGCACCAGACCTCGCCGCGTTCGACGTGGAGCCGCGGGTCGGCCCAGCGCAGTCCGCCGCCGGTGGACGAGAGCGGGGTGAGCGGGCGGGGCTCGTCCGGGCCGTCGGGGGCGTAGGCGTAGAGCCGCTGGTCGGCGAAGTGGACGAAGACGACCAGCGGGCCGCCCTCGGCGCGCGCGGTCCCGGCCCAGGGCACTCCGCCGTACTCGATGACCCTGCTCCGTATGTTCCACGGGGCGGGCAGGACGGACTCGGTCCCGCCGTCCGCCCGGCGGCGGACCAGGGCGCGGCGGCCCGCCTCGGCGGGGCGCGGTTCGGTCCACCACACTTCGTCGCCGACGGTGCCGACGTACTCCGGGCGCCCGTCGCGGGAGGCGGCGAGCGCGGCGTCGATGGGCGAGGGCCAGGTTCCGTAGGACCCGGTGGGCTGCATGTGTCGATTCCCCCTCTGCCGTTCAGGCAGTACGCAGGTAGTGGTCGAGGACCCGGACGCCGAAGTGCAGGGCGTCGACGGGGACGCGTTCGTCGACGCCGTGGAAGAGCGCCTGGTAGTCGAAGCCGACGGGCAGCTTCAGCGGCGAGAAGCCGTAGCCGGTGATGCCCAGCCGGGAGAACTGCTTGGCGTCGGTGCCGCCCGACATGCAGTACGGCACGACATGACCGTGCGGGTCGAAGCGTTCGATCGCGGCGCGCAGCTTCGCGAACGTGGGCGAGTCGACGGGAGCCTGGAGCGGGATCTCCCGGTGGTGGAACTCCCAGTCGACGTCGGGGCCGGTCAGCTGGTCCAGGGTGGCGTGGAACTCGTCCTCGCCGCCGGGCACCATCCGGCCGTCGATGTGGGCGGTGGCGTGGCCCGGGATCACGTTGACCTTGTAACCGGCCTCCAGCATCGTCGGGTTGGAGCTGTTGCGGACGGTGGGCGCGACCAGGTCGGCGGCGGGGCCGAGCTTGCCGAGCAGTTCGTCCACGTCGAAGCCGGGGGCGTCGAGGTCCGGGTGGATGCCGTGCAGCGCGGCGATCTCGGTGAGCGCGGCGCGGACCGTCGGGGTGAGGCGCACCGGCCACCGGTGTGCGCCGATCCGGGAGACGGCGGCGGCGAGCGCGCTGACCGCGTTGTTCCGGTTGACCTTGGAGCCGTGCCCGGCCTTGCCGTGCGCGGTGAGTTTCAGCCAGGCGGTGCCCCGCTCCCCGGCGGCGATCGGGTAGAGCGGCAGGTCTGGTCCGGCGTGGAAGGTGAAGGCGCCGGACTCGCTGATGCCCTCGGTGCAGCCCTCGAAGAGCTCGGCGTGCCGGTCGGCGAGGAAGCCTGAGCCGTCGGCGGCGCTGGCCTCCTCGTCGGCGGTGTACGCGATGACGATGTCACGGCGGGGCCGGACCCCGGCCCGTGCCCAGCCGCGTACGACGGCCAGGACCATCGCGTCCATGTTCTTCATGTCGATGGCGCCGCGCCCCCAGACGACCCCGTCGCGGACCTCGCCGGAGAAGGGGTGCACGGTCCAGTCGGCCGCCTCGGCCGGGACCACGTCGAGGTGCCCGTGGACGAGCAGCGCGTCGGCCGAGGGATCGGTGCCCGCGATCCGGGCGACCACGTTGGTGCGTCCGGGGGTCCGTTCCAGCAGGACGGGTTCCACCCCGGCGGCGGCCAGCCGCTCGGCGACGTACTCGGCGGCCGGGCGTTCCCGGCACTCGCCGTCGCCGCGGTTGGTGGTGTCGATCCGGATCAGCTCGGAGGTGAAGGTCACCGATTCGTCGAGCGCCTGCTGGTCGGCACCGTCCTGGGCGCCGGTCGCCTCAGCCATACTGTTCCTCCACGGCGGACGACACGATCGTCGTCACGGCCTTGAACGTGCGGATTGCTTCGTACATCGTCGCGCTGGTGTAGCCGACGCGCCGCTCGCCGCCGGGCGCCACGCCGGGGACGACGGTGGCCGCCTGGGCCAGGTGCTCGGCGTCGAACTCCAGCTCCACGGTGAAGGGGCCGCCCTTGACCGGGGTGTACCGTCCGGCGAGCGCGGCGGCCTCCTTGGCGGCGGTCCGGATGTCCGCCGCGGTGCGGGCCGGGGTGCGGCAGACCGCCGCGTACCGCGACACGTAGTCCTTGACCGCGACCTTGCGGGCCGCCGGGGCGTACCCCTGCGCGTCCACGCAGGTCAGGTCGTCACCCGTGATGAGGACGACGGGCACGCCGTACTCGGCGACGACATGGGCGTTGAGCAGGCCCTCGCTGGCGCGGGCGCCGTTGAGCCAGACCCCGGTGATGGAGTTGGCGAGGTAGGTGTGGGCGAGGACCCCTTCCGCACCGGCGCCGGTGTGATAGCCGACGAAGGCGATGGCGTCGACGTCACCGTGCTGGACTCCCTCGACCATGGAGAGGGACTTGTGGCGTCCGGTGAGCATCTGGACCCGGTCGTCGAGCCTCTCCAGCAGGAGGTTCCGCATGGTCCAGTGGGCCTCGTTGACGAGCACCTCGTCCGCGCCGCCGTCGTAGAAACCGAGCGCCGCCGCGTTCACGTCAGAGGTGAACATGGCGCGGCACCGCTCCCACTGGGGCGTGCCCGGCAGCACATCGGCGGGCCAGGTCACACCGGTGGCGCCTTCCATGTCCGCGCTGATCAGGATCTTCATGCCGGGTCACGGTACGCGCCCGAGAACCGCCAGGCCAGAGCCACGGGCACGTTCAATGGTCCAGTCCTCCGAAGGGTGGCCGACGCACTCCGCGAACGGGCGCATCACGGACACCGGGGCCGTCGCCGGGCACCGGGTCCGCCGTCGGCACCGGACCGCGGGGCCCCCGACCCGCCTTGACACATTCCACTACCCCAGACCATGATTCCATTAATTGACTAATGGAATTGAGGCGAAGTGCATGGCAGACGCATTGACTCCGGGCAGCTCGTCCGGCGCCTGGGCCCTGGAGGCCCGTGGCCTGGGTAAGCGCTACCGTCGCGGCTGGGCGCTCAAGGACGTGTCCTTCCGGCTTCCGGCCGGCCGGATCTGTGGCCTGGTCGGTCCCAACGGAGCCGGGAAGAGCACCCTGCTGGGGATAGCGACCCGTCAGGTGCAGCCCACGGAAGGCAGCCTGAGCATCTTCGGCGTGCCGGTGGACGACGCCCGGGCGATGCCGAGATTCGCGTTCCTCGGGCAGGACAAGCCGCTGTTCAAACGGTTCACCGTGGCGGAGACGCTGCGCATGGGCAGCGAGCTCAACCCGAACTGGGACGCGACGGCGGCGGAGCGGATCGTCCGGGCCGGACAGGTACCGATGGACGCCCGGGTCGGCACGCTCTCCGGCGGCCAGCGCACCCGCGTCGCGTTCGCCCTGGCCTTCGGCAAGCGGCCCGACCTGCTGCTGCTCGACGAGCCGATGTCGGACCTCGACCCGCTGGCCCGCCACGACATGAGCACGCTGCTGATGTCGGAGGCCGTCGAGCACGGCACCACGGTCGTCATGTCGTCCCACATGCTCTCCGAGCTGGAGGACATGTGCGACTACCTGCTCGTGCTCGCGGGCGGCCAGATCCGGATGGCGGGGGACGCGGACGCGCTCGTCCCGGCCCACGCGCTGGTGACCGGGCTCGCTCCGGACGGTGACCCGGCCGCCGTGCTGGCCCCGCACACCGTGATCGAGTGCCGCGTCCAGGGCCGGCAGTTCCACGCGCTCGTACGGCCCAACGGCCCGCTGTCCGGCGACTGGGTGGTCGCCGAACCGAGCCTGGAAGAGGTGCTGCTGGCGCATCTGCGCTCGCCCGGCACGCCCCCCTTGTTCACACCCGGTGCCCGTATCGAGGCCGAAGGGAGCCACGCCGCATGAGCACCACCCGCACCGAAGCCCCCCGGACCGATGCCACCACAAGGCCCCGCCTGCTGCGCGGGCTGAGCTGGCTCGTCGCACGCCAGCACCGGGGCGCCCTGTTCAGCCTGCTCGGCGCGACGGTCCTCGGCCCGATCTGGATCGTGTACGAGCGCAGCCGGATGAAGGACGTCCTGGACGCCGTGGGCTGGCCGGGGAAGGACCTGCCCACACCGAGCTTCGACTCCGACGGTGTGAGCCTGATCATCAGCGCTCTCGGGGCGCTGCCGCTGCTGCTCGCCGTCTTCGTCGGCGCCCCGCTGGTCTCCGGGGACAAGGAGAACGGCACCGCCCAGCTGGTCACCACCCAGTCCGTGACCCGCCTGCGCTGGATGGTGACGAAGTTCGCCTGGGTCTACGGCTCGGTCCTCGTGACCGCGGTGGTGCTGTCGGCGGTCTTCACCTGGTGGTGGAAGCCCTTGCGCCCGGTCTTCTCCTACGACTGGTCGAGCGGGTCGGTCTTCAACATCACCGGTCCCGTCCTCCCCGCGCTCTGCCTCTTCCTGACCGCCGTCGGCATCACCCTCGGTGTCCTGGTGCGCCGGGTCCTTCCGGCCATGGCCATCGCGCTGTTCTTCTCCTGGTTCTTCGGGGTGTTCTGGGAGAGGATGATCTCCAGCCTCGCCGCGACCCGCACGCTCGTCTACCCGCTTGAGGCCGACATGCCCGCGCGGCTGGACGACGCGCTGGAGGTCGACCGCTGGATCGGCTCCGCCGACGGGGAGCTCTACGGCTGGGGCATGTGCGCGAAGGCCACCGAGAAGGCATCCGACGCGTGCGTCGAGAAGTACGGGATCGTCAACAATGTCTACGAGTACCTGGGCTTCGACCAGATGGCGGGCATGCAGTGGACCGGAGCGGGTCTGCTGCTCGCGGGCACCGCTGTCCTCACCGCGCTCGTCCTGTGGCGGGTGTCCCGTCGCCCGCTCTAGAAGGTCGTTGACAGTGGCGGAGGGAGGTGACGGCCGTGGTCGTGTTCCGGATCGACCGGCGCAGTGGAGTGGCGACGTACCTCCAGATCGTGCGCCAGGTCGAGCAGGCGCTGCGCATGGGCGCGCTGGAGGAGGGTGACCGGCTGCCCACGGCCGCGCAGGTGGCGGCCGACACCAAGGTCAACCCGAACACCACACTCAAGGCGTACCGGGAGCTCGAACGCGCCGGTCTCGCCGAGGTCCGGCAGGGGGCGGGCACCTTCATCACCCGCACCCTCGCCCCGCCCCAGGCGGGCGCCGACTCCCCGCTGCGTGCCTCGCTCACCGAGTGGCTGAACGAGGCACGGGCCCAGGGGCTCAGCGGCCAGGAGGCCGACGCCCTCTTCCGCTTGGCGCACGCGGCCGTGTACCCGCCCGAGGCGGCCTCCGACTGAGCGCGCGTTCCAGAACGGCCGGCCGTTCCGGTCCCCCGGGGGCCGGGGCGGCCGTCGTTCACTCCGGCTCCGGATAGTCGCCGGTGGCGCCGTCGGTCCGTTCGCGCAGCAGGTCGGCGTGGCCGTTGTGACGGGCGTACTCCTGGATCATCACCAGGTACACCCAGCGCAGGCTGACGGTCCGGCCACGGGTGACCGGGACGTACGTCTCGTCGAGCCCGCGCCCGGCCACCGCGGCCTCGCACGCCGCGATCTCGGCACGGTAGCGGGCGAAGTCGCGCTCCGCGTGCGCCGCGTCGACGCCCTCCATCCCCTCGTCCCCGTCGTCCGGGCCCGTGTAGACGTCGCCGACCGGCTCGCCGGCGAATCCGCGGCGGAACCACCAGCGTTCGATCTCCGCCATGTGCCGGACCAGGCCGAGGAGGCTGAGGCCGGACGGCTCGGCGGTGGTCCGCGCGAGCTGCGCCGGGGTGAGACCGGCGCACTTGGTGAGCAGGGTCTCCCGGTGCCAGCGCAGCCAGCCGTCGAGCAGCACGCGCTCGTCCGCGGCGCTGGGGACATTCAGCTGGTCGCCTCCGGCCGTCGTCCGGGTGACCCGGGGCGCCGTCCATGCTGCTTCGCTCATGGCGGTCACTCTCCGGTGGTGCCGTCGAGGCGTTCGCGCAGCAGGTCGGCCTGGCCGTTGTGGCGGGCGTACTCCTCGATCAGGTGGGTGACGATGTACCGCAGCGAGAACACCTCCTCGCCGTAACTCCCGGTGATGTCAAGGGACTCGGCGGCCTCGACGGTGGCCCGGGAGCGGGCGCACTCCTCCTCCCAGATGCGGAAGGCCTCGGCGGGATCGGCGTCCGCCACATCGAACTCGGCGAACTCGCCGGGGTTCGGCCCCGGCCAGTGCGGCGGTGCCTCCTCGTCCTTCAGCACCCGCCGGAACCACGAGCGTTCGACCTCGGCGAGATGCCGGACGAGCCCGATCAGGGTCAGGCCCGAGGGCGGGACGGCCGGTGTCCGCAGCTGTGCGGCGGTGAGACCGGCGCACTTCATGGCCAGGGTCTCTCGCTGGTACTGGAGGAAGCCGCTCAGTAACGCACGCTCCTCGCCCACCTGCGGGGGCCTGCTTCTCGGATCGTCGCTCATCGCGTCATCATGCCCACCGCGCCACCCGCGACGCCCATGGATTTCCACGGGCCGCGCCCCGGGTACGGACTGCGGCACACGGCTCAGGTACGTCCCAGGACGAACCAGCGCGCGGGCAGTTCGACACGCGATCCGCCGGGCAGGTACGCGGTCTGCGCCAGGGTGCCCGCGCCCTCGTCCAGCAGGGTGAGGCCGGTCTCCCGGAGCAGTCGGCGCACCTCCTCCTCCGTGGCCTCGGCGGGCCTGAGCCCGTGCTCCAGGACCCGGCGCAGCTTCTCCGGCGGGCCGTCCGGGGCCTGGGCCACCTGCCGCAGCACGTCCTTGGAGGCCGGGGTCGGTTCGGTGACGAAGGCCCGTCCCCGCTCTCCCACGAGCGTGGCGACCGCCGCGGCGACGGCGGGCCGGGCCTCGGGCTCGCTCTGGTGGATCACCGCGCGCAGGTAGACGTGGGCGTCGCCGATCCGCTCGTGCAGCCCGGCCACGGCCACCGCGTCGACCAGGTCGAGCTGGGCGAACTCGGCGGTGTTCCCGGGGTCGGCGCGACGGGCGTGCGCCACGGCGGCGTGGGAGAGGTCCACCCCGATCGCACGGACGAAGCGGGTGGCGAGGCAGCGGGTCTGGGTGCCGTTGCCGCAGCCGAGGTCGACGACCGGCAGCGTGGGGTCGGCGTACGGCAGCAGCCGTTCGCTGTCGGGTACGGCGGTGACGGACGGGTCGGCGTCCCAGATCGCCTCACCGGGGGTGTCCGAGGTGGCGGTCCAGTAGCCCTCCCAGGCCTCGCGGTACCGCGGCGACACGTTCATGCGCACTCCCTGGTGTGGGTCCGGGGCGTTCCCCTGTCCGGAACCGGCCTACCGTCCCGGGACGGCGGGGGCAAGGGGGACGGCCCGACCGTCCCGGGGACGGGGCGTTCCTCACCTGGTGGACGGGCGCGGGCGCGGGACCGCGTCGATCACCTGCTCGGACCAGACGGTCTTGCCGCGCTCCGTGCCGCTGGTCCGCCGGGCTCGGGCGAGGCCGCCCACCACGCGCGGGCCGCGGCCCGCCTCGTCGTCGTGGGCGGCGTCGGGCAGCGTGGCCGGATCGTCGTCGCCTGCCTCGCGGAACAGGGCGTCGGCACGGACCGGGCGCGGCTCCACGGGGCGGCCCGGGGAGCCCGGCCCGTCGCGGCGTCGTACGGCACGGGCGAGCGCCGGACCGGAACCTCGCGGTCCATGGGGGAGTCTCCCCGGTGTGTGACTCCACGGTATGGCCCGGCGACCGGTCCTCGCCGGCCGCCGGGCCGGTATCCGCCCGGGGCCCTCCCTGGCCCGTCGCTCCCCGGTTCTCAGTCCTCGTGGCCCAGTTGCAGATCGCGCTCGGTGCGCCCGCCGCCCGCGACCTGAAGGACGGTGGCCACCGGCGGATATCCGGCCGCGATCACCGTGTACTCGCCGGTGGACAGGTCCACGAAGCGAAACGCGCCGTCGGTGCCCGTGGTGAGGGTGTCGACGACATTGCCCGCCGCGTCCAGCAGGGTGACCCGGGCGTCCTCGACGGGCCTGCCGCCGTTCGCCCTCACCACTCCGCGCAGCACCGCTCCGCCCGCCAGCTCGATGTCCTGCCGGGTCTCCCGGGCCGCCTGCACGCTCACCGGGAGCGCGGCGGGCCGGAAGGCGGGGGCGCTGGCCGCGAGGGTGTACTCGCCCGCCACCAGCTCCGTGATCACATAGCCGCCCTCACGGCCGCTGCGGGCGGAGGCGACGACCTCACCACGGACATCGGTGAGGGTCACCGAGGCATCGCGCACCGGGGTGCCGTCGGCGGTGGTGACGATCCCGGCGAGGCGTCCGGCCCCGCCGAGCACCACGTCGAGGTCGACGGGCCGCTCGCCCACGGTGACGCTGACGGCCTGGGGCTGGTGTCCGCCCGCGGCGGCGATCAGGACGTACGAACCGGCGCCGGGCACGCTCAGCGCGTACCGTCCGTCGTCGCCGCTGGCGCCCCGGCCGACCTGCCGCCCCTGGACGTCGATGAGGGTGAGCGCGGCCCGCGAGACCCGCGTGCCGTCGGGGTGCTGGACGCTGCCGGAGACCGCCACGCCGGAGCGCGGGGAGAGCGGCGGGGCGGCGGCCTCGGCGGCCGGTGCGGGCGGGAGGGCCGGGACCGCGCGGGCGGCCGGGACGGTCGCGGACTCGGCGGTGCTGTCGGGGCTGTGGTGGGACACCAGCGGTTTCTCCTTGAGGAAGAAGGCGAAGATCAGGCCGAGTGCGAGCACCGGCACGAGGTAGAGGAAGATCCGCGGCATCGCGTCCGCGTACGCCTGGATGTAGCTGTCGCGCAGCGCCGGTTCCATCGCGTGGACGAGCTGCGGGGTGATGGACTCGGGGTCGGGAAGGTCCGCGCCGGACGGCAGCCGGACGGCGAGCGCGTCGGCGAGCCGTCCGGCGAAGAGCGTCCCGAAGACGGCTGCGCCGACGCTGCCGCCGATCTGCCGGAAGTAGTTGTTGGCGCTGGTCGCGGAGCCGATGTCGGCGGGGGCGACGGAATTCTGCACGGCGAGCACCAGCACCGGCATGACCAGCCCGATCCCGATGCCGAGCACGGCCTGCGCGATGCTGTACTCGATGCGCGGGGTGTCGGCGTCCAGGAGCGAGAGGAGCCACATCCCGGCCACCGAGAGCGCGCTGCCCAGGATGGGGTGGATCCGGTAGCGGCCGGTGCGGGAGATCAGCTGGCCGGAGACGACGGACGCGATGACGATGCCGCCCATCATCGGGAGCATCAGCAGCCCGGACTCGGTGGCGGTGGCGCCGTCGACCATCTGCAGGAAGGTCGGCAGATAGCTGGCGGCACCGAACAGTCCCACCCCGATGACCGCTCCGACGAGCGCGGTGACGTTGAAGATCGAGTCGCGGAACAGCCGCAGCGGGATGATGGGTTCGGCCGCCCGGCGCTCGACGACCAGGAACAGCACGGCCGTTCCGGCCGCCCCGGCGCCCAGCCCCAGGATGGTGCGCGAGCCCCACGCGTACTCCGTACCGCCCCAGCTGGTCAGCAGCACCAGGCAGGTGGACGAGGCGGCGAGCAGCAGTGCGCCGAGGACGTCGAGCCGGGGCCGTACGGAAGGCCTGGGGAGCTTCAGCACGACGGTGATGACGGCGAGGGTGACCAGGCCGAACGGGATGTTGATGTAGAAGCACCAGCGCCAGGAGGCGTGGTCGGTGAAGAAGCCGCCGAGCAGCGGGCCCGCCACGGAGGCGAGCCCGAAGGCGGCACCGATGAGGCCCATGAACCGGCCGCGTTCCCGGGGCGGTACGACGTCCGCGATGATCGCCTGGACCCCGATCATCAGCCCGCCGCCGCCGATGCCCTGGACGGCCCGGAAGGCGATCAGCTCGTCCATGGTGCGGGACCAGCCGGCCAGCGCGGAGCCGATGACGAAGACGACGATGGCGAACTGGAAGACGCCCTTGCGGCCGAAGAGGTCGCCGAGCTTTCCGTAGATCGGCAGGCCGATCGTGGAGGCGAGCAGATAGGCCGTGACGGCCCAGGACATCTTCTCCAGGCCGTGCAGCTCGCCGACGATCTTCGGCAGCGCGGTGGCGACGATCATCTGGTCGAGCGCCGCGAGGAGCAGGGTGAGCATGAGCCCGATGAAGATCAGGCGGATGCGGCGGGGGTCGGTCTCCGGTCCGCCCTCGCCGCGGTCCCTCCCCTCGGTCCCGCCCGGCGGGGCACAGGACCCGGAGCGTTGCACCGGTAAGGGTCCGACGGACTGCGGGGTCGCGGCGGCCGGACGGGCCGTCTCCTCGCCTCCCGGCTCCTCCTCCAACAGAGTGATCCCACCCACCACGTGCCGCTCCCCTCGTCGCGTCTGCGCCGCCCTTTTCTCGCACTGGGCGAGGAGCGAGGGCAAACGCGACGGGGGCGCCGACGGCGCGCGCGAAGCGGCTTAGCTCCCGGTGGGAGCCGCTGCGGCGCACTGCCGCCGCACGGTGAAGACCACTCGAACCGGTGAGGCCGGTCAAGCGCGGTCCGGGCCTGGTCTGGCGTTCGGACCGGGTCCGGAGCCGGTCCGCCAAGCCCCGGCACGGGCCCGGGACCGGCGCAGGGTCCTACTTCTCGACGCGGGCGGCGAGGTTCTGGAGCAGCTCGTCGTAGATCCGGGCGAGCCCCTTGGGCGCGAAGGTCCGCTCGAAGAATCCGCCGATGCCTCCGGCGCCGTTCCAGACGGTCGAGACGACGGCCTTCGACCTGCCCTCACCGGCCGGGGTGACGGTCCAGGTGGTGACCATGGAGGAATTGCGGTCCTTCTCGACGAGCTGCCCGTCGGTGGGCTCGGTGACCTCCAGCAGGCAGTCGCGCACCCGCTTGCTGGTGGCCTGGAGCTTCCAGTGGACCAGGCTGCCCTCGCCGTCGCCGCCCTCGCGCACCTCGTACTCGCTGAACTGTCCGGGCAGGATCGCGCCCCGGGCCTCCTGGTAGTCGGCCAGCGTGTCGAACACCGTCTCCGCGTCCGCCGCGATGACTCGCTCCGTGGTGGCTTCGACCTGCGCCATGGCTGTTCCTCCAGCACTCGGTTGTTCGGGGGAATCCCGAGCCAATCACCTCCGGGGCGCCGCTCAAAATCCGGCCCGGCAGGAAGAACGGGAAGCGGTCGCGCCCCGCTCGCCGGCCCGGCACAACCAAAGCGGTCAAATGGGTCAAGTCTCGACATAACAGGTCCTATCCGGTGCGAATGCGGGGAGCATGCGGCGAGGGGGCGCGCCCCGCGCAGCCGTCTTTTCCCCACCACGGGAGGCCCTATGACGAAACGTTCGGGAATTCTCTTCGCCGTCTGCGTGGCGGTCGCCGGTCTGGTGACCGCCGTGCCGCCCCCGGCGACCGCCGACGCAGGCGCGCGGCCCGCCGCCGCGCACCTGCGCTGGACCGGCTGCGCCACCAAGGCGTACCCGCGGCTCCAGTGCTCGACGGTCAGCGCGCCGCTCGATCATGACGATCCGTCGGGACGGCGGATCACGCTCGCCCTGTCCCGCGTCCCGCACACCGCGAAGAAGTCCCAGGGCCCCCTGCTCGTCAACCCGGGCGGCCCCGGCGGCAGCGGCCTGACGATGGCCGGATTCGTGGCCTCCGCGCTGCCGGAGGAGGTCGCCGCGCAGTACGACGTGATCGGCTTCGACCCGCGCGGCGTCGGCCGGAGCAGACCCGCGCTGGACTGCGTACCCCGGTACTTCGCTCCGGTGCGCCCCGGCTCGGTGCCCGGCTCTCCCGCGGCGGAGCGGGCCAACCGGGACCGGACCCGGTCGTTCGCCGAGGCCTGCGGGCGCAGGTACCCGGACCTGCTGCCGTTCCTGGACACCGTCAGCGCCGCGAAGGACCTCGACGTGATCCGGCGGGCCACCGGCGCCCGGCAGATCAACTACTTCGGGTACTCCTACGGCACCTACCTCGGCGCGGTGTACGCCAAGCTGTTCCCGGAGCGGGTGCGGCGTCTCGTCCTGGACTCCAACGTCGACCCGGACGACGTCTGGTACGACGCCAACATCGCCCAGGACCTCGCCTTCGACGCCCGCCACAAGGCGTTCACCGCCTGGGTCGCGAAGCACGACGCCACGTACCGTCTCGGAACCGGCCCGGCAGAGGTGGAGCGCGCCTGGTACGCGATGCGCGCGGCGGTCGAGCGGCGGCCCGCGGGCGGGAAGGTCGGCCCGAGCGAGCTGGAGGACACCTTCCTGCCGGGCGGCTACTACGACGGGTACTGGCCGCGCCTGGCCGGGGCCTTCGCCGCCTACGCGAACGACGGCGACCAGGACGCGCTGGTGGAGGCGTACGAGAGGTTCGGCGCGGTCGACGCCGAGGGGGACAACGGGTACTCGGTCTACGTGGCCGTGCAGTGCCGCGACGCCCGGTGGCCCCCGTTCTGGAACACCTGGCTCGGCGACAGCCGCCGGGTGCACGCCAAAGCCCCCTTCTTCACCTGGAACAACAACTGGTACAACGCACCGTGCGCCGACTGGCCGGTCGCACCGCTGAACCCGGTGCGCGTCTCCAACCGCGCGCTCGGGCCGGTGCTGCTCTTCCAGGCCACCGACGACGCGGCCACCCCGTACCAGGGCGGAGTCACCCTGCACCGGCGGCTGCACGGCTCCAGCCTGGTCGTGGAGCAGGGCGGCGGCAATCACGGCATCACGCTCGGCGGCAACGACTGCCTGGACTCCTACCTGGCGGACTACCTCGCCAAGGGCGTCGTCCCCCGCGCCCGGCACGGCCGGGACATCGCGGACGCGGTGTGTCCCCGGACCCCCGAGCCGGAGCCCGAGCCGCTGGCCGACGCGCCCGCCGCGAAGACGGTGCGGCGCACGGACTCCGGCAGCCGGGGCGCCCTCCTGCACCGCATGCTCGGCACCCGCGCCTGACCCGGGTCAACCGGTCCGCGCACGGGCCGTCCTGACGGGTACGCCAGGATGGCCCGCTGGGCCGCACAGCACCCCCCGGCACACGGATACGGAACATGACCACCGACGACTGCGAGGCGGTCACCCTGCTCCGCGCCCGCGGCTGGCGGGCGGCGTACACGGGGCTGGTGCCGTCGTCCTGCCTCGACGCCATGGAGCGCGACGTCGCCGAGGACGCGCAGCGCCGCCGCGCCGCGCTCGCCCGGGGCGGCCCTCCGGTGAACCTGGTGGCCGAGCGGCCGGGCACCGGGGTGATCGGCTGGGCCTGCTGCGGGCCGTTGCGCGAGCCCGCCGGACCGCCCGCCCGGGGCGGGCTGCACGCGCTCTACGTGACGCCCGAGCAGACCGGGACCGGGGCGGGGCGGGCCCTGATGGCCGAGGTGCTGGCCCGCGCGGCGGCGCAGGGGCTGGTGGAGCTGGAGTTGTGGGTGCTGAGGGAGAACGTCCGGGCCCGGCGCTTCCACGAGCGCGCGGGCTTCGGGCCGGACGGAGCCGAGGAGTCCTTCGAGGCGGACGGCGTGCGTGTGCCCGAGGTGCGGTACGTACGCGCCCCCGGCGGGCCCGGGGGCCGCTGAGCCCGGGACCGCTTCAGGGCGTGCCCAGCCGGTCGAGCGCGTCGCGGGCCGCGCCGCCCAGTCTCGGGTGCGCCGCCACGACCGCCAGGAGGGGGCGGGCCCGCTCGTCCCGCAGCTGCCCGAGCCCCTCCACGCAGGCGAGCGCCACCCGCCAGTAGGGCTCGTCCGGTGCCAGCAGCCGCTCCAGGGTGCTGATCAGCGCGGGCACGGACTCCGGGGCCCGCAGCACGGTGAGCAGCCGCACCGGATGCAGGGCGTAGGCGGTGCGCAGGGTGTTGGTCGCCAGGGCCGCGGCGGCCCTGGGGGTACGGGGATCACCCAGGCGCACCAGGGCATGGGCCGCGGAGACGCAGCGCTCCGGGTCGCGGTGGTTGAGCAGCAGGACCAGCGCCTCGAAGGCCCGCCGGTCACCACCGCAGCCGAGCCGGAATGCGGCCATCTCCCGGGCCCAGAGCGGGCGTTCGCGCTCCACCAGGACGCGGGCCAGTGCTTCACCGTCCTCGGTGGCGAGCAGGGCGCGGAAGGCGGCCGACTGCCCGGCCGCCTCCGCCTCGTCGGCAAGCCGGTCCGCCAGCGACCGGAACTCCTCGTCCATGACCCTCAGCGTATCGGCGGGGACGCAGCGTATCGAGGGGCCGGGTGAATGTGGCACGGCGCACAGCGATCCGGGGCTGGCGCGCTCGTTACCCCACGGTTAATCTCAAGTGAGCGGGACACAATCCCCGTCTGCTCCGGTGGCCTGGTGACGCAGCCACCCGGAGTGCTTGTCGGTTCGGCAGTTCTGCCAGACGTGACTTTGGGACAGAGTCCGTCACCCCTTCCGGTACCGGGTGCGCCCGCCGCACCCCGGCCCCGTCTCTCCACGACACGCAACTCCCGCGTGTGCAGCGCCTGTTCGCCCTTCCGGCGTGCGCCGCGTCCTCTCTCAGTCGTCACTCATTCTCTGGAGTCCCGTGATGGACACCCCTCTTGGCACCATCGCCGTCGTCGGTCTCGGCACCATGGGCACCGGCATCGCCGAGGTCCTGGCCCGCGCCGGTCACCAGGTCATCGGCATCGACACCAGCGACGCGGCCGCCCGCCGGGCCGTCGCCGCGCTGGAGGCCGCGACCGCCCGCGCCGTGCGGCGCGAGCGCATCACCGACCGGGAGCGGAGCGAGACCCTCGCCCGCTTCCGCGCCTGCACCGACCTCCGGGCCGCCGCGGAGGCGGAGTTGGTGATCGAGGTCGTGCCCGAGTCGTACGAGATCAAGCAGCAGGTCTTCCGGGAGCTCGACACGATCGTCTCTCCGGCCACGATCCTGGCGACCGGCACCAACGCCCTGTCGGTGACCCGGCTGGCCGCCGAGTCGCTGCGTCCCGAGCGGGTGCTCGGACTGCACTTCTTCAACCCGGCCCCGGCGATGAAGCTCGTCGAGGTCGTCTCCTCGGTGCTGACCGCGCCCCCCGCCGTCGAGGCGGTGACCGCGCTCGCCCGCAGCCTGGGCAAGGAGCCGGTCGCGGTCGGCGACCGGCCGGGCTTCGTCGCCGACGGGCTGCTCTTCGGCTACCTCAACCAGGCCGCCGCGATGTACGAGGCCAACTACGCCTCCCGGGAGGACATCGACGCGGCGATGAGGCTCGGCTGCGGGCTGCCGATGGGCCCGCTCGCGCTGCTCGACCTGATCGGCGTCGACACCGCCCGTACCGTCCTGGAGGCGATGTACGCCGAGTCCCGCGACCGGCTGCACGCCCCGGCGCCCGTACTGCGCCAGCTGAGCGAGGCCGGGCTGACCGGCCGTAAGGCGGGCCGCGGCTTCTACACGTACGCGCAGGCCGGGAGCCAGGACGTGGTGCCGGACGCGCTGACCCCGAAGGACGGCGCATCGGCGGCGGCCGGGCGCCCGGTGCGCTCGGTGGGGGTGGCGGGTTCCGGGACGATGGCCTCGGGAATCGCCGAGGTCTTCGCGAAGGCCGGATACGACGTGGTGCTCGCCGCGCGCGGACGGGAGAAGGCGGACACCGCCAAGGCCCGGATCGCCACGTCCCTGGAGCGCTCCGTCGCCAAGGGGAGGCTGACGGCCGGGGCGCGGGACGCGGCGCTGGCCCGGATCACCCCGGCCGGTTCACTGGACGCCTTCGCCGACGTCGATCTCGCGGTGGAGGCCGTCGCCGAGGACCTGGCGGTCAAGCAGCAGCTGTTCGGGACGCTGGACAAGGTCTGCAAGCCGGGTGCCGTCCTCGCCACCACCACGTCCTCGCTGCCGGTCGTGGCGATGGCGCGGGCGACCTCGCGCCCGCAGGACGTGATCGGGATGCACTTCTTCAACCCGGCACCGGCGATGAAGCTGGTCGAGGTGGTCCGTACGGTGCTCACCGCCGACGACGTCCACGCCACCGTCCGCGAGGTGTGCGCAGCGGTGCGCAAGCACCCGGTGGACTGCGGGGACCGGGCCGGGTTCATCGTGAACGCGCTGCTCTTCCCGTACCTGAACAACGCGATCAAGATGGTCGAGGAGCACTACGCGAGCCTCGACGACATCGACGCCGCGATGAAGCTGGGCGGCGGCTACCCGATGGGCCCGTTCGAGCTGCTCGACGTGGTGGGGCTGGACGTCTCGCTGGCCATCGAGAAGGTGCTGCACAACGAGTTCCGCGACCCGGGCCTGGCCCCGGCACCGCTGCTCGAACACCTGGTGGCCGCCGGCTGCCTCGGCCGCAAGACGGGGCGCGGCTTCCGGGAACATGCCCGCCGCTGACCGCGGGGACGGGTGGGGAGGGCTGCTCGATCCGTCGGGCGGCCCTCCCCCACGGCCACACTCCCCCGGCCCGATGCAGTACGTTCACACCATGTCCCAGCCCGCCAGGTCCTCCCGTGCCACCGCAGCGCCCGACGCCCCGGAAAGTGCCGCAGGCACCCGCGCCGCCGCCCAACGGCTCAAAATGCGCCGTGAGCTGGCCGCCGCGGCCATGGAGCTGTTCGCCACAAAGGGCTATGAGGCGACGACCGTCGACGAGATCGCGGGCGCCGCCGGGGTCGCCCGCCGGACCTTCTTCCGGCACTTCCGCTCCAAGGAAGAGGCGATCTTCCCGGACCACGACGACACCCTCGTCAGGGCGGAGGCCGTGCTCAACGCGGCACCGGCGCACGAGCACCCCCTCGACACCGTCTGCCGGGGCATCAAGGAAGTCATGAAGATGTACGCGGCGAAGCCCGCGGTCTCCGTGGCCCGTTACAAGCTGACCCGCGAGGTGCCCACCCTGCGGGAGGCGGAGATCGCCTCGGTGGCCCGCTACGAGCGGCTGTTCACCCGCTATCTGCTGGGCCATTTCGACGAGCGCGACCATCACGTCGGCAACGACGACCCGCTGCTGGCGGAGGTCGCGGCGTCCGCCGTCGTCACCGCGCACAACCATGTGCTGCGCCGCTGGCTGCGGGCGGGCGGCGAGGGGGATGTGGAGGCGCAGCTCGACCACGCCTTCGCGATCGTCCGCGACACCTTCGGCACCGGCATCGGGGCCGGGCGGGCCGTCGGCGCCGAGTCCGCGCCGCAGCCGGCCGCCTCGGTGGCGTCCCAGGGCGAGGTGCTGGTCGCCGTCGCGCGGACGGACGCGCCCCTCGACGAGGTCATGCGCACGATCCAGCAGGCGCTCCGGGACCGCTGACCCGGGGCCCGCCCCGGCCGAAACCCGCTTGCCGCCCCCGCGCCGCCGGTGCTGTGGTGGCCGGATGAATCATGATCCCGCCACACTGCTGGCCCTTTTCGACCGCGAGATGCGTGAGCACGCCCGCCCGGACGGGCCCGGCGTCCGGGTCGAGCGCACCGGAGACGTCGTACGCCAGGTCGGCACGGCCGACGACTGGAACGGCGTCGTCTGGTCGGCGCCGGACCTCGGCCCCGCGCGGGCCGACGCGGTGATCGCGGCCCAGGTGGCGCGCTACGCGGCGCTCGGGCACGACGTGTTCGAGTGGAAGCTGTACGGGCACGACCGGCCGGCCGGTCTGGCGGACCGGCTGCTGGCGGCCGGTTTCGAACCGGAGGAGCCGGAGACCCTCCTGGTCGCCCCGGTCGGGGAACTCTCGGCCGAGGTGGCGCTGCCCGCGGGGGTGCGGCTGCGCACCGTGCGGGACGCGGACGACGTGGAGCTGATGGCCCGCGCCCATGAGCGGGCGTTCGGCTCGGACTGGTCGCGGCTGCGGCATCAGGTGCTGGCCCGGCTGGCCGAGGACCCGGACGGATTCGTCGGCGTCCTCGCGATGGCGGGCGACGAGCCGGTGAGCTCGGCCCGGATGGAGCTGTACCGGGGCACGGGCTTCGCGGGGCTCTGGGGCGGTGGCACGGTCGAGCAGTGGCGCGGCAAGGGCATCTACCGGGCCCTGGTGGCCTTCCGCGCCCGGATCGCGGCGGAGCGCGGCTACCGCTTCCTCCAGGTGGACGCCTCCGAGATGAGCCGACCCATCCTCCAGCGGCTCGGATTCCTGGCGCTGAGCACCACAACGCCGTTCGTGCACCACTCCCACTGATCGATCATTCACCGGGCGTTTCCGCACAGAACACCCCACATAGCGCTCATCGGTGCCCACGCGTCGACATGTGAGAGAAATTGTTGGCACGGAGTGCCTTGCCACGTGTCACGGAGTGCCATACGTTGAAGTGGTCCGGGCGGCCGGCGTACCGAGAACTCGCGTACGACGGCTGTCCCGGCGGGCGATACGCCCGCACGCCCGGACGCCTGCGTCACAGGCACCCCTTCCGCTCCACAGAGCACGCCGAAGCTTTCGACCGCCGGACCGACGGCACCACCCTCTCCGCCCACCGCATCCCCTCTTGCCCGCAGGGACTCTCAAGCGTTCCCTCAGCGCCCCCACCCGCCGGAGGCACCCCGTGAAGGAAATCCTGGACGCGATCCAGTCGCCGGACAGCACGGCCGGCGACTTCGCCGCCCTGTCCATCCCCGAGTCGTACCGCGCGGTGACCGTGCACAAGGACGAGACCGAGATGTTCCACGGGCTCGCCACCCGTGACAAGGACCCCCGCAAGTCGCTGCACCTGGACGAGGTCCCGGTGCCGGAACTCGGCCCCGGTGAGGCCCTGGTCGCCGTCATGGCGAGCTCGGTGAACTACAACTCCGTCTGGACCTCGATCTTCGAGCCGATGTCCACCTTCGGCTTCCTGGAGCGCTACGGGCGGCTCAGCGAGCTCACCAAGCGCCATGACCTGCCGTACCACGTCATCGGTTCGGACCTGGCGGGCGTCGTCCTGCGCACCGGTCCCGGCGTCAACGCCTGGAAACCGGGCGACGAGGTCGTCGCGCACTGCCTCAGCGTGGAGCTGGAGTCGAGCGACGGCCACAACGACACGATGCTCGACCCCGAGCAGCGCATCTGGGGCTTCGAGACCAACTTCGGCGGCCTCGCCGAGATCGCGCTGGTCAAGTCCAACCAGCTGATGCCGAAGCCGAAGCACCTCAGCTGGGAGGAGGCCGCGGCCCCGGGCCTGGTCAACTCCACCGCGTACCGCCAGCTCGTCTCGCGCAACGGCGCGGGGATGAAGCAGGGCGACAACGTGCTGATCTGGGGGGCCAGCGGCGGACTCGGCTCGTACGCCACCCAGTTCGCGCTGGCGGGCGGCGCCAACCCGATCTGTGTCGTCTCCAGCGAGCAGAAGGCGGACATCTGCCGCCGGATGGGTGCCGAGGCGATCATCGACCGCAGCGCCGAGGGCTACCGGTTCTGGAAGGACGAGCACCACCAGGACCCCAGGGAGTGGAAGCGGTTCGGCAAGCGCATCCGCGAACTGACCGGCGGCGAGGACGTGGACATCGTCTTCGAGCACCCGGGCCGCGAGACCTTCGGCGCCTCGGTCTACGTCACGCGCAAGGGCGGCACCATCGTCACCTGCGCCTCGACCTCCGGCTACCACCACGAGTACGACAACCGCTACCTGTGGATGTCGCTGAAGCGGATCGTGGGCTCGCACTTCGCCAACTACCGCGAGGCGTGGGAGGCCAACCGCCTGGTCGCCAAGGGGAAGATCCACCCCACGCTGTCGAAGGTCTACTCCCTGGAGGAGACCGGCCAGGCCGCGTACGACGTCCACCGCAACCTCCACCAGGGCAAGGTCGGTGTGCTGGCGCTGGCGCCCCGCGAGGGACTCGGTGTCCGGGACACGGAGCTGCGCGAGCGGCACCTCGACGCGATCAACCTGTTCCGCGGCACACCGGCGGAGCGGACCGACACGCACAGCCGGGACATCTGACATGAGCGGGCGTCAGAAGGACCGTCCGTGGCTCATGCGGACGTACGCCGGCCACTCGACCGCCGAGGCCTCCAACACGCTCTACCGGCGCAACCTCGCCAAGGGCCAGACCGGCCTGTCCGTCGCCTTCGACCTGCCGACACAGACCGGCTACGACCCCGACCACGTCCTCGCGCGCGGCGAGGTCGGCCGGGTCGGCGTGCCGGTCTCGCACCTCGGTGACATGCGGCGGCTGTTCCAGGACATCCCGCTGGAGCAGATGAACACCTCGATGACGATCAACGCCACCGCGATGTGGCTGCTGGCGCTCTACCAGGTGGTCGCCGAGGAGCAGGGAGCCGACCCCGCGAAGCTCCAGGGGACCACGCAGAACGACATCGTCAAGGAGTACCTCTCGCGCGGGACGCACGTCTTCCCGCCCGGCCCCTCGCTGCGGCTGACCACCGACATGATCGCGTACACGGTCAGCCGCATCCCGAAGTGGAACCCGATCAACATCTGCAGCTACCACCTGCAGGAAGCGGGGGCCACGCCGGTCCAGGAGATCGCGTACGCCATGTCGACCGCGATCGCGGTGCTGGACGCCGTCCGCGACTCCGGCCAGGTGCCCGAGGAGCGGTTCGGCGACGTGGTCGCGCGGATCTCCTTCTTCGTCAACGCGGGTGTCCGTTTCATCGAGGAGATGTGCAAGATGCGCGCCTTCGGCCGCATCTGGGACCAGATCACCCACGAGCGGTACGGCATCACCGACGCCAGGCAGCGCCGCTTCCGCTACGGCGTCCAGGTCAACTCCCTCGGGCTGACCGAGGCCCAGCCGGAGAACAACGTCCAGCGCATCGTCCTGGAGATGCTGGCCGTCACCCTCTCCAAGGACGCCCGCGCCCGCGCCGTCCAGCTGCCCGCCTGGAACGAGGCGCTGGGCCTGCCCCGGCCCTGGGACCAGCAGTGGTCGCTCCGCATCCAGCAGGTGCTCGCGCACGAGAGCGATCTGCTGGAGTACGAGGACGTCTTCGCCGGGTCGCACGTCATCGAGGCCAAGGTGGACGAACTGGTCGCGCTCTCGCTCGCCGAGGTCGACCGGATCCAGGAGATGGGCGGCGCCATGGCGGCCGTCGAGTCCGGGTACCTGAAGTCCGAGCTGGTCTCCTCGCACGCCGCCCGGCGGGCCCGGATCGAGGCCGGTGAGGAGCGGATCGTCGGCGTCAACATCTACGAGACGACCGAGCCGAACCCGCTGACCGCGGACCTCGACGGCGCGATCATGACGGTCGACCCGGCCAACGAGGCCACGGTGGTCGCCGCCCTGCACCAATGGCGCGACCACCGTGACGAGTCCCGCGCCACCGACGCGCTGGCGGCGCTGAAGAAGACCGCCGCGGGCACCGGCAACATGATGGAGGCGACCGTGGAGTGCGCCCGCGCGGGTGTCACCACCGGCGAGTGGTCCTGGGCGCTGCGCGACGTCTTCGGCGAGTTCCGGGCCCCGACGGGTGTCTCGTCCGCCCCGGTCGTGATGCCCGCCGAGGCGGGCACCCCGCTGGCGCTGGTCCGCGAGAAGACCGCCCGCACCGCGGCCGATCTGGGCGTCGGACGGCTGCGGCTGCTGGTCGGCAAGCCGGGACTGGACGGGCACTCCAACGGCGCCGAGCAGATCGCCGTGCGGGCCCGCGACAGCGGGTTCGAGGTCGTCTACCAGGGGATCAGGCTGACCCCCGAGCAGATCGTCTCGGCCGCGCTCTCCGAGGACGTGCACTGCGTCGGCCTGTCGATCCTGTCCGGCTCGCACGCCGAGCTCGTGCCGGACGTGCTCGGCCGGCTCCGCGCGGCGGGCGCCGCCGAGATCCCGGTCATCGCGGGCGGGATCATTCCGCCCGCCGACGCCGCGGCCCTGGTCGGGGCCGGCGTCGCCGCCGTATTCACCCCGAAGGACTTCGGCATCACGGAGATCATCGGCCGTATCGTCGACGAGATCCGGAAAGCGAACAAGCTCGACCCTCTGGAGGTCCCCGCATGACTGCCGTCAACCGCCTGCGCCCGCGCCGCTCGTGTCTGGCCGTGCCCGGCTCGAACCCGCGGTTCCTGGAGAAGGCCCAGGGCCTCCCCGCCGACCAGGTCTTCCTCGACCTGGAGGACGCCTGCGCCCCGCTCGCCAAGGAGGGCGCCCGCCACACCATCGTCGACGCGCTGAACAACGGTGACTGGACGGGCAAGACCCGGGTCGTGCGGGTCAACGACTGGACCACGCACTGGACGTACCGCGACGTCATCACCGTCGTCGAGGGCGCCGGTCAGAACCTCGACTGCATCATGCTGCCGAAGGTCCAGGACGCCCAGCAGGTGGTCGCCCTGGACCTGCTGCTGACCCAGATCGAGAAGACGATGGGCTTCGAGACCGGGCGGATCGGCATCGAGGCGCAGATCGAGAACGCCAAGGGCCTGGTGAACATCGACGACATCGCCGCCGCCTCGCCCCGTCTGGAGACACTGATCTTCGGCCCGGCCGACTTCATGGCCTCGATCAACATGAAGACCCTGGTCGTCGGTCAGCAGCCGCCCGGCTACGGCGCGGACGCGTACCACTACATCCTGATGCGCATCCTGATGGCGGCCCGCACGCACGACCTCCAGGCGATCGACGGCCCCTTCCTCCAGATCCGTGACGTGGACGCGTACCGCGAGGTCGCCGGGCGCGCGGCGGCGCTGGGATTCGACGGCAAGTGGGTGCTGCACCCGGGCCAGGTCGAGGCGGCCAACGAGGTGTTCTCGCCCTCGCAGGAGGACTACGACCACGCCGAGCTGATCCTCGACGCGTACGAGTGGTGCACCTCCGAGGAGGGCGGCAAGAAGGGTTCGGCGATGCTCGGCGACGAGATGATCGACGAGGCGAGCCGGAAGATGGCCCTGGTCATCGCGGGCAAGGGCCGCGCCGCCGGTATGCAGCGCACCTCCAAGTTCGAAGCGCCGGAGGCCTGATCATGCAGTTCGGCCGCACCTACGAGGAGTTCGAGGCCGGTGCTGTCTACAAGCACTGGCCCGGAAAGACGGTCACCGAGTACGACGACCACCTTTTCTGCCTGCTGACCATGAATCATCACCCGCTGCACATGGACAGCAACTACGCGGAGCGGACGACCGATTTCGGAAAGAACGTCGTCGTCGGCAACTACGTCTACTCGCTGCTGCTCGGCATGTCCGTGCCGGACGTCTCCGGAAAGGCGATCGCCAATCTGGAGGTCGAGTCACTGAAGCACGTCGCGCCGACCTTCCACGGGGACACGATCTACGGCGAGACGACCGTTCTCGACAAGGTTCCGTCAAAATCCCGGAGCGACCGCGGAATCGTGTACGTGGAGACGCGGGGCTACAAGCAGGACGGCACGCTGGTCTGCGTGTTCCGCCGCAAGGTGATGGTCCCCACCGAGACGTACATCAAGGAGCGCGGCGGCGAGCAGCCCGGCCGCCCCGAGCTGAAGCAGCCTTCGCAGAAGAACGTGGAGAAGTAGCCATGACGCGACTCGCCCAGACCGCCGGTCTCACCGACATCCAGCGGGAAATCCTCTCCACGGTCCGGGATTTCGTCGACAAGGAGATCATTCCGGTCGCGACCGGGCTGGAGCACCGTGACGAGTACCCGACCGAGATCGTCGAAGGCCTCAAGGAGCTCGGCCTGTTCGGGCTGATGATCCCCGAGGAGTACGGGGGCCTGGGTGAGTCGCTTCTCACATACGCGCTGTGCGTGGAGGAAATCGCCCGCGGCTGGATGAGCGTCTCGGGAATCATCAACACGCACTTCATCGTGGCGTACATGCTCAAGCAGCACGGCACCCAGGAGCAGAAGGACACGTTCCTGCCCCGGATGGCGCTGGGCGAGGTGCGGGGCGCGTTCTCGATGTCCGAGCCCGCGCTGGGCTCGGACGTGTCGGCGATCAGCTCCAAGGCCGTCAGGGACGGCGAGGAGTACGTCCTGAACGGCCAGAAGATGTGGCTCACGAACGGCGGCACCTCCTCCCTGGTGGCCGTGCTGTGCCGGAGTGACGAAGGCCACCCCGAGGGCACCGCACCGCACAAGTCGATGACCACGTTCCTGGTGGAGAAGGAACCCGGATTCGGAGAGGTCCGGCCCGGACTCACCATTCCCGGCAAGATCGACAAAATGGGCTACAAGGGCGTCGACACGACCGAGCTCATCATGGATGGACTACGAATTCCGGCCAATCGAGTGCTGGGCGGCACCACCGGTCGCGGGTTTTACCAGATGATGGACGGGGTCGAGGTGGGCCGGGTCAATGTGGCCGCCCGTGGCTGCGGAGTCGCGCAGCGTGCGTTTGAACTGGGCGTGTCGTACGCGCAGCAGCGCCAGACCTTCGGAAAGCCGATCGCGCAGCACCAGGCCATCCAGTTCAAGCTGGCCGAAATGGCCACCAAGGTGGAAGCCGCCCATGCGATGATGGTAAACGCAGCGCGCAAAAAGGACTCCGGGCAACGAAACGACCTGGAGGCAGGGATGGCGAAGTACCTCGCCTCCGAGTACTGCAAGGAAGTCGTCGAGGACGCCTTCCGTATCCACGGCGGCTACGGCTTCTCCAAGGAGTACGAGATCGAGCGCCTCTACCGGGAGGCACCGATGCTGCTTATCGGCGAAGGTACCGCCGAGATCCAGAAAATGATCATTGGGCGCCGACTCCTGGAGGAGTACCGGTTCCAGGGGTGATTGTCCCTTTACGGGCGTTTTGGCCGCGAAGAAGATCACACCCTGTCATCCTCGGCCGGTGCCTGCCCCCCGTCCGACTCGGCTGCTGGCTTGCCCAGTTGTTGCTCGCAACCGATAACATCGCCGGAAAAGCCGCCGTCCCCCGTTGCCAGCGCGGCCTCATCCGCTACGAAGGTCATCCATGCCCGACAGCCAAACCTCTGCATCACGCGGCGGGGTCCGCCTTGCGCGCGGAGCTTCGCCGTGGCTCCTCCCGACCGTCGCCACCGCGGCGCTCAGCCTCTCCCGGGCACGCAAGTCCGGACGCTGGGCCGCGGTCGCCGTGCCCACCACCGCGCTCGCGGCGGGCATGCTGTGGTTCTTCCGCGACCCCGAGCGCGAGATCACCCAGGGCCGGGTCATTTCGCCGGCCGACGGCGTGGTGCAGAGCATCATGCCGTGGAAGGACGGACGCACCCGCGTCGCGATCTTCATGAGCCCGCTGAACGTCCACGTCAACCGCGCGCCGCTGGCCGGCACGGTGACCTCGGTCGAACACGTCCCCGGCGGGTTCGTTCCGGCGTTCAACAAGGAGAGCGAGAACAACGAGCGCGTCGTCTGGCACTTCGACACCGAGCTCGGCGACATCGAGATGGTGCAGATCGCGGGTGCGGTCGCACGGCGCATCGTCCCGTACGTCCCGCAGGGCACGAAGGTGGAGCAGGGCGAGCGCATCGGTCTGATCCGCTTCGGTTCGCGGGTCGACATCTACCTCCCGGAAGGTGTCGATGTCGCGGTCGAGGTCGGCCAGGCCACCACCGCGGGGGTGACTCGAATTGACCGTGATTGATCCTGATACAAAGGCCGGCTGGGTGCCGGAGTCGGAGTCCGAGGAGGACGCCGGCGAGGACATGCCGCTCTCTTTGCGGCTGTCGATAGCGGACACCCTGACGCTCGGCAACGCGACCTGCGGATTCATGGCGGTGTACTTCACCACCACCGGAATCCTCATCCCGCACCTCACGGGCAGTGACGAGAGCGGCATGGCGCGGCACTCCGCGGCCACCGCCGTGATCCTCATGCTCCTGGCGGCGGTCTTCGACCTCTTCGACGGCCTCGTGGCGCGCAAGCTCCGCTCCTCGCCGATGGGTGCCGAGCTGGACAACCTCTCGGACCTGATCAGCTTCGGGCTCGCCCCGGCGTACTTCGTCCTGGTCTACGGCATGGTCGCGGACGACGCGCACCAGCGGGTTTCGGCGCTGGCGGCGGTCGTGGTGCTGCTGGCGGTGGTGCTCAGGCTTGCCAGATTCTCCTGCGTGACCATGAAGGACGGCATGTTCCAGGGCATGCCGAGCCCCTTCGGAGCGCTCACGGTCGTCTCGATCGTGCTCCTGGAGCTGCCCTTCGTGCCGACCCTCCTCGCGATCGTCGGGGTGGCGTGGCTGATGGTCAGCCGGGTCGAGTACCCGAAGCCGCGGGGCGTGCTCGCGGTGGCGATGCTCAGCTGGATCGTCGCCGCGATGGGGCTCCTGGCCGCGTGGGCGCTGGACGCCCCGGGCGGGCAGCTGCTCCTGCAGACCGGCTGCGCGCTCCAGGTGGTGCTGGGCGCGGTCATCCCGCTCTTCGCGACGGCCCGACGGGTGAACACCTTCCGCGACAACCGCCGTGAGGCACGGACGGCACAGCTGCCGTAGCGGCCGTACAGCGCGTACGAGAAGGACCCGGGTGCTCCCCAGCACCCGGGTCCTTCCGCGTTCGGCGGGCCCCGGAGCCGTTCGGCGGGCCCCCGCGCGGGCACCGGTGTCCCGGCGCGTGGGCACAGTATGTTGACCCCTGGGGAACGGGGGCTTCCACGGGCAGCCGCGGAGCGGAGCCACGGGCGCGGTCCCTGGAAGCCAGGACATGATCACGAAGGACTCGGACCCCGATGACAGAGAACGCCGACATGATCGACTTCGTCCGGGCGCGCCTCGCCGAGGAGGAGCGCATCGCACTGGAGGCGGGCAGCGACAGCTGGCGGTGCCCGGACGGCGTGCCCGGCGAGATCCACGACCGCTCCGGGTCCATCGCGTTCACTCTGCGTACGCTCGGGTTCGACCAGCACATCGCGCTCCAGGATCCGGCGCGCACCCTGCGCCGGATCGAGACGAGCCGGGTCCTGCTGAACGAGTACGCGGAGGTCGCGGACCTGGACACCGACCGGCCGGAGCCGGACTTCCGGTCCGGGCGGGCGGTGGGACTGGGGTTCGCCGTGCGGCAGCTGGCCGCGGAGCACGCCGCCCACCCCGGGTACCGGGCCAGGTGGCTGCCCCGGTTCATCCAGTAGCGGCCGGTGCGGGCGGCGGCGGACAGGTGGATGGGCCTAAGGTTTCATAGGGGGCGCATCGGACCGCCCGGGGACGCCATGCACCGACACCGCAGGGAATCGGAGAACGCCCAGGAGCTTCTCCTGGACCTCGGCCGCCTCGTCGACCAGGCCCTTGAGGACATCCGGCACCAGCGCGCCCGCGCCGAGCTCGGCCTCGCGCTCCAGCGGCACATGCTCCCCGCCGCGCTGCCCGAATTCCCGGGACTGCGGATCGGGGCCCGGTATTCGCCCTCGCAGGACGGCATGGCCGTCGGCGGTGACTTCTACGACGCGTTCGCGCTGCGGGACGGGGCGGCGGGGATCGCCATCGGGGACGTGCAGGGGCACGGGGTGGAGGCCGCCGCCCTCATGGGGGAGGTCCGGGCCAGTCTCCGGGCGCTCGCCAGTGTCACCGCCGACCCCGGCACGGTACTGGCCCGCGTCAACGATCTGCTGATCTCACTGGGCGGCGAGCTGTTCACGACCTGCTGTCTCCTGAGCGTCGTCCCGGACAGCGGCCTGCTGTCGGTGGCGCGGGCCGGACACGTACCGGTCGTGTGGGGCACCGACGACGGCGGGTCCGGTGTCCTGCTGGACCCCGGCGGGATGCCGCTGGGCATCATGGACGGCCAGCGGTATCCGGTGACCCGTCGGCGGCTGAGCGGGCCGGGGTACCTGGTGCTGCTGACCGACGGGGTCGTGGAGGGGCCCGCGTACCCGGTCGACGAAGGGCTCGCCGCCGTCGCGGACCTGGTCGGCACGGCGGGCGGGGCCGACCCCGGGGAGCTGGCCGCGCGGGTGATCGAGGTGGCGGACCTGACCGGCCACGAGGACGACGCCGCCGTACTCGTGGTGCGGTACGACGGGGACCTGGCAGACGGCGGAGTCACGGGGGCCGGGGAGGGCGGGGGCTGACGCGTCCGGCGGCGGGCGGCGGTTCGGTGCCCGATGCTGGGAGGGTGGACAGGACGCGGTTCCAGCCGCAGGCGGTCACGGTCCTGACGGTCCTCGCGGTGGCCGCCTGCTACTACGCGACGGCCCGGCTGGGGCTGGTCCAGCAGTTGGTCCGCGGCCAGGTCACCGCGCTCTGGCCGTCGACGGGCATCGCGGTCGCGGCGCTGCTCCTGTTCGGCCTGCGGATCTGGCCCGGGATCGCGCTGGGTGCCCTCTGCGTGAACATCACCATCGGGCCGTCCCCGCCGTACGTGCTGGTGATCGCCGCCGGGAACACGCTCGCCCCGCTCTGCTCCGTCCTGCTGATGCGCCGCGCGGGGTTCCGCAACGAGCTCGACCGGCTCCGGGACGCGCTGGCGCTCGTCTTCCTGGGCGCGCTGGCGGGCATGCTGATCAGCTCCACCACGGGCGTCGGCGCCCTGGTCACCTCAGGGGCGCTGCGGTCCGCGGACTTCTGGCCGACCTGGTCGGTGTGGTGGACGGGCGACGCCATCGGAGTCATGGTCGTGACGCCGTTCCTGCTCGCGCTGCGCAGGGCTCGCCTGCCGGGCGGCGTCGGCGCGGCCGAGTGGGCGGAGGCCGCCGTGCTGGCAGTGAGCACCGGGGCCGTCACCCTTCTGGTCACCGCGGTGATCGGTGCTCCGCTGCTCTTCCTGGTCTTTCCGTTCCTGGTCTGGGCGGCTTTCCGCTTCGAGCGCGGCGGCGCCGCGTGCTGCGCGCTAGGCGTGTCGGTGCTCGCGGTGCTCGGCGCCGGGCAGGGCACCGGCCCCTTCGCCCATCACAGCCTGCTCACCAACATGATCACGCTCCAGGCGTTCACCGGCACCGCCGCGCTCACCTCACTGCTGCTCGCCGCGGTCGTCACGGAGCGGCGTGCCACGTACCGGGAGATCAAGCGGCTCTGCGCGCAGCTCGCCGGGAAGGTCGCCCGGCAGGACCCCTGAGGCGCCCGTGTCACTCCACCGGTCCCACGACGGGTGCGCGAAGCGGTGATCCGCAGCAGGCTGAGGCATGACGGCACCGCGACAAGGGCAACCGGACGGCCGCTATCCGGGCGTACGGGCGCCGTAAGAGGTGGAGCCATGCCCCATGTGTCTGCGCATGTCCATGTGTCCCGCCCCGCCGACGAGATCTTCTCGTTCCTGCGGGATCCGCGGAACCTGGCGGAATGGTCCTCGACCATAGACCGCGTGATCGAGGGCCCGGTCGTCGCCGAACCCGGCGACGAGTACACCTGCAAGTTCCCCGGCAGACGGCGGATACACCGGCTGCGGTGTACCGCGAGCACCCCGGGTGAGTACCTGGCCTTCCGCGGTACGGGCATGTGGACGCCGCTGGGCCGCCACTCCCCTGAACTGCAGTTCCGGCTGAGTCCCGGCAGGGAGGGGACGACGGTCACGGTCTCGGTCCGGCCGCATCTGGACGGCGGCATGATCATTCTGGCGCCGCTCGTGACGATGGCCTGGCGCCGGGACCTGCCCTCGGAGCTCCGCTGCCTGGCCGAGCTGCTGGGCGGCGGACGGACGGAGGAGGAGGAGGACGACGACGACCGGGACGCGGTGCCCTCCGGCTAGCGTGCGGGGGCCGGGACGTAGGCCCGGCCCCCGCACGGCCCTGTCTCAGGGCCGCAGGAAGTCGCGGGCCAGCGCCTCGCAGGCGCGTTCCAGCAGGGGGCCCGCCTGGGCCATGGAGACCGCCGGGTCCGGCTCCAGGTCCGCGAGGGCGTACGCGCGCCGGATGCCCGCCGCCGTCAGGGCCTCCTGGGTCAGGGCCAGCCGGCCGCAGACCGCCACGACCTCGACCCCCGCGGCGCGGGCGGCGGCCGCCACCCCGGCCGGTGCCTTGCCGTGCAGGGTCTGCTCGTCGAGCGAGCCCTCCCCGGTGATCACCAGGGTGGCGCGGGCCAGTGCCGGGGCGAAGCCGAGGACGTCGAGCATGACCTCGATGCCGGGGCGGAACCGGGCGCCGAGTGCGACCAGGGCCCCGTAGCCGATGCCGCCGGCCGCGCCGGCGCCGGGCAGCCGCGCGTGCTCCGGGCCGAGGACGGAGGCGTAGTGCGCGAGCGCGGCGTCCAGGACCTTGATGTCGTCCTCGGTCGCGCCCTTCTGCCTGCCGTAGACCTCGGGGGCACCCTTCGGGCCGGTCAGCGGGTTGTCCACGTCGCTGGCGAGGATCAGGTCCACCTCCGCCAGCCGTGGGTCGAGGCCGGACAGGTCCGCCTCCGCCAGCGCGGCCAGCCCGCCGCCGCCGGGGCCGACCGGCTTGCCCTCGGCGTCCAGGAAGCGGGCCCCGAGCGCGGCCAGCATGCCCGCGCCGCCGTCCGTGGTCGCGCTGCCGCCGACGCCGAACACCAGGGTGCGGGCCCCGGCGTCGAGCGCGGCGGCGAGCAGTTCGCCCGAGCCGTACGTCGTGGCCGTGAGCGGGGCGAAAACCCCCGCGGGCAGATGCTGGAGACCCGACGCCTCGGCCATCTCCACGACCGCCGTGGTCCCGCGCAGCGCGTACGCCGCGGTCACCGGCTCCCCCAGCGGCCCGGTCACCCGTGCCTCGCGGCGCTCGAACCCGGCGGCCACCGCCGCCGCCACCGTGCCGTCGCCGCCGTCCGCCACGGGCAGGGTCTCCACCCGCACCCCGGGGACGGCCCGCCGCAGCCCGGCCGTCACCCGTTCCGCGACCTGCGCCGCCGTGAGCGAGCCCTTGAACTTGTCCGCCGCGACAAGCACGCGTGCGGTCTCCATCACTGCTCCGTCCGTCACCTTGCATCCCTTGCTCTCGAACAGGCAGTCGCGCCGCCCCGACCCTATCCGCAGCGGATACTCCCTGCCCAGAGCCGTCGTGACCCCGGTTCCGCCCCGGTCACTACGCGGGGGGGTGATGTTGATACTGGTGGGCTCGCCTGTTCAACTGTCGCCAGTTCCGCCTGGGGCCCAGCCTGCTGGTGACCGTACGTGGTCGTCGGCGTAGCGACTCCGGTCTTCTCCGGCCTCGGATGCGAGGCGGGTCGCGATGACGTCGTGGCAGCCGAGGGCGTCGACGACGGGGCGGGCATCTCCAGGACCCGGGGCAGGAAGGTCGCCGGTGGCGGTCTTGCGGACGTCGGCGTTCTCGGCGGTGGTGGCCACCAGGTCGGCCGGGGTGCAGGACAGGACGTCGCAGAGCGCGGCCATGACCTGCAACGACAGGCGTTCAGAGGTGCCGGAGACCAGATGGTGCACCTGGGAGGCGGAGAGGTCGATGCCACGTTCGCGCAACAGCGGCACCAGTTCGGGGTCCGTGAAGATCTGGTGCCGGGCCATGACCTCGCGCAGTCGCCAGGTGTAGCCGACCTTGCGTTTCATGCTTGCCTCCCGGTCTGGGTCTGGAGGGCGGTGGCGATGGTGGGGTCCAGATGCCGCCGCAGGGTGCGGGTACGGAAGTGCTACGACGGTCCGCAGGCCCCGGCCTGGACGAAGCTGCTGGCGGTGCCGGACTCCGAGCCCCGGCCCGCCCGAAGATGGCCGTGGACCGGCCCCCGCCCGGCGCGAGGTCCACCTGCGGGAGAAGACGCTGTGGCGGATGCTCTACGAGACGTGCGCCCGCTCCGAGGAGATCCTCGGCGTCAGCATCGAGGACCTGGACCTCGGCGCCCGGCGCTGCCCGGTGAAGGCGGAGGGGGCCCGGAGCAAGGCCCGCCGGCGCGGGCAGGCCCGGGAGGACTACGTGCGGGAGACCGTGTACTGGGACGCGGGCACCGCCCGTCTCCTGCCCCGGCTGCTGAAAGGCCGTACGCGGGGCCCGCTGTTCGTCACCCACCGCCGTCCCGGCCCGGGGAAGGCCCTCGCGCCGCGCGACGTGTGCCCGGACACCGGCCTGGCCCGCCTCTCCTACTGGCAGGCCCGCGCTCTCCTCGACGAACACACCGCCGCACGCGGGCCGGGGACCGGTCGGGACCTGCATGAGTACCGGCATCCGGGGCTGACCGATGGCGACTGTGAGGTGGTACGCCGTCCCTGGGGCCGTGTCCTGGACCCGAAGTGCTGCCACGACGCCCGGCGCAAGCCGCACTCGCACGCTCTTCTGCCGGATAGTCCTCACGGTGACCAGGGAGCGGCCCGAACTGTCACGTGACGCCAACAACCTTGATTTAATGGGGAGTTCCGTTGGAATCCAGGAATGGGGAATCGGGACCATCACGCCACGACCCGGCGGGATCGCCCGATCCCAGAACCGGGGGAAGACATGGACGCGTGGGACAACTCTTCGGTTCCGCCCGAGCAGCCACCACCGCGACAACCACCTCCCCCGTACCCCTCGGTCCCACCGATTCCCTCGCAGGTTTCGCCCCTCTGGCCGCCGCCTGCGCCGCCACCGCAGCAGCCGCCACCGGACGGTCGGGCGTCCCAGAAGGCCAGAGCGCTCGTTCAGTCGATCAAATCCAGTCGCTGGTACTGGCGTTGGGGCGTCCTGGCGCTGGTCACGGTCCTCGTCGCCGGTCTGATGACCTTTGTTCTCTGGCCGCAAGAGAAGACGCCCCCGCAACTGGCCTCGGCAGCCACGAAGAGCTTGCGCGCCTGGCGCGGGGTCACCTATGCGGGGACCACGATGAACAGCAACAGCGCGATGATCGACTTCCGTCTGACGGTCGCCCGCGACGGAACTGCGTACGGAAGCCTGGGCCGTGACTCGGGGGCATACGCGGAACTCGCCGTGAGCCCCAAGCGGACCCTTCTGCGCGGAAACGGTCAGTGGTGGTTCGAGCACGAACCGGGAAGCGCCGAAGCACTGGCCAACACCTGGGTAGCCGACCCTCCGCAAGGGGTGATCGGCCTGGCCGAGCTGTCCCGGATGACTCCGACGGCGCTGGCCGACGCCATCTCGGGCAAGGACACCAAGGGTCCGTCCGGGCGGCGGTCCAAGTGGCGCCAGAGCGGGGCCATGTCGGTACATGGCCGTCCGGCGAAGGTACTGACCGACGGATCCCTGCGGATCGTGGTGAGTGCGTCCGCTCCGTATCGGCCGCTCTCGGTCGGCCTGCCCGGTTCTGGCAGATCTCAGGGAACCGGCACACCCGAACCTGCGCCGGACGCCTCGGATACGAGTGCTGCCGTGTTCCGCTCCGGCCCGCAGGACGGTGCCGCGCGGTCCGTGAGCCACGTGCGGTACGCAGGCAATGTGCCGACGGCTTCCGGTGAGGCCGATCCCTCCCCGGCCCTGTCGTCCGCGGTCAGCGAGCCCGCCCCGGCCCAGGTGCAGAGAACAACGGAGAACGTACGCCGGGTCGACACCTCACAAGAGCACGCCGAACCGCTGAGCCAACGTGTGGCGGCCCAGACGGACGTGGCCGTACAGCTCTCGACATCGTTCTGCAGCACTCCGAGCTGCCCGGCCACCGTGAACGTGACCAACCAGGGCACCGCTCCGGCCAGCGGCACGGTGATAGTGACCGTAGCCGGACAGACGCCCCTGAACAGTCCTGTTTCCGTGCCTCCCGGCGGAAGCCGCACGCTGACGACGGCGGCGAGGAATGTGGCACCGCCCGGCCAGACGATCCAGGTGAACTGGTCCGCGGTCTTCTACGAAGCGAGCGTCATGGGCGACGACCCTGCGCTCGTCAAACGGCTGATGGGCCGCGGTTTCAAGCTCAATGAGCCGCTGGGCGACCAGCGGGCCAACGACAGCAAGGGCAAGTCCGTCCTGCAGCTCCTCGACGCCATGACGGCCGACATCGGTCCGCGGACCAGCCCCGAGGTCCGCGAGAGCCGACTCAGCGATGTCGGCAAGACGGTCGCCCATCTGAAGCAGCAGGGAGCGTTCGAGTCGTTCTACGACCTAGCGGTGAACACCAACGGCCTGAGAGTTTCCGGCGAGAGCGGCATTGCCGAACTGGCAGCGAAGACAGCTCGGCTCTCCGTCTCCGACCGGCGGGCGATGCAGTATGCGAGCGAGCTGGCGCGCGCGGGACATCAGATCGTCTGGGGAAACACCTACAAACCCGAGGGTTCTGCGGACACGTACAAGGCCGACCTTCAGAACCTGACCGGCAAACAGACCAACCAGATCAAGTCCGTGTCCGGGGGAACGGACGAGGTCGTAAGAGAATTCACGGCGGCGGTCAGAGAACTCTCCGGCCCCGGGGTGGTTCCGCCCGGATTCAGCAAGGTCGCCCGGATCGACATTGCCCCGACCGCCTCCACCGTCCTGGCCGGTAGCGACCGGCAGGAACTGGTGAAGGAGCTGAAGAAACTCAAGCTCGAAAAGTTCTGCAACGGCTCGGGCGGGCCCGCTTTCGACGCGGCCGTGTTCACCACCTATCCGCCCGGCCCGGACGGCATCCCGAAGCCCACGAACAGCGTGTTCACCTGCAACGAACTGTTGAGCAGCGCCGCCGACCACGCAAAGTACATCCAGGACGAGATGGTGTGGAAGGCCAACAACGACCCGGCCTGGTTCGCTGCCAACTACAGGGATGGCGACGGCCACCGACGGAACGAGAAAACCGAGGAGAACGGTGTCACGCTGCCGATTCTCGCCAGGGACAACGAAAACAACTGGATCTCGAAGAACGAGATTCCCTCGGCCCCCGGCGCGAAGATGTCCGCCGCGAAGTTCTACGGTCCGGACTCGGTTGCGGACGGAAAACGCGGCGGCATGCTCGACAAGATCGCCGACTATCGCAAGACGTCAGTGGATCTCACCAACGCGGAACAGAAATTCAAGAAACATAAAACCGAGGCCAATGGGGAGGCGCGCGACAAGGCGCTGAATCATTACCGGAAAGAGCTGGGCGTCAAGCCCAACAACAGCAAGATCCCCGAGCGGCTCGGCGAGAGCGCGGCCCGCTATCACGTCATCCCGGAGACGTTCCCGGGTGCCAGGTGGATCCCGCTGCCCAGTACCCCCACCGGCTCCGGCAGGTTCGATCAGCTGTTCGAGCTCAAGGGTGACGAGCTGCTCATTGTCGAGGCAAAGGCGCCATCGAGTGACCTCGAATGGCGTCAGGGAAAGGGCCCGTACAAGAACAAGATGGTCCAGCAGTGCACCAAGGAGTACGCGCGGACCATCATCGAAGCGATGAGGGAGCGTGCGGAGAAGTCCCCGCGGGACGGCACGTTGGCGGACCAGCTGGAAGCGGCGCTGAATCAGGGCAAGCTCCGCTACGTCGTCGTGAAGGCGAAGGACGGCGGCAGCTCCTACGGCGGCGCCACCCTTCGGGAATGCTCCATGCAATAGCCCAAAGCCGCGTGCGTGCCCTTCCTCCACGGGCACGCACGTGCCGGTCCTCCCGTCAGAGACCCACGCTCATCAGGGCGTTCTCCTCCCACCGGCCCGCGTCCTCGAAGTAGCCCTCCATGGCCGTGGAGTGGGGCACCCATCCACCCTGCTCGTCAGGCCCGGTTTTCGTTCCGGTGTTCCTCAACCTCTACGCTGCCCGCGTGACCACCACTGACTACCTCTCGTACATCGCCGGGCTCCCCCGGGTGCTGGCCGCCGCGGCCACGCTGTTCCGGGACGAGCGCGGGCGGCTGCTGCTCGTCGAGCCGAACTACCGGAAGGGCTGGGCGCTGCCCGGCGGAACGGTCGAGGCCGACCAGGGCGAAGGGCCCCGGCAGGCGGCGCGCCGTGAGACGGCGGAGGAGATCGGGCTCGACCTGCCGCCGGGACGGCTCCTCGCCGTGGACTGGGCGCGCGGGCCGCACCGCCCGCCGATCGCCGCGTACCTCTACGACGGCGGCGTGCTGGACGCGGCGCAGCTGGGGGCGATCCGGCTCCAGGAGGAGGAGCTGCTGTCCTGGCGGCTGGTGGAGCCCGAGGAGACCGACCGCTATCTGCTCGGCCCGCTCGCGACACGCGTGCGGGCGGCGCTGGAGGCGCTCGGCAGCGACGGGGGGCCGGTGGAGCTGGAGGACGGCCTCCCCGTGGACTTCTGACCGCCCGGCCGGAACGGCCCGCGCGCACGCCCCCCGCCCCCGCACCCGCCCGGCGTTCCCGTCGCGCCCCCTTGTACTGACAGACCGTCAGCTGGTAGTCCGGTCGGCGGCTGCCGGACTCGCGCGTTCATGTGCCATGGGCCCGCTGTTCACGCCCGACCGGCATCATCCGGACTCCACGACAGCGGAGGGACCATGCGTCAGCACACGGGACACCTCGGCGGACGGCTGGCCACGGCCGCCGCGGCACTGGCCTGCGCGGCGGTCGTCGCCACCACGTCGACGGCGCTCGCGCAACCGGCACCGGCCACCGCCCCCGCCGCCCACGGCACGCCGCCCTCGTCGGTCGACGGCGGCGCCTGGCAGTCCGGCCATGTCCAGGGCATGGCCATCGACCGCCGCAAGGGCTTCGTGTACTTCTCGATGACCAATCTGCTGGTGAAGACGGACCTGGCCGGCAAGCCGGTCGGCTCGGTCACCGGCTTCACCGGCCACCTCGGCGACCTGGACTTCAACGAGAAGGACGGCCGGGTCTACGGCTCGCTGGAGTACAAGGAGGCGAAGTCCTTCTACATCGCGATCGTCGACGTCGACCGCATCACCCGGATGAACATGGACGCCCAGTCCACGGGGGTCGTCTCGACCGTCTACCTCAGGGAGGCCGTGAAGGACTTCACCGCCGACATGAACGGCGACGGCGTCTTCGACGGCGACACGGGCAGCACGCCCGACCACCGCTACGGCTGCAGCGGCATCGACGGCGTCGCCTTCGGCCCTGCCTTCGGCGACCGCCGCGGCAAGCGCGCCGGGACGCGGCTGACCGTGGCGTACGGCGTGTACGCCAACACCGGCCGCACGGACAACGACCACCAGGTGCTGCTCCAGTACGACATCTCCCGGTGGAGGACGTACGAGCGCCCGCTGACCGAGTCGGTCCCGCACACCAGCGGTCCGGCCCGCGTCGGCGGCAAGTTCTTCGTGTACACCGGGAACACCACGTACGGCGTGCAGAACCTGGAGTACGACGGGCACAGCGGCACCTGGCTGATGGCCGCGTACAAGGGCACCAAACCCGGTTTCCCCAACTACTCGGTCTTCGCCGTGGACGGGGCGCGGGAGCCGGTGCGCGGGCCGGTGCGCGGGCAGCAGCGCCCGGAGCGGGGCCTGCTGCTCCCGCTGCTGCGCGCGGGCGCGCACGACGCCGCGACCGGTACGTACGGCTGGCCCGCGCCCGGCCAGTACGGGCAGTACGGGCTGGTGTCGCTGGACGACGGGCGGTTCTACGTCGCGCGCAGCGGCACGGTCCAGGACGGCGGGGTCACCAAGCAGACCGCCCGCGCGGTGCTGAACACCTGGACGGGGCTCACCCCGTCGCCGTTCGCCCCCGTCTCCTGACGTGTGCCCGCACCGCTCCCCGGGTGCGGTGCGGGCGAAATCGTCTCGCGGGGGCGGCCCGGCGCTGCGTACGCTCGCGGCATGACTCTCGTCGCGATCCTCAGCGGCGCCGGAATCTCCACGGACTCCGGCATTCCCGACTACCGCGGGCCCAACGGGCTCTGGCGCAAGGACCCGGAGGCGGAGAAGCTCGTCACGTACGACTTCTACATGGCCGACCCGGAGATCCGCCGCCGCTCCTGGCAGATGCGCAGGACCAGTGCGGCCCGGGCCGCCGAGCCGAACGTGGCGCACCGCGCGGTCGCGGAGCTGGAGCGGTCCGGCACCCCGGTCCGGGTGATCACGCAGAACGTGGACGGCCTGCACCAGCGGGCCGGGCTCCCCGCCCGCAAGGTCGTGGAGCTGCACGGAAGCGCGCGCGAGGTGGTGTGCACCCGCTGTCACGCCAGGTCGTCGATGGACGAGGCGCTGGCCAGGGTGGAGGCCGGTGAGGCCGATCCGCCGTGCACGGCCTGCGGCGGCATCCTGAAGTCGGCCACGGTCATGTTCGGCGAGCGGCTCGATCCGGTGGTGCTGGGAAACGCGATGGCGATCGCGAAGGGCTGTGACCTGTTCATCGCGGTGGGTACGACGCTTCAGGTGCAGCCGGCGGCCTCACTGGCCGGGATCGCGGTGGAGCACGGGGCGCGGTTCATCGTGGTGAACGCGGAGCCGACGCCGTACGACGAGCTGGCCGAGGAGACCATTCGGGAGCCGATCGGCACGGCGCTGCCCGCGCTGCTGGGGCGGCTGACACCGCGGGGCACGTCGGCCGACGCCTGAGGAGACCGTCCGGTCCGCACGCGCTCAGTCCTGGTCGAGTTCCCGCTGTACGCGGCGCGAGGGACGGAAGGTGTACAGGCCGAGGATCTCCGGCGGGTCCGCCAGTCCCGGTCCGCCCGCCGCGGCCCAGCCGACGATGTCGGCCAGTGCGTCCGGGTCGTTGACCAGCCCGAGCCAGACCGGGCGGCCGCCCGAGCGGCGGCCCTCGGCCGACGGCTGTACGACGACGACATTGGCCTGTTCGCAGGCGTCCAGGCACTCCACGGCACGCACCGTCGCCACTCCGTCCAGCGCCCGCCGCAGCGCGACGAGCTGGCCGGCGTGGTCCACGTCCGGGACCTTGGAGGTACCGCAGCAGCAGCCGCGGCAGACGCTGACGGTGGGCCGGGGCGTCTCCCGGGCGGGGGCCGCGCGGCCCGTGCGGCCTGTGCGGCGGCTCATGCGGGTGGGCTTCCCGGGCGGACGTGGATGATCACGCGGGGACTGTACCCGTATCCGCCATCGCATCGAACACCCGATCGCCAGGTGCGCGGTGGGGTAGAGTGGGCGGCTGCGAAGGGGAGTAGCCCCGCAAACCGGTCGTCGACACACTGGAACCCCTGGGTTCCCGGTGACCGGGCCCGTGGATCACCGCGGGCGGGCGAGACCTTCGGTCAGGTATGACACGCCCGCACCCGTGGGCGCTGACGTCATGCCGGGCCGAGTGGTCCTCCGGATGCCCGAGTGGCACGTCGCGAAGGCCCGGGGCCCGGCTCCTACAGAAAGCCACCCGGAATGCACCTCGACCCCCTGGCGATCGTCACCGCCTTCGGGCTGATCTTCCTCGCGGAACTCCCCGACAAGACGATGTTCGCGTCGCTCGCGATGGGCACCCGCATGCGACCGCTGTACGTCTGGTTCGGCACGTCGTCCGCGTTCATCGTCCACGTCGCCATCGCGGTGGGGGCGGGCGGCCTGATCGGGCTGCTGCCCGAGTGGATCGTCAAGCTCGTCTCCGCCGCCCTCTTCGGGTTCGGGGCGTTCATGCTGCTGCGCTCCGGTGGCGGCGATGACGAGGACGGCGACAGCGCTCCGAAGACGGTGACCGGTTTCTGGCCGGTCTACTCGACCGCTTTCATGGCGGTCTTCATCAGCGAGTGGGGCGACCTCACCCAGATCACCACGGCCAACCTGGCCGCGAGCAACGGCACCTGGTCCACGGCGATCGGCTCGGCCGCCGCGCTGATGTCGGTGTCGGCGCTGGCGCTGCTCGCGGGGCGTTTCATCGCCGGGCGGGTGCCGCTGAAGACGGTCCAGCGGATCGGCGGACTCTGCATGCTGGGGCTGGCGATCTGGACCCTGGTGGAGATCTTCACCGGCTGACGGCCGTCGGCCGCGCGGGCGGGCCCGGACCACCTGTACTCACGGGGCGGTCCGGGCCCGTCCGTATGTCCGGGGGCGTTCGGCACCGGGGTCAGAAGAGCGCCGGGGTGTCGTCGGCGGCCTTGCTCTCGAAGGCCAGCAGCCGCTGCTTGCGGTCCAGTCCCCCGCCGTAGCCGGTGAGGCTTCCGGAGGCGCCGACGACCCGGTGGCAGGGAACGATGATGCCCACCGGGTTCTTGCCGTTGGCCAGCCCCACGGCACGGGAGGCGCCCGGTTTGCCGAGCTGCTCGGCCAGTTCGCCGTACGAGCGGGTCTCGCCGTACGGGATCCGCTGGAGCAGCGCCCACACGTCACGCTGGAAGGGGGTGCCCTCCAGGCGCAGCGGCAGGTCGAAGACGTGCAGCTCCCCGGAGAAGTAGGCGTCGAGCTGGCGGACGGCCTCGGCGAAGGGCTCCGGGTCCGGCGCGCCGAAGGACTCCTCGGGCGGGCGGTGGCGCTGCGCGGTCATGTAGAGGCCGCAGAGGACTCCGTCGGCCGCGACGAGGGTGAGCGGACCGTACGGGCTGTCGACGACGGTGTGCCGTCGGGTCGCCGTACCCGGAGGTGTGGTGGTCATGGCTGGACTTCCCGGTCTTCCTCAGGTGGGCAGATGGTTGATGGGGTGGTCGTCGACGGTCCACAGGTACTGCACCGCGTAGGCCCGCCAGGGGCGCCAGGCCGCGGCACGGGCGGTGAGCGCCGCCGGGGTGGAGGGGAGGCCGAGGTGTTCCGCAGCGCGCCGGATGCCGAGGTCGGTGGGGAGGAAGGCGTCCGGGTCGCCGAGGGCCCGCATGGCGATCACGTCGACGGTCCAGGGGCCGAATCCTGGGAGGGCGGCCAGCTGGGCGCGTGCGCGCTCCCGGTCGGTGCCGGTGTCCAGCCGCAGTGATCCGTCGGCGAGCGCGCCGACCAGGGTGGTGAGGGTGGTGCGGCGGCTGCGCGGCAGGGCGAGCTGTCCGGGGTCGAGCCCGGCGAGCGCCTCGGGGCTGGGGAAGAGGTGGGTGAGGCCGCCGCCCTCCGGGTCGTCGACGGGGCGGCCGTGCGCGAGCACCAGGCGGGCCGCGTGGGTGCGGGCGGCGGCCGTCGAGACCTGCTGGCCGAGCACCGCGCGTACGGCGAACTCCGCGCCGTCGACGGTACGCGGAACCCGCCGCCCCGGCGCCGCCGCGACCAGCGGGGCGAGCAGCGGGTCGGCGGAGAGCTGCTCGTCGACGGCGACCGGGTCCGCGTCCAGGTCGAGCAGGCGGCGGCAGCGGCTGATCGCGAGGGTGAGGTCACGCGGATCGGTGAGGGAGAGCCGGCAGGCGATGTGACCGGGGTGCGGGGTGAGGGCGACGATGCCGTGACCGTGGCGCAGCGTGAGGGTGCGCCGGTACGCACCGTCGCGCCACTCCTCGACTCCGGGGACGGCGGTCGCGGCGAGGTGGCCGAAGAGGTTGCTGGGGTTGAGCGGGGCCCGGTACGGCAGGCGCAGCGTGATCGCCCCCACAGTGGCCGGCGGTCTCGTGCCCCGGGCGGTGCGCTCGCGCAGCTCACCGGGGGTGAGGGCGAAGACCTCGCGGACCGTGTCGTTGAAGGTGCGGACGGAGGAGAATCCGGCGGCGAACGCGACGTCCGCCATGGACAGCCCGGTCGTCTCGATGAGCAGCCGGGCGGTCTGGGCGCGCTGGGCGCGGGCCAGGGCGAGCGGGCCCGCGCCCAGTTCGGCGTGGAGCTGCCGCTCGATCTGGCGGGCGGAGTAGCCGAGCCGCTTCGCGAGTCCGGCGACTCCCTCCCGGTCGACGACACCGTCCTGGATGAGCCGCATCGCGCGGGCGACGGAGTCGGCGCGGGCGTCCCACTGGGGGGAGCCGGGGCTGGTGTCGGGGCGGCACCGCTTGCAGGCCCGGAATCCGGCCTGCTGGCAGGCCGCCGCGCTCGGGTAGAAGGTCATGTTCGCCGCCTTGGGCGGCACGGCCGGGCAGCTGGGGCGGCAGTAGATCCGGGTGGTCAGCACCGCGGTGAAGAACCAGCCGTCGAAGCGGGCGTCCTTGGACTGGACGGCCCGTACGCAGCGCTCGGTGTCGGTGTGCATAGGCCAAGCATCCGTCGGCCGGGGCCTCGGAGGCTGGCGAGAATCCGACATCAACCTCCGGCTGCCAGGACTTCTCCGGTTTGCGCTGCGGCCGGCGTTCAGCGCTGCGCCGCCAGGGCCGACTCGAACTCCACGTACGCGTGGTCGTCGAACAGCACGAACCGCACCTCCTCGACGGGCGGCGCGGCCTCCTCGATCACCGTGCGGACGGCGATCCGCGCGCCGTCGTCCAGGGGCCAGCCGTAGATCCCGGTCGAGACGGCGGGGAAGGCGACGGTGCGCGCCCCCAGCTCCGCGGCCACGCGCAGGGACGCGCGGTAGCAGGAGGCGAGCAGGGCGGAACGGTCCTCGACGCTGCTCCAGACCGGTCCGACGGTGTGGACCACCCAGCGCGCGTCGAGCGCTCCGGCGGTGGTGGCGACCGCCTGGCCGGGGCGCAGGCCCTTGCCGTACCGCGAGGCGCGCAGCTCCCGGCAGGCGGCGAGGATCTCCGGGCCGCCGCGCCGGTGGATCGCGCCGTCGACCCCGCCGCCGCCGAGCAGGGAGGAGTTGGCGGCGTTGACGATGACGTCGGCGGACTGCCGGGTGAGGTCGCCACGGACCAGGGTGACGGTGACGCCTTCGGAGGTGCGCATGACGGACATCATGCCGTGCCCGGACCTCACGTCGCCCGCAGACGGCGCCAGACCGCCTTCGCCGCGTGGTGGCCGCACATGCCGTGCACTCCGGGGCCGGGAGGGGTGGCCGAGGAGCACAGGAAAACCGCTGGATGGGCCGTCGCGTACGGCACCCTGGCGAGCTTGGGGCGGATCACGGTCTGCAGACCGGCGAACGCTCCGCACGCGATGTCCCCGCCGACGTAGTTGGCGTTGCGCGCGGCGAGTTCGGGCGGTCCCGCGACGGCGCGGGCGAGCACCAGGTCACGGAAGCCGGGGGCGAAGCGCTCCAGCTGCCGTTCGATGACCTCGGTGGCGTCGCCCTCCCAGCCCGAGGGGACGTGTCCGTAGACCCAGAAGACGTGCTTGCCCTCGGGGGCACGGGACGGATCGGCCAGGCTCGGCTGGGCGGTGATCAGGAACGGGACGCTCGGGTCCTGCCCGTTCACCGCGGCCTTCAGCGCGGAGTCGATCTCGCCCGCGGTGGGGCCGACGTGGACCGTACCGGCCCGGCGGGCCTCCTCGGCGGTCCAGGGGACGGGCCCCGACAGCGCGTAGTCGATCTTGAAGCAGGAGGCGCCGTAGCGGAAGCCGCGGTAGGCGTGGCCGAGACCGGCGATGCGGGCCAGCGCGGTCGGCGAGGTGTCGAAGACGTAGGAGCGGGCGGGCGGCAGCTCGTCGAGCCGCCTGACGTCGACGCCGGTACGGATCGTGCCGCCCTGTTCGCGTACGTACCCGGCCAGGGCGTCGGAGATGGCCTGCGATCCGCCGCGCGGCACGGGCCAGCCCCGCTCGTGCGCCGCCAGGGCGAAGAGCAGGGCGATCCCGGCGGTCGCCGGGCCGCTGGTGGGCGCTATGGCGTGGGCGGCGAGCCCGGCGAACAGGCCGCGCGCCTTCGCGTCGCGGAAACGGCGGGAGAGCAGCGAGGCGGGCTGCAGCGCGTCGAGCCCGAACCGCACCCACCGGTACGGGTCGCGGGGCAGGCCGTCCCACGGGGTGCGCAGGAAGTCCTGGGCGAGGGTCTCCCAGTGGCCGAGGTAGGGGGCGACGAGCCTGCGGTACGCCCCCGCGTCACGGGCGCCCAGGGACATGGCGCTCTCCCCCACCGAGCCGGTGAGCACGGCGGCCGTGCCGTCCGGGAAGGGATGCGCGAGCGCCAGCTCCGGCTGGAGCCACTCCAGGCCGTGCCGCGCGAGCGGCATCGTGTCGAACGCGGGCGACCCGATGCCCAGCGGGTGGACGGCGGAACAGGGGTCGTGGCGGAATCCGGGGAGGGTGAGCTCCTCGGTGCGGGCACCGCCCCCGACGGTCTCCTTCGCCTCGAAGACCTCGACGGAGAAACCTCGGCGGGCCAGTTCGGCCGCGGCGGTCAGTCCATTGGGGCCCGCCCCCACGACGACTGCATCGAGCATCGACGGCACCTTCGGACTCCTTCGTCAGCCGGTGGCCAGGACAGCCAGGATATTCCGCGCCACCGACAGCACCGCCGCGGGGAGGGAAACTGCTCGACGAGCGCCCCGGATCCGCAGGCCATGCCCGCTCCGGCTCGCGGAACCGCTCCGCCCGCCCCGTCGCCGCGGCGCTGTCCCGGCTCACCGCCGTGCCCGGTGCCCGGTGTCCGTTGTCCGGGCCGTCGCGAAGGGTGCGGCCCGGACATCCGCCCGGCTCCGGTCCCCCCGCGCATCCGGGCGAGGGGCGCCGGGCGCGTACTCACCGGTCCGCACGGGGAACTGACACGGCGTCGGCGTCGGCAGCGGCAGCGGCAGCGGCAGCGGCCCGGAGCTCCCCGGAACCGCTGCGCGCGGCGGTTCCGGATCAGGCCGCGCCGCGCAGGGCTTCCAGGACGCGGGTGACGGTCGCCTCGTCGCGGGCCACCGTGAACGGCAGGGTGTTGCCGCCGGTGATGCGGAACGGTGCGCCGGAGAGGGTGGCCTGGGCGCCGCCCGCCTCGGCGACCAGCAGCAGGCCCGCCGCGTGGTCCCAGGCGTACTCCCAGGTGAAGGCGACCGCGTCCAGCGCGCCCCGGGCGATGTCCAGGTATTCGAGGCCCGCCGAACCGCAGGGCCGGGCGGCGATGCCCTCGGTGCGCAGGCCCAGCAGGGCGCGCATCCGCTCGTCGGTGGTGTGGTCCGGGTGTGACGTCGCCACGTGCAGCGGGTCGCCGGGGACGGGTGAGCCGGAGCGTATCGCCTCGCCGTCCAGGGTGGCGCCGCCGCCGCGCACGGCGACGGCCATCCGGTCCAGGGCCGCGGCGTACGTCCACGAGGCCAGGAGTTCGCCGCGGTGGGCGAGGGCGACCAGGGTGCAGAAGCCCGGCTCGCCGTGGACGAACTGGCGGGTGCCGTCGATCGGGTCGACGATCCACACGGGCGTGTCCCCACCGAGGGCGTCGTACACCTTCGGGTCGGCGTGCACCGCCTCCTCGCCGACGACGACGGATCCGGGCAGCAGCCGGGTCAGGGAGGCGGTGAGGCGCTCCTCGGCGAGGCGGTCGGCGGTGGTGACGAGATCGTACGGGCCGTTCTTCTCGACGATCTCGTGCTCGGCGAGCCGCCGGAAGCGGGGCATGATCTCGGCGGCGGCCGCTGCGCGGACCGCCGCTTCGACCTCGGTCGTACCGTCGGTGAGGAGTGTGTCGAACATGCCCCCAGCCAATCACGTCCCGGCGCGGCCCCGGCCACCTGGTCATGGCGGGAACATGGCTGCTCAGCGACCGACGGCGTACCCCTGCATGCCGCGCGGGTTGGCCGCGGCGGACAGCACCCCGGTCTCCGGGTCGCGGGCCACGGCGCACAGCCGCCCCTCGGACCAGGGGGCCCCGACGGTGACGTCATGACCCCGGCGGCGCAGCTCCGCGACGACCTCCGGGTCCATGTGACCCTCGACGGTGACGCTGCCGGGGCGCATGCCGCGCGGGAAGAAGGAGGCCGGGAAGCTGTCGTTGTGCCAGTTCGGGGCGTCGATGGCGCCCTGGAGGTCGAGCCCGCCGCGCACCCTGGCACGCAGCGCCACCGCCAGGAAGAAGTGCGCCTGCCACTGGTCCTGCTGGTCACCGCCGGGGGTGCCGAACGCCATCACGGGGACGCCGCCGCGCAGCGCGAGGGACGGGGAGAGGGTGGTGCGGGGGCGGCGGCCGGGCCGGAGCGAGTTCGGCAGGCCCTCCTCCAGCCAGGTCATCTGGAGCCGGGTGCCGAGCGGGAAGCCGAGTTCCGGCACGACGGGGTTGGACTGGAGCCAGCCGCCGCTGGGGGTGGCGGAGATCATGTTGCCCCAGCGGTCCACCACGTCGAGGTGGCAGGTGTCCCCGCGGGTCGTCCCGTCCCTCGCCACGGTCGGCTCGCCGGTCCCCGGGGCATGGGCGGGGCCGGTGGCGTCCCCGCCCGTGCCGGAGACGAGGGCCCGGATGTGGCCGCTGAGTACCGGTTCGCGTCCGTCCGGGCGGCCGGGACGCAGCTCGCGCGAGGCCTCGGCGGTGATCAGTGCGCGGCGCCCGGCGTTGTACGGCTCGCTGAGCAGTGCGTCGAGCGGGACGTCGGCGGCGTCGCCGTACCAGGCCTCCCGGTCGGCCATCGCGAGTTTGCAGCCCTCGATGAGCAGGTGGACGTAGTCCGCGCCGCCGTACCGGGGCAGTGCGGCGGGGAGCAGGGCGAGCTGCTGGAGGAGGGCGGGGCCCTGGCTCCAGCCGGCCGCCTTGGCCAGCGTCCAGCCGTTCCAGTCGTACGTGGCGGGCGCCTCGTAGGACGCGGACCAGCCGGCCAGGTCGGCGGCGGTGAGGGTGCCGGTGTGCCGGGAGCCGGTGGTGTCCATGGTGGGACGGGCGGCCTGGCGGACCAGGGCCTCGGCGATGAAGCCCTCGCGCCAGATCCGGCGGGCGGCCTCGATCTGCGCGGTCCGCTCCGCGCCGCCGCTCGCCTCGGCCTCGGCGGTCAGCCGGCGCCAGGTCGCGGCGAGCCGGGGGTTGCGGAACAGCCGGCCGGGCCGGGGCGGGCTTCCGCCGGGCAGGTACACCTCGGCGGAGGAGTGCCACTCGGTCTCGAAGAGTTCGCGGACGGTCTCCACGGTCCGGCCGACCCGCTCGACGGGGGCATGGCCGTCCTCGGCGTAGCCGATCGCGTACCGCAGCACCTCGGCGAGGTGCTTGGTGCCGTGGTCGCGCAGCAGCAGCATCCAGGCGTCGAAGGAGCCCGGCACGGCGGCGGCGAGCGGTCCGGTGCCGGGGACCAGGCCGAGGCCGAGGGAGCGGTAGTGGGCGATGTCCGCACCGGCCGGGGCGGGGCCCTGGCCGCACACCACGCGCACCTCGCCGTCCTTCGGCGCGATGATCATCGGCGTTTCGCCCGCCGGGCCGTTGAGGTGGGGTTCGACGACGTGCAGGACGAATCCGGCGGCGACGGCCGCGTCGTAGGCGTTGCCGCCGTCCTCCAGGACGGCCATCGCGGACTGCGAGGCGAGCCAGTGGGTGGAGGACACCATGCCGAAGGTGCCCTGGAGGGTGGGTCGGGTCGTGAACACAGGCCTGTCACCTTACTGTTGACGTGCCGACGGCCCAGATGACGGGCGCTCGGGACCGGCCCTGGGGAGAATCCGGGAAGACCGCGCCGGAACTCTCCTCCTCCCCCTTCCCCGGAAGGCCGCCGGCCATCCCGCGCCCCTTCCTCACCGCCTCCGGCACGAACGGGGCGTCGCGCGGGAGGGTGCCGCGGACGGGCGGCGTTCGGCGGAACGCGGCACCTCGCTCCCCGGAAAGCCCGCGGAGCCGGGCCTGTTCACCGTCCGCACCGCGCGGCCCTCCCCCGAGGGACCACCGGCGGACCACCGGGCAGACACACACGCACACGGCCGGGCGGGCGGACGCGCGTTACTTGCTGGCGGCGAAGCGCATCAGGGCATGCTCGTTGCCCTGCTTGATCTTCCCCGTCGTGTTGATCACTTCGAGTTTCCAGGTGCCGCCGACGCGCACGGCCTTGGCCACGGCGCAGCCGTTGTCCTGGGTGAGCAGGCTCGGCCAGATATCGGCGACCTGCTGGGAGCTTCCCCCGGTCGCGTCGTACACCTTGAAGCTGATGTTGCGCGCCTTCTGGAAGGAGCTCCCCTTCTTGTAGGCGGCGGCGACGAACACGATGGAGGTGATATGAGGCGGGAGCCGCGCGAACTCGACCGTCACCGTCTCGTCGTCGCCGTCGCCGTGCCCGGTCTGGTTGTCGCCGCTGTGAACCAGGGAGCCGTTGCCCATCGGATCGAGGGAGTCGAGTCCCGCGAGGCGCACCGGATCACCGTCCTGCATGGCGATGGCGATCAGGTCGAGGTCGGTACCGGACTTGCGGCGGAGCAGCCCCATCATCCCGCCGCTGCTGCCCGCGGTCGGATCCCAGGACACTCCGATGGACAGATGGGTCACCCCGTCCAGATCAGCCGGTCCGTCTTCCTTCTTGAGCGTAATCATGCGTGAATCATCCTCTTGACGACAGAAAAAGACACACAGAGTGTGCCTGCGCCTCTCAGAGGGTGCCCTGCGCGGGGAGGCGGGCGAACCCGGGCGGCCGGGACGCACCGTGCGTACGACGCGTCCCGTGGTCCCCTCAGTACCAGTCCTCGCGCGGTGGGTCGCAGAGCTCGAAGACCACTTCACCGGTGTCCGGCCCCTCGACGGCGACGGGGCGCACCTGAGCGCCGACCACCACCCGGTGAGGTGCCGCGCCCACGACCCGGCAGCGGAACACGAAGCCCTCCGGCAGGCGGACGAGGGACTCGTTGCGCGCGGCCTGCGTGTAGCGGTGGACGACACCGGACCGCACCACGACACCCAGGCCGTCGCTGTGTTCGGGCTTCAGGTCGCTCGACGCGCACACCGGGCAGAGCAGCCTCCGGAAGGAGGCCGTGCCGCACCATCGGCACCGGTGGTAGTTCAGGCCGGCTTCCTCATGCACCGTCCGCACGGTGCCATTGGACAACTGGGACACGGTCGACCCCCTGCGCTCGGCTCGGACGCGCCGCACTGGCCCGTCGGCGCGTCCGCACCATAGGGCACTGAGTGCCGAAACGTAAAGACACTCAGTGCCAGTCGTTCGCAGTGGAGGACCTGCCTTTAGCCGAGGGCCGCCTCGATCTGCTGCACCACACGCCACATCGGAGCCCCCTTCGCGGCGACCATCACCACCACATCACCGTCGCCCGCGGGAGCCGTCGCCGTGGGCGCGGGGGCTCCCGCGCCCGCCCCGCTCCCCCACACCCGGCGCACCATTCCCAGGGCGTGGTCGACGGCGGCCTCCGCGTCCCCCTCGCCGCCCGAACGCAGCCAGGTCCGCAGCCCGTTGTTGTGCGCGGCCACCACGGAAGCGGCGATCACCTCGGCGCGCAGCGCCCCGTCGTCCGCGTCGCCGTACCGGTCGCGCAGATAGCCGGCGAGCGTCTGCTCGTACCGCCGCACCACGGACAGTTCATAGGTGCGCAGCCCCGGCACCTCCCGGGTGAGGCGGTAACGCTGCACGGAGAACTCGGGGTTGGCCGCGTACATGCGCAGCACCAGCCGGGCCGCGCCGCTCACCGCCTCCACCGGCTCGGCGTCCCCGGCCGCGGCCAGGAACCCGGTCATGTCGGCCAGGCAGCGCTCGTGGTCCGGGAAGACCGCGTCCTCCTTGGAGGGGAAGTACCGGAAGAACGACCGGCGCCCGACCCCGGCCCGCGCCACGATGTCGTCCACCGTGGTCTCCTCGAAGCCGCGCTCCAGGAAGAGCTGGAAGGCCGCCTCCGCAAGCACTTCCCGCATCGGGGCCTTCTTGGCTGGTCTGCGCGCTTCAGTCATGCCGGGAACGTAACACCGAAACGCCTCTTCTGGCACCAGGTTCCTTTACAGAGGGTACTGAGTGCCATACTGTCGTCTGTACAAACCGCACCAGGTAGGAGAGCCGGCGTGAGCTTGAGGATCGTTGTCTGTGTGAAGTATGTGCCGGATGCGACGGGTGACCGGCGTTTCGCTGATGATCTGACGGTG